>NZ_JAOBSQ010000032.1:0-229477 GCF_025246485.1 Acidovorax sp. K2F
GTTTGGATCCACTTTTTGGGGGTGGACTTCGGTTCGGTGGCACAATGGCGCCCGTACCAAGGCCCTTCCCCAGCCACAGTCGCATCCGCCAACCGGTTCAGCCGTGTCGCGGAAGGTTTCTCAACCAGCTAATGCTTTCCCAAGGAAAGCGGAGGTCAGCGGAATATGAGCGATACGACATCCGTCTATCAAGCCTACCAAGGCAACACTTACCTCTTCGGCGGCAATGCGCCCTATGTCGAAGAGATGTACGAGAACTATCTCGCCAATCCCGGTAGCGTGCCAGATACGTGGCGCGAGTACTTTGACGCGCTGCAGCATGTCCCCGCCGTGGATGGCAGCAACGCCAAAGACGTTCCCCATCTGCCTGTCATCAATGCCTTTGCCGAGCGTGCCAAGCAAGGCGGCACCAAGGTTGTGGTTGCGACGGGCGCCGACTCTGAACTGGGCCGCAAGCGTACCGCCGTTCAGCAGCTGATCGCCGCTTACCGCAATGTGGGTCAGCGCTGGGCCGATCTGGATCCGCTCAAGCGCACAGAGCGTCCCGCAATTCCTGAACTGGAGCCTTCGTTCTACGGTTTCAGCGACGCTGATCAGGAAACGGTGTTCAACACCAGCAACACGTTCTTCGGCAAAGAGTCGATGACGTTGCGTGAACTCATCAACGCGCTGCGTGAGACCTACTGTGGCTCCATCGGCGCTGAATACATGTACGCCACCGACCAGAACCAGAAGCGCTGGTGGCAGGAGAAGCTGGAAAAGATCCGCAGCAAGCCCAGCTTTGGTGCTGACAAGAAAAAACAAATCCTTGACCGCCTGACGGCTGCTGAAGGGCTGGAGCGCTTCCTGCACACCAAGTACGTGGGGCAGAAGCGCTTTTCGTTGGAAGGCGGCGAAAGCTTTATTGCTGCGATGGATGAACTCATCCAATCTGCAGGCGCCAAGGGCGTACAAGAAATCGTGATCGGCATGGCCCACCGCGGCCGCCTGAACGTGCTGGTCAACTCGCTGGGCAAGATGCCCAAGGACCTGTTCGCTGAGTTCGATCACACCGCTCCCGAAGACCTGCCTGCGGGTGACGTGAAGTACCACCAGGGCTTCAGCTCGGATGTGACGACCCCCGGCGGTCCGGTTCACCTGTCGCTGGCATTCAACCCCTCGCACCTGGAAATCGTGAACCCCGTGGTCGAAGGCTCTGTGCGTGCTCGCATGGACCGCCGTGCCGATCCACACGGCAAGCAGGTTTTGCCAGTGCTGGTGCACGGTGACGCAGCCTTTGCAGGCCAAGGTGTCAATCAGGAAACTCTGGCGCTGGCCCAGACCCGTGGCTACTACACGGGTGGTACGGTGCACATCATCATCAACAACCAGATCGGCTTCACCACGTCTGATCCACGTGACACCCGCTCCACGCTGTACTGCACCGACATCGTCAAGATGATCGAGTCGCCCGTACTGCACGTGAACGGTGATGATCCGGAAGCCGTGGTCTTGGCCACTCAGCTCGCGCTTGAGTTCCGCATGGAGTTCAAGAAAGACGTGGTGGTGGACATCATCTGCTTCCGCAAGCTGGGTCACAATGAGCAGGACACCCCGGCTCTGACGCAGCCGCTGATGTACAAGAAGATCGGCGCACACCCCGGCACACGCAAGCTGTACGCCGATAAGCTGGCGGCGCAGGGTCTGGGCGAGTCACTGGGCGACGACATGGTCAAGGCCTACCGCGCTGCTATGGATGCGGGCAAGCACACGGTCGATCCCGTGCTGACCAACTTCAAGAGCAAGTACGCGGTGGACTGGAGCCCGTTCCTGGGCAAAAAGTGGACCGATGCTGGAGACACGGCGATTCCTCTGGCAGAGTGGAAGCGCCTGGCTGAGAAGATCACCACCATCCCCGAGAGCGTGACGCCGCATCAGCTGGTGAAGAAGGTGTATGACGACCGCGCGGCCATGGGCCGTGGTGACATCCCTGTGGACTGGGGCATGGGTGAGCACATGGCATTTGCCTCGCTGGTGGCCAGCGGCTATCCCGTGCGCCTGTCCGGTGAAGACTGCGGCCGCGGCACGTTCACGCACCGCCACGCCGTGATCCATGACCAAAAGCGCGAGAAGTGGGACATTGGTACCTACGTGCCGCTGCAGAACGTGGCCGACAACCAGGCCCCGTTTGTTGTGATCGACTCCATCCTGTCCGAAGAGGCCGTCCTGGGCTTCGAGTACGGCTATGCGTCGAACGACCCCAACACACTGGTGATCTGGGAAGCGCAGTTCGGCGACTTCGCCAATGGCGCCCAAGTGGTGATCGACCAGTTCATCGCCTCCGGCGAAGTGAAGTGGGGCCGGGTAAACGGCATCACCCTGATGCTGCCCCACGGCTACGAAGGCCAGGGCCCGGAGCACAGCTCTGCCCGCCTGGAGCGCTTCATGCAATTGGCTGCCGACGCCAACATGCAGATCGTGCAACCCACTACGGCCAGCCAGATCTTCCACGTGCTGCGTCGCCAGATGGTGCGTGATCTGCGCAAGCCGCTGATCATCATGACGCCCAAGTCGCTGCTGCGTAACAAGGATGCGACCTCGCCGCTGTCCGAGTTCACCAAGGGCAGCTTCCAGACGGTGATTCCCGAGCAGGATGAAGCCATCGTCAAGAAGGCGGCCAAGGTCAAGCGCGTGATCGCATGCTCTGGCAAGGTTTACTACGACCTCGTGAAGAAGCGCGCAGAGAAGGAAGCCGACGATGTGGTGATCCTGCGCGTGGAGCAGTTGTACCCCTTCCCGCACAAGGCGTTTGCCGCTGAACTGAAGAAGTACCCCAACGCCACCGACGTGGTGTGGTGCCAGGACGAGCCGCAAAACCAGGGTGCCTGGTTCTTCGTGCAGCACTACATCCACGAGAACATGCTCGAAGGCCAGAAGCTGGGCTACTCCGGCCGCGCTGCTTCGGCATCTCCAGCCGTGGGTTACTCGCACCTGCACCAGGAACAACAAAAGGCGCTGGTGGACGGCGCGTTTGCCAAGCTCAAGGGTTTTGTCCTGACCAAGTAAGGCCAGCTGCGACCCGACAACAGAACAAAACCCCATTCCGAAAGAATTGATATGGCTATCGTAGAAGTCAAAGTCCCCCAGCTGTCCGAATCCGTGGCTGAAGCCACCATGCTGACCTGGAAGAAAAAGGCCGGTGAGGCCGTGGCGGTGGACGAGATCCTGATCGAGATCGAAACCGACAAGGTCGTGCTCGAAGTGCCCGCACCGTCCGCTGGCGTGTTGGCTGAAATCATCCAGGGCGACGGCGCCACGGTGGTGGCCGACCAGCTCATCGCCAAGATCGACACCGAAGGCAAGGCTGGTGCCGCGGCTCCTGCTCCGGCAGCAGCAGCTCCTGTTGCCGCCGCAGCGCCTGTTGCCGCACCCGCTGCTGCCGGTGGCTCCAAGGGCGATGTGGCCATGCCTGCCGCCGCCAAGCTGCTCGCCGACAACAACCTGTCTGTGTCGGCCGTGGCCGGTTCGGGCAAGGATGGCCGTGTGACCAAGGGTGATGTGCTGGCCGCTGTGGCCGGTGGCGCCAAGGCTGCCGTGGCAGCCCCCAGCGTGATCCCCACCGGTGTGCCCTCCAAGACACTGCCCCAGGTGGCAGCGCCCGCTGGCAAGGAAGACCTGAGCGGCCGCCCCGAGCAGCGCGTGCCCATGAGCCGCCTGCGTGCTCGCGTGGCCGAGCGTCTGCTGCAGTCGCAATCGACCAACGCCATCCTGACCACGTTCAACGAAGTGAACATGGCTCCGGTGATGGACCTGCGCAAGAAGTTCCAGGACAGCTTCACCAAAGAGCACGGCACCAAGCTGGGCTTCATGTCCTTCTTCGTCAAGGCTGCTGTGCATGCCCTCAAGAAGTACCCTGTGCTGAATGCATCGGTGGACGGCAACGACATCGTCTACCACGGCTACTTCGACATCGGTATCGCCGTGGGCTCGCCCCGTGGTCTTGTGGTGCCCATCCTGCGCAATGCAGACCAGATGAGCTTCGCCGACATCGAGAAGAAGATTGCCGAGTTCGGCAAGAAGGCTGCGGAAGGCAAGCTGGGCATTGAAGAAATGACCGGTGGCACGTTCTCCATCTCCAATGGCGGCACGTTCGGTTCCATGCTGTCCACCCCCATCATCAACCCGCCCCAGTCGGCCATTCTGGGTGTGCACGCCACCAAGGACCGCGCCGTGGTCGAAAACGGCCAGATCGTGATCCGCCCGATGAACTACCTGGCCATGTCCTATGACCACCGCATCATCGACGGCCGCGAAGCCGTGCTGGGCTTGGTGGCGATGAAGGACGCGCTGGAAGACCCATCGCGCCTGCTGTTCGACATCTGATCCCCTGACTGTATCGACCCACCCGCGTGGCCCGGCCTCTGGTCCTGCCCGCCGGTGGGTCTTTCTCCAACTGACTGAACGAGATTTCCCATGAGCAAACAATTTGATGTGATCGTCATCGGTGGTGGCCCCGGCGGCTACATCGCCGCCATCCGCGCCGCCCAGCTGGGCTTCAATGTCGCCTGTATCGACGAGTGGAAGAACGAGAAGGGCGGCCCCGCACCTGGCGGCACTTGCACCAACGTGGGCTGCATTCCCTCCAAGGCCCTGCTTCAGTCGTCCGAGCATTTCGAGCATGCCAACAAGCACTTTGCCGAGCATGGCATCACCGCCACCGGCGTCAAGATGGACGTGGCCAAGATGATTGCCCGCAAGGACACCGTCGTGAAGCAGAACAACGACGGCATCCTGTACCTGTTCAAGAAGAACAAGGTCAGCTTCTTCCACGGCCGTGGCTCGTTCGTGAAGGCTGCCGAGGGCGGTTACGAGATCAAGGTGGCAGGTGCCGCTGAAGAGACGCTGACCGGTAAGCAGATCATCATCGCCACCGGCTCCAACGCCCGTGCGCTGCCCGGCACGCCGTTCGACGAAGAACTGGTGCTGTCCAACGACGGTGCGCTGCGCGTTGGCGCCGTGCCTAAGAAGCTCGGCCTCATCGGCTCGGGCGTGATCGGCCTGGAAATGGGCTCGGTCTGGCGCCGCCTGGGCGCTGAAGTCACCATCCTCGAAGGTCTGCCCACTTTCCTGGGCGCGGTGGATGAGCAGATCGCCAAGGAAGCCAAGAAGGCCTTCGACAAGCAGGGCCTGAAGATCGAGCTGGGCGTGAAGGTCGGCGAAATCAAGACCGGCAAAAAGGGTGTGAGCATTGCCTACACCAATGCCAAGGGCGAAGCACAGTCGTTGGACGTGGACAAGCTCATCGTCTCCATCGGCCGCGTGCCCAACACCATCGGCCTGAACACCGAAGCGGTGGGCCTGCAGCTCGACGAGCGCGGCGCCATCGTGGTGGATGCTGACTGCAAGACCAATCTGCCCGGCGTCTGGGCGGTGGGCGACGTGGTGCGCGGCCCCATGCTTGCCCACAAGGCCGAGGAAGAGGGCGTTGCCGTGGCCGAGCGCATTGCCGGCCAGCATGGTCATGTCAACTTCAACACCATCCCCTGGGTCATCTACACCAGCCCCGAGATCGCCTGGGTGGGCCGCACTGAGCAGCAGCTCAAGGCCGATGGGGTCAAGTACAAGGCGGGCAGCTTCCCGTTCCTGGCCAATGGCCGCGCACGTGCGCTGGGCGACACCACCGGCATGGTCAAGATGCTGGCGGATGCCGAGACCGACGAGATCCTGGGTGTGCACATCGTGGGCCCACAGGCCAGCGAGCTGATCTCCGAGGCCGTTGTGGCCATGGAGTTCAAGGCCAGCAGCGAAGACATCGCACGCATTTGCCATGCCCACCCCAGCTTGAGCGAGGCCACCAAGGAAGCAGCGCTGGCGGTGGACAAGCGCACGCTGAACTTCTGATATTGGGTCTCAATCGGCTGCAAGCGCATGATTAACATGCGCTTGCAGCTATCAATTTTGTAGTATCAGAGCAACCGCAAAGTGACCGTCAAACAGGCTTACCTGGCCGAGCTGGCCGCCAAAGGCTATCAAAGCGACCCCGCCCAGCTGCGAGCAGTGGAAGCCCTGCAGCGCTGTGCTGACGAGTGGGCCCAGTACAAGGCTCGGCGCTCCAACGCGATCAAGAAGCTGATCAACCGCCCGGAGATTCCCCGCGGTGTCTACATGTATGGCGGGGTGGGGCGCGGCAAGAGCTTTTTGATGGAGTGCTTTTTTGACGCTGTTCCCCTGAAGCGAAAGGTGCGCTTGCACTTTCACGAATTCATGCGTGAGGTGCATCGCGAACTGGCGGCCCTTCAGGGCACGGTCAATCCGCTGGATGTGTTGGGCGAGCGCATTGCCAAACGCTACAAGCTCATCTGTTTTGATGAGTTCCATGTGGCGGACATCACGGACGCGATGATCCTGCACCGATTGCTGGTGGCGTTGTTCAACAACGGCGTCGGCTTCGTGACCACTTCCAATTTCAAGCCTGACGACCTTTACCCCGGTGGCTTGCATCGGGACCGCATCTTGCCTGCCATTGCACTGCTCAACGAGCGGCTGGAGGTGGTCAATGTGGACAATGGAACCGATTACCGCCGGCGTACGCTGGAGCACGTAAAGCTGTATCACACGCCACTGGGCGCAGAGGCGGATGCCGAGATGAACCAGGCGTTCGATCAACTCGCTGAAGTGCACGATGAAGATCCCGTGCTGCATATCGAGGCGCGCGAAATTCGCGCCCGTCGCAAGGCTGGCGGGGTGGTGTGGTTTGACTTCAAGACACTGTGTGGTGGTCCTCGATCGCAAAACGACTACCTGGAAATTGCAACGCAGTTCCACACGGTGTTGCTGTCCGATGTTCCTTACATGCCTGTGAGCATGGCGTCGCCTGCGCGGCGCTTTACCTGGCTGGTGGATGTGCTGTACGACCGCCGGGTCAAACTCATCCTGTCGGCGGCTGTGCCGCCCGAGCAGTTGTATACCGAAGGGCCTTTGGCTCACGAGTTTCCGCGCACAGTGTCCCGGCTCAACGAGATGCAGTCCAAGGAGTTTCTGGCGCTGGAGCGCCGCATGGTGGATACGGGGTTGACATGAACAAGACCGGTGGTCGCTTTTTGGCGGTAGTGCTGGCGCTGGCTTGCTCAACACTGCCTGTGCTGGTCGCCCCGGCCTGGGCCGCGACGGGGGTAGAAGTAGATGCCGCATCCGCGTCGACCGCTGCACATCGCAAAGTGGAGCGTGACCGAATCAAAATGGAGCGCGAGGCACTGACGGCCCGGCGGCAGCAGGATGAGGCGGTGTGCTACCAACGCTTTGCTGTGGAGGATTGCTTGCGCGGTGTACGCGCCAAGGCTCGGGAGTCCCACGACCGATTGCGTGCGCAGGAAATTGAACTCAACGATGCCGAGCGCAGGGAGAAAGCGGCGGAGCGCCTGCGGGCCATTGAAGATAAGCAAATGGCCGTACCGCCAGCGAGCAAACGCGCTGACGCGCAGGTTCGCAAGCCATCCGCCGATCCGGATGTTGCCAAGGCACAGCGGGACCAGGACGCACACCAACGCGCGCAGCAACAAAATAGCCGTGCCCAGGTTCAGGCCAGTGAACAGGCGGCCCGCGCTGCGGGGACTGCTGAGCGCGCTGCCCAATCGCGTGCCAAACATGCCGAGGCGCTCCAAGCGGCGGAGGAGCGCCGCGCGCGGGTCGAAAAATCCCAAGCCGATGCCCTGGCTCAGGGCCGCAAGCCTGCAGCGCCCTTGCCAGCGCCTGCTGCTTCTGCGCCTCGCTGAGTTTGGAAGGGCGGCCGAGCCAAGCAATCAGTGGCCGAGTGGCTGAAGATAGGGTAGCGGCGACTACCTGCTGGTTGCTCGATGGGTTTGCGCTCACCCGTCGACGCTCCGATGGGTGGTGCGGACAATGCCCTCAGGGCCGACCCGTATCCAGCGGCGTCAGGCGAGCAATCTTTTTCTCTTCGGCCAGGGCTTCGATCTTGACGACCACCAGCGACAGGTTGTCGCCGCCTCCGCGTGCCCGGGAGCGGGCTTTTTCAATCAGGAACTCCGTCGCTTCGCGGGGCGACAGCGAATCGACCACCGATGCCAGTTCGGTGGGAGAAAAGTAGTGCCAAACCCCATCGCTGCAGGCCAGCAAGACATCGCCCGGCTGAAGTTGCGGAATGACGTGGGTAGTGATGGGCGGGTCACTCTCTGTGCCCAGGCAACCCACCAGAATGTTGGAATGAGGATGGTTGTTGGCCTCGGCTTCCGTCAGCTCACCCCGGTCCACCAGGGCTTGCACATAAGAGTGGTCGCTGGTGCGGAATGCCAGCCGTGAGCCTTGAAAGTGGTAGATGCGCGAGTCGCCCGCATGCACCCAATGGCAGTCGCCCCGGGGATTGATGAGAAACGCAGCGATGGTGCTGTGAGGTTCCTGCTCTGCCGATATGGCCGTCAACCGGATAACGATGTGGGCCTCTTCAACCATGTTCTTGAGCATTGCCACCGGGTCATCGGTGTCTGGCGAGTACCGCTCGAACAGTTGCCGTGCTGTCATCATGACCTGGTCTGATGCTTTGCGCCCCCCGCTGCGGCCGCCCATCCCGTCGGCAACCACACCCAGAACGCAGCCGTTGTGCCGCTCGTGGGAGATCAGGGCCACCTGGTCTTGCTGGTATTCGCGGTCACCCTTGTGGATGCCGGTGGAGGCGATGAGGCGAAACGCTTTGGTCATGCTGCAGATTGTGGGGGCGCCTACGCGAACGCCTGTCGTGGAAAGCGGGCCAAGCGCGTATTATCCGCCCGCCTGTGGCATTTTTGCCATGCCCATGGCCTCCTGCCTTGAAACCCAGCCTGCACTCTCCCCACCGTCAGTTGATCGAGCTGCGCATGGAACATGCCGATCTCGACGCACTCATCGACCGGTGTAAGCCCGAAGCGGCACCCGACGAACTCACCCTGCGCCGTCTCAAAAAGCGCCGACTCGTGTTGCGTGACGCGATGGAGCGGCTGGAGCGGCAACTTCAACCGCAAGAGCCCGCGTGATGTCACTGGAGGCCATGGTGCCCGAGGTGTTTGCCCCCGATGGTGTGCTAGCGAGGGCGGATGGGCATTTTCAACCGCGTGACGGTCAGACCCAGATGGCCATTGCGGTGGCCCAGACCATTACAGAGGGAGGGGCGCTGGTGGTGGAGGCAGGCACTGGAGTGGGCAAGACCTTTGCCTACCTGGTGCCGGCCTTGCTGAGTGGCGAGCGGGTGCTGTTGTCTACGGCCACCAAGGCCTTGCAAGACCAGTTGTTCGCCCGCGATCTGCCCCGCTTGGCGCACATCCTGGGGCTGCCCGTTCGCATGGCCCTGCTCAAGGGGCGCGCCAGTTACTTGTGCCTGCACCGCATGGAGCAGGCACGGCAGGATGCTCAGGCCTTGGACCGAGGCGTCGCCCGTGTGCTGGCCAAGGTGGAGGATTGGTCGCGCCAGACCGTATCCGGCGATCTGGCCGAGCTGACAGGGTTGGACGAGCGATCGCCCGTGATCCCCCTGGTCACCTCGACGCGTGAGAACTGCCTGGGGTCTTCCTGCCCGCGCTTTAGGGAATGCCATGTTCATCGGGCGCGGCGCGAGGCGTTGGCGGCTGACATCGTGGTCATCAATCACCATCTGTTCTTTGCGGATGTGGCGGTACGCGAGTCAGGCATGGCCGAGTTGCTGCCGACGGTGCGTGTGGTCGTTTTTGATGAGGCCCACCAGATCAATGAGACTGGCGTGCAGTTTTTGGGTACGCAGATTTCCACGGGGCAATGGTTGGACTTTGCCCGTGACCTCTTGATAGCCGGGCTGCAGCATGCGCGCGGTCTGGCTGACTGGACAGGCCTGGCGCAGCTTCTGGAGTTGTCTGCGCGGGACCTCCGTCTGGTCGTGGGCACCGCTGCTTTCCAGGGACTGAATGGCATTTCGGGAGGGGGCAGATTGCGCTGGACGGAGGAGGCTCCCGAAGGTGTCTCGGGCGCCGTATGGCAGTCCGCGCTGCGCGCACTGGCCTTGGCGTGTGCACAGGCGCTGGAGGCCCTGGACACCGTGAGCGAAATGTCCCCCGATCTGGAGCGCCTGTACGAACGGGGCAGTGCACTATTGGCCCGGCTGGCCAGGTTTTCAGGCCCGTGCCAGGCCGATGCGGTGCGTTGGCTCGATGTGGGCAACCAGTTGCGCCTGATCGAGTCCCCGTTGGACATTGCAGACGCCATGCGCACCCGGATTCTGGCGTCGCCCGCTGAAACCTCGGACGGCGAAGCTTGGCCCGAGGAGCCTGGCGCAAACGCCGGCAGGGCGTGGATTTTCACCTCTGCGACCCTCGGTGCGGACGAGGCGTTGACCTGGTTCACCGAACGAGCTGGGCTCACGGATGCTCGCATCCTTCGGGTGGCCAGCCCCTTCGACTATGCGCGACAGGCGGCTTTGTATGTGCCGCGCCAGTTGCCGTCGCCTGCAGATCCGTCCCACAGCCGTAGCGTGGCTGACTGGGTTGCACTGGCCGCCGAGCCGCTGGGCGGGCGCACGCTGGTGCTGACCACCACGCTCAAGGCCTTGCGCACCATTGGCGACGCACTCAAAGCACGTTGGCAGGCTTCAGGCACGTTGGATGTGCTGGTGCAGGGCGAGTGGCCCAAGCGGCGCCTGATGGAGCGTTTTCGCGAGGGGGCATCGCACGGGCGGCCGGGTTGCGTGCTGGTGGCTTCGGCTTCCTTCTGGGAGGGGTTTGATGTGCCAGGCGATGCTCTGCAACTGGTGGTTATCGACAAGCTGCCTTTTCCGCCCCCGGGAGATCCATTGGTGGAGGCTCGCACCCAACACATCGAAATGGCTGGTGGCAAAGCGTTCACTGCCTACGCTCTGCCAGAGGCGGCGGTGGCACTCAAGCAAGGTGCCGGGCGTTTGATCCGGCATGAAGCGGATCGGGGTATTTTGGTGGTGGGCGACACGCGCCTCATCACTATGGGCTATGGCAAGCGCTTGCTGGCAGCTTTGCCCCCCATGCGCGGGCTGGAATCGCCCGAAGAGTTTCAGTCTGCGCTGATGGCGCTTACCAAACCTTCCACCACGGATCCGACTTGCCTTTGACGCCGCCATTCAGATAGGCGCTTTGAGGGTAGGACTTGTCCATCACGCGGCGTGCATCGTCCCGCAGCTGGGTCATTCCGAGCGCGTCGTACGACTGGATCAGGATGTACAACGCCTCTTCCAGCGCGGGCACGCCCTGGTAGTCTGCCAATGCGACCTGCGCGCGACTGATGGCAGCCACATAGGCGCCACGCTGGAAGTAGTACCGCGCCACATGCACTTCATATTGGGCTAGCGAGTTGACGATGTAGGTCATGCGCTGGCGCGAGTCCTGCGCATAACGGGACTCAGGAAAGCGTGTGACCAGTTCGCTGAATGCTTCAAAGGAGTCTTTGGCCGCCTTTTGGTCACGCTCTGATAGATCCTGGCGCGAGATAAATGAGAACAGACCCAAGTTGTCGTTGAAGTTGACCAGGCCCTTCAGGTACAGCGCATAGTCCAATGCAGGGCTGGCAGGGTGCAGCTTCATGAAGCGGTCCAGCGTTGCGACGGCTTGCGCCTTTTCGCCCGCCTTGTAGTGGGCATAGGCTTTGTCGATCTGGGCCTGCTGTGCCAGTGGCGTGCCTGCCGCACGGCCTTCCAGTTTTTCCAGCAGAGGAACGGCCTTGTCATACGCCCCGCTGTTCATTTCGTCCTGGGCTTCCGAGTGGATGCGATTGGGACTCCAGCCTGCCGTTTTATCAACTGTGGTGCTGGAGCAGCCAACCAGCAAACCAGCCAGCAGCAGGGCGGAAACAAGGGGCAGTGGGGCACGCAGCATCGCAAGCAGCTTTCAGCAAAGAAGGAAAAAGGTGCACAAAGAAAGGCCCGAGGGTTCAGTCATGGGGGAGTGCGCTTGGCGTACTCGTCACGGAAGCCTTCGGCGCCATTTCGGGCACGAAAAGCATTGTACTGGTGGCGCCAGCAGCGCCAAGGCGCTGCCGACGCAAGTCCTGTTGGAGAGTCGCAGGGGTTTCTACAATGCCTGCATGTTTGTTCATTTGCGCCTGCACACCGAGTTCTCCGTCGTTGACGGTACCAATCGCATCGACGAGGTGGCCAAAGCGGCCGCCAAGGACGGCCAGCCCGCTCTGGCCATCACCGATCTCAATAACCTCTTCGGGGCGATCAAGTTCTACAAGGAAGCGCGAGGTAAAGGTGTCAAGCCCATCTTGGGTGCAGAAATCTTTCTTGAAGGCGAGGCGGGAGGTGTCCCATCGCGCCTTATCCTCCTGGTGCAGAGTCGCCAGGGGTATCTGAATCTGTCGGAGCTGCTGGCCCGGGCCTGGACGCGCAATATCGTCAAGAACCTGGCGCTGAGCACTTGGACGTGGCTGGAAGAGCTGTCAGAGGGATTGATTGCCCTGTCTGGCGCGCAGGCGGGTCCGGTAGGGCAAGCGCTGATGAAGGGGGATGAGTCAGGTGCCGCCGACGTTGCGTTGCGCTTGGCGGGCATTTTTCCGCACCGGTTTTACATCGAGCTGCAACGGGCCGGCCGAAACGACGATGAAGCCCATGTGGTGGCAGCCGCTCAGCTTGCTGCACGGTTGAACCTGCCGGTGGTGGCGACCCACCCCGTTCAGTTTGCCGAGCCCGATGATTACGAGGCCCACGAGGCGCGCATCTGTATCGCCGAGGGGGAAATCCTGGCAAACCCGCGTCGTGTCCGCAAGTTCACCCGCGACCAGTATTTCAAGTCCTCGGCGGAGATGGAGGCCTTGTTTGCCGACCTGCCATCGGCCATCGCCAATACGGTCGAGATTGCACAACGCTGCAACCTGACCCTGGTGCTGGGCAAGCCGCAGCTTCCGGATTTTCCGACGCCCAACGGCATGCCCATCGACGAGTATTTCCGCTACGCGTCGTTAGAAGGGCTGGAGGACCGCCTGAAACATCTTTTTCCTAACGAAGCTGAGAGGGACACGGAGCGCCCGCGCTATGTCGAGCGCCTGGAGTTCGAGCTGGGCACCATCCTCAAAATGGGGTTCCCGGGCTACTTCCTGATCGTGGGTGATTTCATCCAGTGGGCGAAGCAGAACGGCTGCCCAGTGGGGCCCGGCCGTGGCTCCGGCGCCGGTTCTCTGGTCGCTTATGCGCTAAAGATCACTGACCTGGACCCGCTGCAATACAACCTGCTATTCGAGCGATTCCTGAACCCGGAGCGCGTGTCGATGCCTGACTTCGACATCGACTTCTGCCAATCCAACCGCGACCGGGTGATTGACTACGTCAAGGACAAGTACGGCAAGAACGCCGTGAGCCAGATCGCTACCTTCGGCACGATGGCAGCCAAGGCGGCAATCCGCGACGTGGGCCGGGTCATGGACATGAGCTACACATTTTGTGATGGCATCTCCAAGCTGGTGCCCGGCAAGCCGGGCATGTCCTACACCCTGGCCTATCCGCCTGAGGTGAAAAAGGAAGGCGACAAGAACAACTATGCGCTGGAACTGGAGCCCATGCTCTACGAGCGCGTGCGCAAGGAAGAAGACGTCAAGACCGTCATCGAGATGGCACAAAAGCTTGAGGGCATGACGCGGAACATCGGCATGCATGCCGGTGGCGTTCTGATCGCGCCCGGCAAGCTCACCGATTTTTGTCCGCTGTACCAGCAGCCGGGCAGCGATTCCGCCGTGAGCCAGTATGACAAGGACGACGTGGAAGCCATCGGCTTGGTGAAGTTCGACTTCTTGGGGCTTGCCACGCTCACCATTCTGGAAATTGCGCGCGAGTTCATCATGAAGCGGCACAAGGGCCAGGAGAATTTCGCGTTCGAAAATATTCCCCTCGACGACGGGCCCACTTATCGGCTGTTCTCCGAGGGTAAGACCGAAGCAGTGTTCCAGTTTGAAAGCCGCGGCATGCAGGGCATGTTGAAAGAGGCGCGGCCCAGTCGGCTGGAAGACCTCATTGCCTTGAATGCGTTGTACCGGCCGGGGCCTATGGACCTGATTCCCAGCTTTGTGAACCGCAAACATGGCAAGGAAGAGGTCATCTACCCCCACCCGCTGGTAGAGCCGGTGCTGGCCGAGACCTACGGCATCATGGTGTACCAGGAGCAGGTGATGCAGACCGCCCAGGTGCTGGGCGGATATAGCTTGGGCGGCGCCGACATGCTTCGGCGTGCCATGGGGAAAAAGAAGGCTGAGGAAATGGCCGAACACCGAGCCATCTTCCGCAAGGGCGCAGCGGAGAAAGGCATCAGCCAGGAGAAGGCCGACGAGGTGTTCGACCTGATGGAGAAGTTCGCAGGCTATGGCTTCAACAAGTCACACGCGGCTGCTTACTCCCTGCTGGCGTACCACACTGGCTGGCTCAAGGTGCACTACACGGCCGAGTTCTTCTGCGCCAACATGACCGTGGAAATGGACGACACCGACAAGCTCAAGGTGCTGTTCGAGGATGCACACAAGATGGGGCTGTCGTTCGAGCCGCCGGACGTGAATCGGGGCTTTTATCGGTTTGAACCAGTCACCGACAAGATCATCCGTTACGGTCTGGGGGCGGTGAAAGGCACTGGACAGCAGGCGATCGAAGCTATCGTCGCGGCCCGTGAAGGGCGCGGTGAAGGCCCCCAGGGTTCGACCAAAGGGCCCTTCAAAAGTCTGTTTGACTTCTGCGTGCGAGTGGACAAGGCCCGCATGAACAAGCGCACGGTCGAGGCCCTGATCAAGGCGGGTGCCTTTGACTCGATCCATCTCAACCGGGCGGCCCTGGTGGCCTCTATTGATCGGGCCTTTGACTTTGCTGCCGCAACGCTGGCCAACGTCAACCAGGGCGGGTTGTTTGACATGATGGGTGACGATGCCCATGGCTCCAGCACCCAGGAGCCCGATCTGGTGGACGCAACGCCCTGGGGTATCAAGGAACGGCTTACGCTGGAAAAAACCGCCGTTGGGTTCTACCTGTCTGGCCATCTTTTTGACGAAGTGGCCACCGAGGTGCGCCGCTTTGTGCGCACCCAGATCGATGAGCTGCTTGACAGCCGCGAGCCCCAGATACTTGCCGGCATCATCAGCGACTTTCGGGTCATCAACGGGCAACGCGGGAGGCTGGGACTCTTCAAGCTGGACGACAAGTCTGCTGTGATTGAGGCTTCTGCCGATGAGGCGTTGCTCAATACCTACCGCAATCAGCTCAAGGAAGATGAGTTTGTAGTGATGATGGGCCGGCTGCAGCTGGACCACTTCAGTGGCGGTCTGCGCGTCAAGGTGCAGCAGGTGTGGGACCTGGCGGGCGCGCGCTGCCGGTTTGGCAAATACCTGCATGTGACCGTGGGTGATAAGGCGCCAGATGTGCCGCGCTTGGTGCGCGAGTTTCCGCCGTTGCGCGAAGAGGTCGCTGAAGGGGAGTTGGTGCACGGGTTGCGCGTGCGCATGGGCGTGCGCTGCCAGTCGGACGATGCTGCTGCAGTGGCAGAGTTGCAACTGGGCGAAAACGCGCGTTTCTACCCCAGCGATGCGGCGTTGGCGGCATGGACTGCCCAAGTGGGTGCCGGTGCCGCCAATGTGGTGTACGAGTGATTGAGTTCCCCGCAGAAGTTTCTGTAAGCCGTGGGTTGAAAAATACCTGGTCAACAACCAGCTTCTCCTGCAGCGGCACCCTGTTCGGGTCGCTAGAATGATTTTCATGGCAACAAAACCACCTTCACCCCCCACCGCGCCGCCCGTGACCCGGCCTGCGCGGGATGATGGCGGTTCGGTCGTGCTCGAGAGGCGCACCCAAAAGACCCAGCCGCCGCAGATGTACCAGGTGGTCATGCTGAACGACGACTACACGCCCATGGAGTTCGTCATCGTGGTTCTGCAGGAGTTTTTCAGTAAAGACCGCGAAACTGCCACCCAGATCATGTTGAAGATCCACCTCGATGGCAAAGGCGTCTGCGGCGTTTATTCGCGCGATGTGGCAGCCACCAAGGTAGAGCAAGTGCTTGACGCCGCCCTCAAGGCGGGCCACCCACTGCAATGTGTCAGTGAGCCTGTTGAATAACAGGTCTTTTGTCCCGATCTAAAGTTATCCCTTCCACGCAAGCACAAAGGAGTTCACATGATTGCCCAGGAACTGGAAGTCAGCTTGCACATGGCCTTTGTTGAGGCCCGTCAGCAGCGCCACGAGTTCATCACCGTGGAGCATCTGTTGCTTGCATTGCTCGATAACCCCAGCGCAGCGGAGGTGCTGCGCGCATGTTCGGCCAATATCGATGATCTGCGTTCATCGCTGGCGAATTTCATCAAAGACAACACCCCGCAGGTCGCAGGTACCGACGAGGTAGACACCCAGCCTACGCTGGGATTCCAGCGTGTGATCCAGCGCGCCATCATGCACGTGCAGTCCACGGGCAACGGCAAAAAAGAGGTGACGGGTGCCAATGTGCTCGTGGCAATTTTTGGCGAAAAGGATTCGCACGCCGTGTACTACCTGCACCAGCAAGGTGTCACGCGCCTGGATGTGGTGAATTTCATTGCCCACGGTATCAAGAAGGGCGAGCCTCCCGAGCCCGCTAAGGCCGAGAATCAGGCCGAGGGCGAAGAGGGCGGTGGTGGTGAGCGTAACGAAAAGGCGTCGCCGCTGGAGCAGTTCACTCAGAACCTGAACCAGGCCGCTAAGGATGGCAAGATCGATCCATTGATCGGCCGCCATTACGAGGTCGAGCGCACGATCCAGATTCTGTGCCGTCGCCGCAAAAACAATCCTCTGCTGGTGGGCGAGGCAGGGGTGGGCAAGACTGCGATTGCCGAGGGCCTGGCTTGGCGGATCACGCAAAACGATGTGCCCGAGATCCTGGCCGAGGCAACGGTGTACTCCCTGGACATGGGTGCTTTGCTTGCGGGCACCAAGTACCGTGGCGACTTCGAGCAGCGCCTCAAGGGCGTGCTCAAGTCGCTCAAGGACAAGCCCAACGCCATCCTTTTCATCGACGAGATCCACACCTTGATCGGTGCGGGTGCGGCCTCTGGAGGAACGCTCGATGCTTCCAACCTGCTGAAGCCGGCGCTGTCCAGTGGCCAGCTCAAGTGCATCGGTGCGACCACTTTCACGGAGTACCGGGGGATATTCGAGAAAGATGCTGCCTTGTCGCGCCGCTTCCAGAAAGTGGACGTGGTGGAGCCCAGCGTGGCCGAAACCATCGACATCCTGAAGGGGCTGAAGTCTCGTTTTGAAGAGCATCACAGCGTGAAGTACGCTGCAGCTGCCCTGCAGGCTGCGGCAGAACTGAGCGCCAAGTACATCAACGACCGCCACCTGCCCGACAAGGCAATCGACGTCATCGATGAAGCCGGTGCGGCCCAGCGCATCATGGTGCCGAGCAAGCGCAAGAAGACCATCGGCAAGGCCGAGATCGAAGAGATCGTGGCCAAGATCGCACGCATTCCGCCTGCCAACGTGTCCAATGACGACCGCGGCAAGTTGCAGACGCTGGAGCGCGACCTGAAAAGCGTGGTGTTCGGCCAGGACAAGGCATTGGAAGTGCTTGCCAGTGCCGTCAAGATGGCACGCTCGGGTCTGGGCAAGGGCGACAAGCCGATCGGCTCGTTCCTGTTCAGCGGTCCCACCGGCGTCGGCAAGACTGAAGCGGCCAAGCAGCTTGCCTACATCATGGGCATCGAGCTGATCCGTTTTGACATGTCCGAGTACATGGAGCGCCATGCCGTGAGCCGCCTGATTGGCGCGCCTCCAGGTTATGTCGGTTTCGACCAAGGTGGTCTGCTGACGGAAGCCATCACGAAGAAGCCGCACGCGGTGCTGCTGCTCGATGAGATCGAGAAAGCACATCCGGACATCTTCAACGTGCTGCTGCAGGTCATGGACCACGGCACGCTGACGGATAACAACGGCCGCAAGGCCGACTTCCGTAACGTGCTCATCATCATGACCACGAATGCTGGCGCCGAGACCATGAACAAGGCGACCATTGGCTTTACCAACCCGCGGCAGGCGGGCGATGAAATGGGTGATATCAAGCGCCTGTTCACGCCTGAGTTCCGCAACCGGCTGGATGCCATCGTCAACTTCAAGGCACTCGATGAACAGATCATCCTGCGCGTAGTGGACAAGTTCCTGCTGCAGCTGGAGACGCAGTTGGCCGAGAAGAAGGTGGAGGTCACCTTCACCGATGCCCTGCGCAAGCACCTGGCCAAGAAGGGTTTCGACCCGCTGATGGGCGCGCGCCCTATGCAGCGCCTGATCCAGGACACCATCCGCCGCGCCTTGGCTGACGAGTTGCTGTTTGGCCGCCTGACAGAAGGGGGACGCCTGACCGTGGATATCGAGA
Source organism: Acidovorax sp. K2F (assembly GCF_025246485.1). Lineage (NCBI taxonomy): Bacteria > Pseudomonadati > Pseudomonadota > Betaproteobacteria > Burkholderiales > Comamonadaceae > Acidovorax > Acidovorax sp. K2F. The sequence continues at coordinate 18,327 of NZ_JAOBSQ010000032.1, forward strand.
TGAAGAAGGACGACAAGGGTGTGGAAACACCCGACGTGCTGCTGGATATCCAGCCTTTGCCGAAGAAGGAGCGTTCGGCGAAGTCCGAGCCTGCAGAGCCTGAAGAGGCGACGGCCGACTGACCTCGGGTTCCTCGCAGATCCACGAAAAGCCCACGGTTCACGCCGTGGGCTTTTTCATTGGCGATGGCCGCTGGGGCCCACACACCCGCAGAGGCGGTGTAGAAGTATTTTTTAGCGTGACGGCGTGGTGCGCGCGACCGGCGCGCCAGCGCGCCCTGCCTTGACCGGTTGTGTAGCTTGAGCAAGCAAGGGCGCACACTGCGCGTCGTCGTCAGCTCCGGGTACCGTTACAGGTAACAATGCCAAGGCTGCAGGCGCGGCCACCGCAGCGGCAATGGCTGCCCCGGCGCGCAACAGCAGGGGGCCTGGTTCTGCGCCCACATCGGGTTTGCCCAGCGTGCCGCGCACGTACAGCGGAGTGCGCAGCGAGAAGAACTTCCACTCCAGCGACGCTGGTTTCACGCTCAGGTTCAGGCGTTCCTCTGCCATGTCGATGGTGCCCGTGACATCCACCACCGCCTCGTTGGTGCTCAGCTTGGCGGTGCGGACCGTGGCAAGGCCTTCGCGCACCGCCAGATCTGCCACCGCGCAACGCAGTTGCACTTCTTTGTTGTCGCCAAACAGTTTGCCCACCACGATGCTGCCCACGTTGAGTGCAGCGCGGTCCAGTAGTTCGCGGCTCAGAGTGCCATCGCGCACATACAGGCGGGCCTCGCCGCTGCTGCTGCCAAGCCACTGCGCTACGGAATTCCCCTGGCCATTCAGCGCCATGGCGCCATCGAGTCGCCCCAGGCTTTTTTGGGTCAGTTCCACCTCGGGAAACAGCGCAGCGAGCCGCAGGTTTTGCACGCGGGTGTCCATGTGTACCGTCAGCGGTTGTTTGCGGCTGTCCAGCACCAGTTTGGATTCAATCTGGCCTTTGGCCACACCAAAATGCAAGGGTTCCAGGCGCAGCACGGCATCGTCCAATACGGCATGCACGCTAAGGTCCTCCAGCGGCAGGCTGTTGGGTCGGATCACACGCTGCCCCGCAAACTTGAGATCCATATCCATGGTGCTCCAGCGATCGGTGGCAAACGCAGCGTTGGGCAGTACCTTGCCATTGCGGCCAGGCTGGGCAGTCGCCGTGGTGGCTGTACCGAGCACAGGTCCCAGGTCCACCAGGCGCAACTGATTGGATGTGATAGCGCCTGAAAGTTTGCCGCGTGGCGCAGCCGACACGAAGCGCAGATTGCCGTGCAGATCGCTCTGGCCTACCGTACCAGTGAAGTCACGGTAGTCCCATACAGCACGGCCTGGTTGCAGACTGCCCTGCAATCGTCCCTGGGTCTGAAATGCGGGCGTATTGGGCAGGACAAGACCCGTGAGTGCATACAGGTCTGCCATGCTGGCGCCTTTGAGCATGACTTGGAAATCCATCCCTGACAGCGCACCCGGGTTTGCCAGAATGCCCCGAACGGCCGCTTCTACGCTGCCCGCCTTGGCTGTGAATTGCAGGGGGTAGTTCACCTCTTTGTCGCGCAGCGAGAGCACAGAGCCGGCCTGACCCTGACCCTCGATACGCGCCTTGCCCAGCGTGCCCTTGAGGTCGAAGCGCACGCCATAAATTGGGGTGCTAGAGGCACTCGCCGTGCCAGACGCAGGCGATGCAGCATTCCCCGATGCAACGACTGTCTGCCCTTCGCTGAGGGTGTCGACGCGGGCGGTCAGATCAAGGTCTTGCTTGGCGTCGTTATATGCCAAATGCCCCCCGCGAACCGCTAGCTGATGAATGCTGAACGCCCAGCGCGGCGTGGCGTCATCGGGATCCCTCTTGGGGAGCAGCGTCCAATTGTTGCTGCCGTCGCGCAGGCGGGCGAGGGAGATGTCCGGGCCAGATAGCTCCAGGGTATCAATGACCACTTGCCTCGCCAGTAGTGGCCAAAGCTTGAGCGATGCGCGCGCCATCTCGGCGCGTGCCGTGGTTTGGGGCGTTGCGGCTTTGCCAGGACGGGCAAATCCTGGAGGGTCTTGCAAAACCAGCTGGGTTCCCTGCAAAGTAATGCCAGGAACCCAGCGGTGCCACCCTTCTTCAAGGGGCTGTGGCCAGTGCCAGGATGCCGATAGATTGCCCTCCACCGCAAATTGTCGTCCGGCTGCCTCGCTGAGGGTTTGGTTGATCCAGGGTTTGGAGCGGTTCCAATCCCACTGGCTCAGCGTCACAGCGCCTATCAGCAGCAGTCCCACCATGACTCCCGCTACGCCACAGGCAATGCGGACCCTGCTATGGCCATGCCTCGGGCGAGGCGTTGAAGTCACTCCCGCTGGTGCCATTGCCGTCGCCGTTGCGCGTGCAGATGTGGTGTGCTGGTCCGTTTGGGGTGTAGTCATAGAGCAGCCATGCTAGCCCGCAGAACGCAAATTTGCGTCGATTGCGTCGGCCAACATGCCTTTTGGCGTGCTTGTCCTACAGCGCTGCTCTGCATGGGCTTTGTGCTCCACCTGTATGCGCGGGTGAAGCGCTATCCCCGGTCGGGACTGGCGTATCTCGACGCCGACCAACCCCCTAGAATTTGCACGCCATGCACAACCCTCGCCATCCCCATGTATTGCCCGTGCGCGATGGGGTGAGCCCCAGCTGCGTGGTACTGCCTGCGCGAGGGCAGGGCAGCATGCTGGATTTTTTGACAGAGCGACTGCCGGCCGTATCCCGTGAAGGGTGGTACGAGCGCATGGAGGCGGGTATCGTGGTGGATGAACGCGGGCAGGCCGTGTTGCCTGATCGGGCTTTTGAGGGAGGCCTGCGCCTTTACTACTATCGAAGCCTTCCCGCCGAGCCCGCCTTGCCGTTCAGTGAAGCGGTGGTGTACCAGGACGAGCATCTGGTGGTGGCAGACAAGCCGCACTTCATGCCGGTAACGCCTTCAGGCCGGTATCTGCATAACACCTTGCTGGTACGCCTCAAACGCCGGTTGGGGCTGCCCGAGCTTTCGCCATTGCACCGCATTGACCGTGATACGGCTGGGTTGGTGATGCTGTCAGTGCATCAGGCAACGCGCGGAGCGTATCAGGCGCTGTTCCGCGATCGACAGATCATCAAGCATTACGAGGCCGTTGCGCCGTGGCGCGCCGACCTGGCCTTCCCGCGTGACCACCGCAGCCGGTTGGAGGAGAGTCCGCAGTTCTTTCGTATGCAGGAGGTGTCGGGCGAGCCCAATAGCTACACCCATATCCAGGTGCTAGAGGTCACAGGCGACTGGGCTCGGTACCTGCTGTCGCCCGTCACTGGCAAGCGCCACCAGTTGCGCGTGCATATGGCGGCCCTGGGGCTGCCACTGCGCAACGACCCTTTTTATCCCGTCGTCAACGACCCGCCCGAAGGCGACTACTCGCGGCCTCTGCAGCTGTTGGCGCGGTCTCTGGAGTTTGTGGATCCCGTCACTGGGGTGCAAAGGGTTTTTGAAAGCAGACAGGCGCTGAGCCTGCCTTGAACACGCTGGGACCTCGACGCAGACTTGCATGACGACTTCTGTGTCTGCCGCAGCGAGCTATTGTTGCGGTGAGTTTTTGCAAGGGTTTTCCCTATGCCTAAAAAGGCCATTGCACTGGCGATGGTTTTGTTTTTGCGCGACTTCGGGTACTTTGGTTCTCCGTATGCACGTCGATGCATAAATTACCCAAACGCACCAGATGATTCCCTCAAGCTCCCGCCATTCCGTCGCCTTCAAGCTGTCCTTGACGGCTTTGCTCAGTCTGTTGGCGGTTTTGTTGGCCACGATGGGCATCGTCAGTACCCTGCTCTGGAAAGACTTCGGTCGCCTCGCGCGTGGTGATGCCATGCAATACGCCGCCCAGGTACGCACTTTGGTCCAGACCTTTGATGAAACGGCGCAAGAGCAGGCCAAGCGCGACTTCACCCTGTTCAAGGCGAATTTCCCAGGTCAATTCACCGTCGCAGAGTCGCCTGGGGCCGATGGAAAGCCCGAGGCGGTGCTGTCTTTCCAGGGGGCCTCCGTCAACGGCGACTTTGAAGTTGTGGACCGATTCTCCAAGGACAGCACGGGAGCAGTGGCCACGATTTTCGCGCGCACCGGCGACGATTTCATTCGTGTGACCACATCCCTCAAAAAGCAGGATGGTGAGCGTGCTTACAAGACCCTGCTGGACCGTAAGCACCCGGCCTATGCCCTCATGAATGAGGGCAAAACCTATATCGGCCGGGCCAGCCTGTTTGGCCGTGAGTACATGACCGTGTATGAGCCCATCCGCGACGGGACTCGCACCATCGGCATCCTGTTCATTGGCTCCGACATGGGTGCCATTCTGGGCAAGCTCGACACCGTGATGGCGGGACAAAAATTGTTTACCTCGGGTGCTGTGTATGCCGTCAATCTCTCATCAGGCCCCGCACGGGGCAGTGTTTTCGGGTTGCCCGGCGCTGGCAAGTCCCTGAAGTTGGATGACAAGGACGACAACGCCAAGGCTTGGCTGGCGTCGTTGGCTGCGGTCCAGTCCTCTGGCGATCTGGAGTCCGGTTGGTCGCCCCGTCGCAGCGGTGAGAGTGATACCGCCACCCGCTACGTGGCGGTTGAGCACTACAAACCCTGGAGCTGGGCCATCGTTGCCGAGGCACCTTTGACAGAAATGATGAGTGAGGCGCGCGGCGTGCTCACCTGGCTTTGGCTGGGTGTGGCGGTGGCACTCGCGTTGCTCACTGTGGTGCTGTTGGTGGCTACGCGCAGGCTGGTGGGTGCCCCCGTGCAGCAGCTAAGCACTGCCCTTGGCTATCTGGCGCTGGGGGATCTCACGCACGCGGTGTCCGTCCGGTCACGCGATGAAATCGGCTCTCTGGCCCAGGCCATGGAAGGCTTTCGCGTCCGGTTGGTGGAAAGTTTGGGCACGGTGCGTACCAGTGCCGACAGCGTATCTGCTGCCAGTACGGAGATTGCACAGGGCAACCAGGACCTGTCAGGCCGTACCGAAAGTCAAGCCAGTGCGTTGGAGCAGACGGCGGCCAGCATGGAGCAACTGGGCGCCACCATACGCCACAACGCCGACAGCGCAAGCCAAGCCAACCAACTGGCCGTGGGGGCTAGCCGGGTTGCCCAGCAGGGTGGTGAGGTGGTGTCCAAAGTGGTCCGCACGATGCAGGACATCAACAACAGCAGCCAGAGGATCGCCGACATCATTGGTGTGATCGACGGCATTGCCTTTCAGACCAACATCCTGGCGCTCAACGCGGCGGTCGAGGCGGCACGAGCGGGTGAACAAGGTCGCGGCTTCGCGGTGGTGGCCGCCGAGGTGCGCAACCTGGCCCAGCGCACGGCAGCCGAAGCCAAGGCCATCAAGGAGCTGATTGGCGCCAGCAGCGCCATGGTGCAACAGGGCTCGGTGCTGGCCGATCAGGCGGGCACCACGATGCAGGAAGTCGTCAGCTCTATCCAGCGCGTGGCCGACATGGTCTCTGAAATCAGCGCGGCCAGTAACGAGCAGACCGCCGGAGTTGGCCAGGTGGGTGAGGCTGTCACACAGCTCGACCAGACCACGCAGCAGAACGCGGCGCTGGTGGAGGAAATGGCTGCGGCTGCCAGCAGCCTGCGCACGCAGGCGCAGCAGATGGTTGAGGCCATTGCGCGGTTCAATCTGGGCCAGGACGCGACAACGGCGCGTATGCCTGTGTCCGCATCGGACCGTGCTGTGCCAAAGCTCGGCGGCTAGAGAGCACCGACAGAAAGACATCAGCCCATGAAAAAACCTGCCAGGCATTGCTGCCTGGCAGGTTTTATTGATTTGGAGCGGGTGAAGGGAATCGAACCCTCGTATGAAGCTTGGGAAGCTGCCGTTCTACCATTGAACTACACCCGCGACGCTCCGGATTATAGGCAGCATCCGCCAGCCGTCTGGCAAGCGCTTTGTGCAAGCGTGCAAAACGCATATCCATAGCCGAACATGTTGGTTGGGTGTGATCGCGTCGGGCTCTAAATTCCTTCCACCTGCTGCACTGCGCAGGCACTTCAAAGAAAAGGAAAGGATGCCAATGACAACCCAACGCACTCTCTCATCGCAATGGTCTGGGCGCCGCTGGATGCGCGCCTCCTTGGCATCCTGCATGGCGTTGTTCGGTGGAACTTTGCTCGCTGCCAACCCCATCCCCGCTGGCCCTCTGGTCACCACCGAATGGCTGGCGCAGAACCTGGACAACCAGCAGGTGCGCATTGTGGAGGTGAGCGTGAACCCCGGCCTGTACGAGCGCGGCCATGTGCCGGGTGCGGTCAACTTCTCGTGGCACCAGGACCTGAACGACCGGGTGCGCCGTGACATCGTGAGCAAGGAGGCGTTTGAGGCCCTGTTGTCCAAGGCGGGCGTGTCTCAAGACACCACGGTGGTGCTGTACGGCGACACCAACAACTGGTTTGCTGCCTGGGGCGCGTGGGTGTTTGACATCTATGGTGTCAAGAACGTGAAGCTGCTCGACGGCGGCCGCAAGAAGTGGGAGGCTGAGAACCAGCCGCTGAACAACCGCGTGCCCGAGTTTGCAACCACCAGCTACCGGGTGGCCAAGGTGAACACCGACCTGCGGGCCCGCCTGACTGATGCATTGGCTGCGGCAGAGGGCAGGAGCAATGCAAAGCTGGTGGACATCCGGTCGGCCGACGAATATGCGGGCAAGATTTTTGCCCCGGCCGGTGTGCCCGAGCTGAGCATCCGTGCTGGCCACATCCCCGGCGCGGCTAACGTGCCCTGGGGCCAGGCGGTCAAGGAGGATGGCACCTTCAAGTCCGCCGAGGACCTCAAAAAGCTCTACGCCAGCGCGGGCGTGGATGGCAGCAAGCCCATCATCACCTACTGCCGCATTGGCGAACGCTCCAGCCACACCTGGTTTGCGCTTTCCAAGATCCTGGGCTACAGCGTCAAGAACTATGACGGTTCGTGGACGGAATACGGCAATGCGGTGGGCGTGCCCATCACCAACCCGGCGGGCACCATCTGGGCCGCGAAGTGAATGGGCTGACCGACAGAACCTTTTGGGAAGAAGGTGCAATGCAAAACAAAGAGATCTTTTGAGTTTTGGTAGGGGGTCTCCTTTACAGCCCGCCTGGTGCGGGCTTTTTTTATGGGTGCGGTGCAATGACATACAAGATCAATTTCTCTGGCGCAGGAGCCCTGGCGTCGCTTGCAGCGCTGGTGGCATTGGGTTGGGCGGCCCAGGCGGTTCAGGGCTTGCCAGGCGGGCGCACGCTCGCTTTTGCTTTGGTCACGGGCGCGGTGCTGGGGCTCGTGCTGCAGCGCTCGCGCTTTTGCTTTTACTGCCACGCGCGCGACTGGTTTGAAGACCGCAATCCGCGCGGGCTGCTGGCCATTGTGCTGGCGCTGGCGGTGGGGGTGGTGGGCTACACCGTGGTGCTGGGTAGCTGGTTGCCAGTGCCCCAGCCGGGGTAAGCTGCCGCCCGACATGCACATCGGCCCCGTGAGCTGGGTGCTGGTAGCGGCTGGGCTGTCGTTTGGCATCGGCATGGTGGTGTCGGGCTCGTGCATCAGCGCGCACTGGTACCGGCTGGCCGAGGGGGGCACGGTATCGCCGTTCGCGCTGGCCGGGTCGGCACTGGGCTTCATCCTGGGTTTCAAGACCTGGAACCCCTTGTACAGCCTGAGTGTGGCCGATGCGCCCGTGGTCTGGCTGCCTGCCCACCTGGGGTATGGCGGCGCCTTGCTGGTGCAACTGGGCGGGTTGGCCCTGGTGGCTGCCTGGCTTTGGCGTGGCTTTGCGCAGGAGGCCGCGGCATCATCAGGGCCGGGTGCAGTCCCTGCCGTACCAGGACTGCGTGCCGTGTGGCGCAACCTGTGGACCGGGCGCTGGCACTACTGGGTAGGCGGGTTGGTCGTGGGGCTGATTGGCGCATTTGCCATCGTGCGCATGCGACCCCTTGGCGTGACAGCCACGCTGGGCAGCGCCGCACGCCAGTGGGCACAAGGGCAGGGCTGGATTCCCGACCGGCTCGATGGGCTCGATGGATTTGCGGGTTGCGCTACCGTGCCGCAGGCTACCTGGTTTACCCCCAATGCCGCGCTGTTGGTGGGTCTGGTGGCGGGAGCGTTCGTGGCAGCCACGGTCAGCCGCCAGTTTGTGCCGCGCTGGCCTACGTGGCGCGATGCTGTACGGGGCCTGTCGGGTGGCGTGTTTCTGGGCTGGGGGGCGATGACCGGGCTGGGCTGCACCGTTGGCACGCTGCTGTCCGGCGGCATGGCGGACGCGCTGTCGGGTTGGGTGTTTGGTGCCGCGGTGTTCTCCGCAGTGTGGGCCGGCCTGCGCGTGAAGGCGATGTTGCGTCGCTGACGAGACCCCAAATTTTGAAGCTTCTTTGGCTGCTAGCGCTTATAAATTAAGCGCTAGCAGCTATCAAAAGCATATCAACGGGAAGCCGTTCTGGCGCTGGTCACTTCTGAATGTCGCCCAGGCACAGGTATTTGATCTCCACATAGTCGTCCATGCCGTAGTGCGAGCCCTCGCGGCCCAGGCCCGACTGCTTGACGCCGCCAAAGGGTACGTGCTCTGTGGCCAGAATGCCCACATTGGCACCGACCATCCCGTATTCCAGCGCCTCGGTCACGCGGAAGATGCGACCCACGTCGCGGCTGTAGAAGTAGCTGGCCAGGCCGAACTCGGTGTTGTTGGCTGCGTCGATGGCTTCCTGCTCGGTCTTGAACTTGAACACGGGCGCAAACGGGCCAAAGGTTTCTTCGCGGGCACACAGCATGTCGGCCGATGCATTGGCCACCACCGTGGGCTCGAAGAACAGCCCGGAGCCCAGACTCTTGAGCCGCTGGCCGCCAGCCACCACCTGTCCGCCCTTGGCCAGCGCGTCGTCCACGTGGCGCTGCACCTTGGCCAGAGCCGCTTCCTCGATCAGCGGGCCCTGGTTCACACCGGCTTCAAAGCCATTGCCCACCTTGGCCGTCTTGACCTTGGCGGCGAACTTGGCCACGAACTCGTCGTACACGCCTTCCTGCACGTAAAAGCGGTTGGTGCATACGCAGGTCTGGCCCGCGTTGCGGTACTTGCTGGCAAAGGCGCCTTCCACGGCGCTGTCGATGTCGGCATCGTCGAACACGATGAAGGGCGCATTGCCGCCCAGCTCCAGCGACATCTTCTTGACCGTGGGGGCCGATTGCGCCATCAGGATGCGGCCTACTTCGGTGCTGCCTGTGAAGCTGATGTGGCGCACCACGTCGCTCGCACACAGCACCTTGCCGATGGCAATGGAGTTGTCGCTGTCGGCGGGCAGGATGTTGAACACACCGGCCGGAATGCCCGCGCGGATGGCCAGCTCGGCGGCGGCCAGGGCGGTGAGTGGTGTCAGCTCGGCCGGCTTGATGACCACGGGGCAGCCCGCAGCCAGCGCAGGCGCGACCTTGCGGGTGATCATGGCCAGCGGGAAGTTCCATGGCGTGATGGCCGCGCACACGCCGATGGGTTGCTTGAGCACCAGCAGGCGGCGGTTGTTGTCAAACTGGGGCAGGGTCTCGCCGTTGATGCGCTTGGCCTCTTCGGCAAACCATTCCACAAAGCTCGCGCCGTAGGCGACCTCGCCCTTGGCTTCTGGCAGGGGCTTGCCCTGTTCGGCGGTCATGATGCGGCCCAGGTCGTCCTGGTGGGCCATGAGCAGGTCAAACCACTTGCGCAGGATGATGCTGCGCTCTTTGGCGGTCTTGGTCTTCCAAGGGCCCCAGGCGGCGTTGGCGGCGGCAATGGCGGCCTCGGCATCCTGCGGGCCCAGATTGGCCACGTCGGCCAGCTTCCGTCCCGTGGCTGGGTCGTTCACGTCAAAGCGGCTGCTGCCCGCCACCCACTGGCCGTTGATGAGGCCGTCAGTCTTGAGCAGCGTGGGGTCGTTCAGCAGTGTGAGGGGAGATGTCTTCATGTCCATGGGAATACTTCCGGGAGAGGTGACGAAACAGAGGGCGAGCAGAAAAGAGAAGGGGAGCAGAGCGGGTAGCCAACGACCCGCGTACATCTAGCCAAAGGCTAGCATGGGCGGGGCTGCGCAATGCGTCGCCAAAGTGGCACCGGCAACAGGGGCATGGGTGGGGATGCGTGCGCTGGTGAACACGGCCTGCGCCATCATGCGCGTCGGCCCCGCAGCCACTCCAGCGCCAGCAAGAGGCTGGTGGTGAAGAGGATGAGCAGTGTGGCCACGGCGGCAATGGTGGGCGAAATGTTCTCGCGGATGCCGTTGAACATCTGGCGCGGCAGCGTGGACTGGTCGGCCCCGGCCAGGAAAAGGGTGACCACCACTTCATCAAAGGAGGTGGCAAACGCAAACAGCGCGCCGGAGATCACGCCCGGCGCAATCACCGGCAGCGTCACGCGGAAGAAAGTGTTGAGCGGTGTCTCACCCAGGCTCAGCGAGGCGCGCACCAGGTTGTGGTTGAAGCCCGCCAGCGTGGCCAGCACGGTGGTCAGCACAAAGGGTGCGCCCAGGGCTGCGTGCACGATGATGAGGCCGAAGTAGCTGTCTGCCAGGCCCAGCGGTGCGAAGTACAGGTAGGTGGCCACGCCCACCACGATGATGGGCACCACCATGGGGGCAATCAGGATGCCCATGAGCAGTCCCTTGAACCGGAAGTCCGCCCGCGACAGGCCCACGGCGGCCAGGGTGCCTAGCACAGTGGCAATCAGCGTGGCTGCGGGCGCCACGATGAAGCTGTTGCGCGTGGCACGGGCCCATTCGGCCGACTCGAACAGGTTGCGGTACCACTTGAGCGACCAGCCGTGGATGGGGTAGGCGAGGAACGAGCTTTCGGAGAATGACAGCGGCACCATCACCAGGATGGGGGCCAGCAGGAACACCAGCACGGACACGCACAGTGCGCGCACCGCCCACCAGCCGAGCTTGTCGGCCAACGTGGCGTATAGGGGGAATTGGGGCAGGCGAAACATGGTCAGCGACTTTCAGCTTTGGAGGGAGTGATCAGCCCAGACTCAATTCGGCTTTGCCAATGCGGCGGTACACGCCGTACAGCAGCAGCGTGGCAGCCAGCAGCAGGGCACCCAGCGCGCAGGCCATGCCCCAGTTCACTTCCACATTGGTGTAGCGGGCGATGTAGTAGCTCAGCATCTGGTCATCGGCTCCGCCCAGCAGTGCGGGCGTGACGTAGTAGCCAATGGCCAGGATGAACACCAGCAGGGCACCCGCGCCAATGCCGGGGTAGGTTTGCGGCACATACACCCGAAAAAACGCGGCAATCGGCGAGCTGCCCAGCGACACCGCCGCACGCAGGTAGGTGGGCGGCACGCTCTTCATCACGCTGTACAGCGGCAGGATCATGAACGGCAGCAGGATGTGCACCATGGCAATCACCACGCCCGTGCGGTTGAACAGCAGCGCCAGTGGCTGTTCGATCAGGCCCAGGCCCATGAGGCCCCGGTTGACCAGGCCTTCGGATTGCAGCAGCACGATCCAGGCGGCCACACGCACCAGGATCGAGGTCCAGAAAGGCACCAGCACCAGGATCATCAGCACGTTGGCCGAACGCGCAGGCAATGAGGCCAGCCACCAGGCCAGCGGGTAGCCCACCAGCAGGCACACCAGTGTGACCACCAGGCTGATGTGGAACGTGCGCAGCAGGATGCCGCCGAAGGCGCGCTGCTCCTCGGGCATGCGCTCGACCTGGCCCAGTGCGTCGCGCTGCAGGTCCACCGATGCAAGCAGGTAGTCGGGCGTCCAGCGGGCGCCGTTCTTGGCTATGGCGCGCCAGAAGGGTGCCTCGCCCCAGCGGGGGTCGGCGCCCAGCAGGCGCTCCCTGATGGCGTCGGCAGAACCTTCAAAAGGCAGGTCGCGGTAGGCCCCCATCACCATGGAGCGTGCGCCGGGCACCTCGGAGTTGAGTCGGCGCGCCAGGGCGCCAGCGTCCGAACGGTCGGGCAGGCGGGCGAGATCGCCCACCAGCGCGGCGTAGGCCGCTGCCGGTGGTGCGTCGCGCCGGTCCCAGCCGTCCAGGGCTCGCATGGTGCCGGGCAGCGCGTTGGCCACTTCGGGGTTCTCCACCGCACGCTGCAGCAGCGCGGCAATGGGCACCAGCAGCGTGAGCAGCAGAAACACCAGCAAGGGCAGCGTGAGGCTGAACGCCCGCCATTTGCGCCGCACTTCGGCGCGGGCCAGGGCTTTGCGCAGCGCGCCGGGGGCGTGGCTGTCCTGTGCGCGGTGCGGGGCCATATCAGGGGCGTTCATGGCGATCACGCCGGAGTGGGCTTGCATGGTGGTGGGCTCTGTCTGCTGCTGGTGTGGGCTCATGGCTCAGGCGGGCGGGCGCAGGCTTACTGCGTGGCCCAGGCGGCAAAGCGCTTTTCCAGCGCCTCGCCCTGGTCTGCCCAGAAGCCCACGCTGAACTGCAGGGCCTCCTTGGAGTTGGTGGCCGAGGTGGGCAGGTCGTCCAGCACCTTCTTGTCGAGCGACGCCAGGGCCTTGGTGTTGGCCGGGCCATAGGCAATGTTCTGTGCATAGGCTGCTTGCTGTGGGGTCTGCATCGTGAAGGCGATGAACTTCACAGCAGCATCCTTGTTGGGTGTGCCCTTGGGGATGGCCCAGTAGTCCAGGTCGTAGATGCCGCCGGGCCAGTAGATCTTGAGGTTGCGGCCTTCGCGGTTGGCGGCGTCGATGCGGCCGTTGAACACCGTGGTCAGGGTCACATCGCCTGCGACCAGGAACTGTGGCGCCTGGGCACCGGCCTCCCACCACTGGATGTTGGGCTTGAGTTCGGTCAGCTTCTTGAACGCGCGGTCGGCGCCGTCCTTGGTGGCCAGCACCTTGTACACGTCGGCGGGCTTCACGCCATCGGCCAGCAGCGCAAATTCGAGGTTGTAGCGCGCGCCCTTGCGCATGCCGCGCTTGCCCGGGATCTTCTTGGTGTCCCAGAAGTCAGCCCAGCTGGTGGGTGGGGTCTTGAGCTTGTCGCCGTTGTAGGCCATGACGGTGGACCACACGAAGATGCCCACAGCGCACTCGTTCACCGCAGCGGGCAGCAGGTCGGCCTTGGGCACGATCTTGCTGTAGTCCAGCTTTTCGTACAGGCCTTCATCGCAGCCGCGCGCGGCGTCGGGCGATTCCACCTCGACCACGTCCCAGGTCACCTTCTTGGCCTCGACCATGGCCTTGACCTTGGCCTGCTCGCCGTTGTACTCCACGGCCACGATCTTGTTGCCGGCCTTTTCGTAGGGCTCGTAGAAGGCCTTCTTTTGTGCATTGGCGTTGGCACCGCCGAAGTTGACGACGGTGAGTTGCTGCTGCGCCAGGCTGGGCAGGGCCAGGCAGGCAGACAGGGCAGCGCAGGCGATCAGGCTCTTGTTTTTCATGGTGCGGTTTCCTAGGGGTTGAGGGAAGGGGACGGGGAACAAAAAATGCGGTTCAGTGAACGGTGGGCGGGGCGTAGATGCGCACGGACTCCGTGGGGAACTCCAGCAGCACCGCATCGCCAGGTTCGGGGTGCGGGTTGGCGTCTGCGCGGGTCAGCGGCAGCTTGACGGTGGCCTGCGCCTGGCCGGCGCCGATGTCGCACATCAGGCGCAGGTGGTCGCCGTAATAGATGGCACGGGCCACCGTGGCGCGCAGGGCGGGGGCCTGGGGCGCGGCGCTGGCAGCATGCAGCGCAATGCGCTCGGGGCGGATGCAGGCCTCGGCCAGGGCGCCGGGTGCCAGGTGGTTCACGTTGAGGCCGGGCAGGCGCTGGCCGTCAGGCAACTGCAGTGCCCACGCCGTACCACTGCCTTGCAGCGTACCGGTGATGACCGTGCTGTCGCCCACAAAACCCGCCACAAAGCGGTTGGACGGGGTCTCGTACAGTGACTCCACATCGGCCAACTGCTGAATGACACCTTCGTTGAACACCGCCACGCGGTCGCTCATGGTCAGGGCTTCGCCCTGGTCATGGGTCACGTACACAAAGGTCACACCCAGCTGGCGGTGCAGCTCTTTCAGCTCGATCTGCATGTGTTCGCGCAGCTGTTTGTCCAGTGCGCCCAGGGGCTCGTCCATCAGCACCAGCTGGGGGTTGAACACCAGGGCGCGGGCCAGCGCCACGCGCTGCTGCTGGCCGCCCGACAGGCGTGCGGGCAGGCGGTCGGCCATGCCCGACAGGCGGACCATGTCCAGCGCCTTCTTCACGCGTTCGGCCTGCTCGGCCTTGGGCACCTTGCGCACGGTGAGCGGGTAGGCCACGTTCTGCCCCACGGTGAGGTGCGGGAACAGCGCGTAGTTCTGGAACACCATGCCAAAGTTGCGCTTGTGTGGCGGCGTGCGCGTGATCTGCTTGCCATCGAGCAGGATGTCGCCCGCCGTGGGCGACTCGAAGCCGGCCAGCATCATCAGCGTGGTGGTCTTGCCAGAGCCCGAAGGTCCCAGCAGGCTCAGGAACTCGCCGCGCTGGATGTCCAGGTCCAGCGCACGCACCACAAGCTGTTCGCCGTCGTAGGTTTTTTGCACGCCGCTGAAGCGGACCAGGGGTTCTGCGTGGTTCATGGTGGTGGGGGCAATCAAGGGAGAAGGGATTCAGCCCACAGCCGCGAAGCTGTCGGCCAGGATGGCCAGGCCTTCGTGCAGCAGTTCGTCCGATGCAGTCAGGGGCACCAGGATGCGGATCACGTTGCCGTAAGTGCCGCAGGACAGCAGGATGAGCCCGCGCCGCGCGGCTTCGGCCACGACCTTTTTGGTCAGTGCGGCGTCGGGGCGGTGTACATCGCCGTTTTCAAACAGCTCGATCGCCACCATGGCACCCAGGCCGCGCACGTCGCCGATGGCGGGTACTTTGGCGGCCATTGCTTTCAGGGCACTGACCAGCAGCGCGCCCATGTCCTGGCTGCGGGCCAGCAGGTTTTCCTGCTCGAACGCATCGATCACCGCCAGGGCTGCCGCGCAGGCCACCGGGCTGCCCGCATAGGTGCCGCCCAGGCCGCCAGCTGCAGGCGCGTCGATGACGTCAGCGCGGCCCACCACGCCCGACAGGGGGAAACCGCCCGCCAGCGACTTGGCGGTAGTGATGAGGTCGGGGGCCACCGGCCATTGTTCGCAGGCGAACCACGTGCCCGTGCGGCCCGCGCCGGTCTGCACTTCGTCGGCAATCAGCAGGATGCCGTACCGGTCTGCGAGGGCCTTGAGGCCGGTGATGAACTCGGGCGGGGCCACATAGAAGCCGCCTTCGCCCTGCACGGGCTCGACGATGAAGGCGGCCACGCGCTCGGGCTCGATGTCGTTCTTGAAGATCAGCTCCACCGAATGCAGGGCCTGCTCCACGCTCACGCCATGCAGTGCGTTGGGGAACAGCGCGTGGTAAGTCTCACCCGGGAACGGACCAAAACCCACCTTGTACGGAACGACCTTGCCGGTGAGGCCCAGCGTGAGGTTGGTGCGGCCGTGGTAGCCGCCCGTGAAGGCGATCACGCCAGGGCGCTTGGTGTAGGCGCGGGCGATCTTGATGGCGTTTTCCACAGCCTCGGCGCCGGTGGTGAGCAGCAGGCTCTTTTTGGCAAACGCGCCGGGGGCCAGCGTGTTCAGGCGCTCGCACACTTCCACGTACGGTTCGTACGCCACTACCTGAAAGCAGGTGTGGGTGTACAGGTCCAGCTGGGCCTTGACGGCGGCGATCACGCCAGCGTGCAGGTGGCCGGTGTTGAGCACCGCGATGCCACCGGCAAAGTCGATGAAGCGGCGGCCCTCCACATCCCACAGCTCGGCGTTGCGTGCCTTGTGGATGAAGAGTTCATGGGCCTGGCCCACGCCCCGGGCCACGGCGGCGTGGCGGCGGGTGAGGAGGGCGGCGTTGGTGAAATGGCGGTCTTGCTGCATGGTGTGGGCGGTGGCTGTGAAGGACAAAAAAGGGAATGAAAACCAGGAATGGGGCGAATTCTGGAATCCACGCCACGGCCCGTCCATGTACAGCGCAGCGCTGTTTGGCGCGCACTGTGCAGGTCTAGAATCCTGTACAGGCAATCCCTGATTTGGTGTGCGCCAACCCAGTGCACAATTCGCCCCCTTTTTTGCTCCCCTGATGCTCACTCTCAGCCCCGACCTCCAGACACCTCTGGTCAGCCAGATCGTCGATGGTCTGCGGGGGCTCATCGCCGGGCAGGTGCTCAAACCCGGCAGCAAACTCCCGTCCATCCGCGCTTTTGCCGCTGCGCACGGCGTGAGCGTGTTCACCGTGGTCGAGGCCTACGACCGCCTGGTGGCGCAGGGCTGGCTGGTGTCGCGGGCCAATGCGGGCTTTTTTGTGAAGCGGCGGGGCGACGAGGGCGCTGCGCCCGGCACTGGTGCGCCCGAGCGGGCCGTGCCCCGTTTTGATGCGCGCTGGTACCTCAAACAAATTTTTGAAAACCGCAACCTGCCCATGAAACCGGGCTGCGGCTGGCTGCCGCACGACTGGCTGTTTGGCGATGCGGTCAAACGCAGCATGCGCCAGCTGTCGTCCGACGGGCCCGAACTGGACGGCTATGGCCTGCCCCACGGCCACATGGCGCTGCGCATGGTGGTGGCCGAGTCGCTGGCCGAACACCATCTGGCGGTGGACGCCGACCAGGTGCTACTCACGCAGGGCTCCAGCCAGGCGCTGGATCTGGTGGCGCGTCGCCTCGTCAAGCCTGGCGATGTGGTGCTGGTGGACGACCCCGGCTACCCCAACTTGCTGTTCATGCTGCGCTTTGCGGGAGCACAAGTGGTGGGTGTGCCGCGCACCGCCACCGGCTACGACCTACCGGCGCTAGAGGCCCTGCTGGCCGAGCGCCAGCCCACGGTGTTCTTCACGCAGCCGCGCCTGCAAAGCCCCACCTGCTCGGTGGCATCGGTGGCGCACCTGCACCGGCTGCTGCAATTGGCCGAGCAGCACAACTTCATGCTGGTGGAGAACGACATCTACGCCGACATGGACCCCGGTGTGCGTCCCTCGCTGGCCAGCCTGGACCAGCTCAACCGTGTGATCTACCTGGGCAGTTTCTCCAAGACGATTTCGCCCAACCTGCGCACCGGCTTTCTGGCGGCGCGGCGCGATCTGCTCGATGAGCTGGTGCAGCTCAAGATGATCTCGGGCCTGACCTCGTCAGAGATCACCGAGCGCATCACCTTTGGCGTGGTGACCGACGGGCGCTGGCGCAAGCACCTCAAGTCGCTGCGCGAGCGGCTGGCCGAGGCGCACCGCACGGTGGGGCGGCGCTTTCTGAACCTGGGGTTCGAGCTGTTTCACGAGCCCGAGGCGGGCATGTACCTGTGGGCCCGGCACCCCGACCTGCCTGACAGTGCCGAGCTGTCGAAAGAGGCCACCGGTGCGGGCATCATGCTCGGGCCGGGTCAGCTGTTTCTGGTGGAGCCCCGGCCTACGGGCTGGCTGCGGTTTAACGTGGCGTTCAGCCAGGACGAGCGGATGTGGCGCTTTCTGGAGCAGCGCATCGAGATGGGCCAGCAGGTGGCGGAACAGGGCAGTTCCCTGGCCTGAGCACGCGGTTTGAAGCATTTTTGGGCGGATGCGCTAGTGCAATATGCCTGGATTGCTATCAAATAGATAGTGATTGACACAACTGTCCGTGGCCCGGGGGGCTGGTCCATAGGGACCCTCTGCACGAATCACCGCGTCGTGTGCATCAGCGGGCTCGGGCGGTCTGCAGCGTTGCAAATACTCGCAATAGCTACGGCTATTGCTGCGTTTTGCGCCTTGCAGCCCCTCCCGCTCCGCTGCGCTCACTTGGCCAGCGAGATTCGTGCAGAGGGTCCTTAGCGGTCGATGATGCGCCGCGCAAAGCGCTCCAGGTACTCCATCAGCTGCTCCGCGCCCGCCACAGCCTGGGCCTCGTCGCCACTGGCAATGCCCTGCGCCAGTTGCATGTGCGCGCGGGCACCCTCTGACACCTCGCCTTCGTGCTGGTAGGCGTACCAGAAGCGGCGGCACTGCACGATGAGCGGTTGCACGCATTTGACGGCCGAGTGGTTCTGGCTGGCCTGGTGGGTGACGAGGTCCAGCTCATGGTCGGCCAGCATGTAGTCGTCGAGGTGGCCGCGCGCTGCGGCCTGCACCATGTTTTCCGCACACCGCACGATGGCCTGGCGCTGCGGCGCGGTGGCGCGGCGTGCGGCGTTGGAGGCCAGCAGGCGCTCCAGCACGCGGCGGGTCTGGATCACGTCCAGGTGGTCGGCCAGGTCGATGTGCGACACCAGCAGCCCGCGCCGGGGCTGCTGCACTATGAGCCCGATGGACACCATGCGCAGCAGCGCCTCGCGCACCGGAGTGCGGCCCAGGCCCGTGCTCTCGGCGATCTCGGCCTCCACCACGGGGCTGCCGGGCTGCAGCTGCAGCGTGGAGATCATGGTCTCGATGGCGTCGTAGGCCACGTCCGCCGCGCGCCGCTTGGGCGCGGGGTCTTGCTGGGGGGAGGGGCGGCGGAGTGTCATCGGGCGTGAAGGACGTTGCGGGAGGCCGCATCTTATGGGATGCGGCCCGGGTGACCCTTGCGGACTGTCAGAGGCTTGCGCCCGCCTTGCGCAGCTCGGCAATCTGCGGCGCCTTGGGCAGCCACAGCTTGTCGAACTCCTGGATGATGCCGTCGGGGTTGAACGACGATGCCGTCTTGAAGGCGATGGATGTGCCCTTGAACTTCTCGATCAGCCCGGCCTCGGTGGTCACGATGTCGTTGATCTGCGCATCCAGCGACTGGGCCACCAGCTTGCGGATGATGTCCTTGTCCTTGGCATCCAGCCCTTGCCAGATGCGGCCGGAGACCAGCGGCGCGAACGGCATGAACAGGGCGTTCATCTGCAGCAGGGCCTTGGCCACCTTGTCGAAGCGCTGGTTCCACGAGAACTCGATGTCCGCCTCCAGCCCGTCGACCTGGCCGTTGCTCATGGCGTCGAACACCTGGGGCGTGGGGATGGGCGTGGGCGCGGCGCCGAGCATTTGATAGAAGTCGCGGTACACGGGCGTGGGGTTGATGCGCAGCTTCATGCCCTTGATGTCGGTGGGCACGTTGATGTCCTTGGTGGAGAACACGGCGCGCATGCCGGTAATGCCCCAGCCCAGGCCAATGGTGCCGGTTTCGCGCGGCAGCACTTCGAGCAGCTTGGTGGCGGAGGGGTGTTTGACGAGTTTGGCCACGGCAGGCGTGGAGCGCACCAGGTAGGGCGCATTGATGGCTGCAATGCTGGACACGCGCGAGCCCAGCTCGGCCGCCTGGATCCAGCCCATGTCGAGCGCGCCGGACTGCAGCTGCTGCATCATCGCCGCCTCGTTGCCCAGCTGGCCCGAGTGGAAGACCGTGACGCTCAGGCGGCCATCGGTTTCCTTCTTCAGCGCCTCGCCAAACTGCACGGCAGCGCGGTTCCATGAGTGGCCTGCGGGCGTGATCAGGCCCAGGCGAAACTCCTTGGTGTCGGCGGCACGCACCAGGGCCGGAAAGCCCAGCCCCGTGACGGTGGCAGCGGCCACGGCGTGGCGCTCGATGAAATGGCGGCGGGTGACAGCGGGGGTGCGGGCGGGCTGAGTCGTCATGGTGAACTCCGTGTGAAAGAACTTTGGGAGGGGACGGGGGATTTGCTGGGCGGCGGTCTACTTGAGCAAACCGAGCGACAGGCTGGGGAACAGCGACAACATCACCAGCGCCACGCAGCTGATGATGAAAAACGGCAGCGTGACGATGAACATCTTTCCGGGCTTAGCCCCGGTGACGGCTGACGCGACAAAAAAGCTCAGGCCCACGGGTGGGGTCATCAGCCCCAGCACCAGGTTGACGACGATCACCACACCAAAATGGCGTGGGTCGATGTGATAGACCTCGGCGGCAATCGGCAGCAGGATGGGGGCGGTCATGATGAGACCGGGGATGCCGTCGATCACCGTGCCGATGACCAGCAGGATGACGTTGGTGAGCAGCAGGAAGGTGACCGGGTCGTGCGCCACGGTCTGCACCCAGGCGGCGACCATCTGAGGCACCTTGCCGTAGATCAGCAACCACGAGAACACGGCCGCTGCCGCCACCAGAAACAGCACGATGGCGGAGTAAATGGCCGAGCGCAGCAGAATGGCGGGCATGGCGCTGAACCGGAACTCCTTGGTCACATAGCGACCCACCAGCGCCGATACCAGCGCGCCCACGGCGGCCGATTCGGTGGGGTTGGCCAGGCCACTCAGGATGGAGCCCACGATGATGATGGGGATCAGCAGCGTGGGGCTGGCCTGCACCACGGTGCGCGCGCGCTGGGCCAGCGTGCGCTTTTCGCTGCGCGGGTAGTTGTAGACAAAGCCCATGAGCGCGATCACGACAAAGAACAGCACGGTGAGCAGCACGCCGGGCAGGATGCCTGCAATCAGCATGTCGCCCACGGCCACCTGGGCCAGCACGCTGTAGACCACAAACATCACCGAGGGCGGGATGATGGGCCCCAGCATGCCGCCGTACACCGTGAGGCCGGCCGCAAAGGTCTTGTCGTAGCCCTGCTTTTCCATCTCGGGCACCATGACTTGCGACATGATGGCCACCTGCGCGGTGGCCGAGCCGATGATGGATGACACCAGCATGTTGGCCAGGATGTTCACGTAGGCCAGCCCCCCTTTGACGGAGCCGATGAAGGCCATGGACAGGTCCACCAGCCGCCGCGTGATGCCGCCGCTGTTCATGATCTCGCCGATCAGGATGAACAGCGGGATGGCGATGAGGCCATAGCTGTCCACCCCGCCGAACATCTGCATGGGGAACGACTGGAACAGCACCGGGCTGCCGATGCTGAGGATGTACACCGCGCCCGACAGGCACAGGCATACGCCGATGGGCACACCCACCATCAAGGCGGCGAGGAAGAACAGGGTGGTGATCATGGTCGGGCTCTGGTGGGTTTTGCGGGCGCAGGGGCGTTCAGTTCACGGCGTCGGCGTTGACTACGTCGAAGCCCGCGTGCTGCACACGCTCTGCGGCGCCCATGTCTTCGAGCAGGTTGGCCAGTGCATGCACGCTGAAGGTGGCCGAGAAGATCGGCAGGATCAGCTGCAGCACCCAGGTGGGCCAGTTCAGCGTCTGGGTGCGTTCGGTGTAGATGAAGTTGAAGCTCTCGGCCGCAAACTCCTTGGCGTCAAAGCCGTAGCGCGCAATGCCGATGGGGTCCATCCACACCCAGCACATCACCAGCATGGCCAGGCCAAACAGCAGCACGCCGGACGTGGCCACCACCTTGAATGCCTTGGCGCCCCGCGCGCCGAGGTGGTCGGTGAGCATGGTCACCGCAAAGTCCATGCGCAGCCGCGTCATGACCGAGGCGCCCACAAAGGTCAGCCAGACCACCGTGTAGACCGCCGCCTCGTCCACCCAGTAGATGGGCATGCCGGTGTAACGCGTGACCACGTTGAGCAGGATCAGCAGCACCAGCAACGTCATGAGGGCGGTGAGCAGATGCCGCTCCATGCGCAGAACCTGCGTGGACAACGCCAGCACCCAGCGGACGGGAGCGTGCGGCGCCGGAGAGTGCGGGGCGGGTGGACTGTTGGGGGTGGGCATGATGGGGTTCCTGGGGAGGAGGGCGCGGCAATGAAAGAAAAGCCTTGTGCTTTTTAATATTTAACAAATATATTTAAAAGCAAGATGGATGCCTGCTGGGTGCGGGTAAGCCCTGAAAGGAGAGACTGGGGAAAACGGCTGCGCGCCTGTCAGCCTGAGGGAGCTGCGGGCTCGCGCTGAGCGCTGGTGGTGGGCGCGGGCGTACAGGCGGCCAGCGTGCCAATGCGTGTGGGCGCCAGCAGATGCCGTGGGGCGGCAGGCGTCCAGCCAAAAAGGTGCTGTGCGGCAGCGCCGCAAATGCGGCCCTGGCACGCGCCCATGCCGCAGCGGGTGTGGAGCTTGGCATCGATCCAGCCGTTGCGATCGGCCAGTGCAGCGTAGGGCACGTCTTCGCAGCGGCACACCAGGGTGCCGGGCTGCGCCAGAGTTTTGAGTGCTTCGCTCAGTGGAAAAGAAGCCTGCAACGCCTGCGCAAAGCGCTCCCAGCGTGCCAGCTGGGGGCGCAGCGCCTGGGCCTGTTGCACCTGTCCCGCCGCAGCATGGCCTGCCATCGCGCCCTGAACCAGTGCACGTTCGCTGCCGCCAAAGCCGGTGGCTTCACCTGCAGCGAACACACCGGGCACGCTGGTGCGCATGTGGGCATCGACAGCCAGGCCCTGGCCACCGCTCAGCGGCCCGCCCAGTGCGCAGCCCAGCATCTGCCCCAGGTGGGTGTTGGGCACCAGCCCGAACCCGCAGGCCACGCGGTCGCAGGCCATGGTTTCTTCGGCGTGTTGGCCTTTGCGCAGCCTCACTGTTTGCACTTGCGTGGTGCCTTGGACTTCCAGCACATGGCTGCTGGCGCGCAACTGCGTGTGAAGCAGCGTGAGGGCTTGCAACGCCTTGGCAGGCCAGCGCGGCAGTTGCGCTGCAAAGCCAGCGAGCGCGCTCCACGGCGCCTGCTCCGCCATGCGCACTACGGTGGCACCCGCTTTGTTGGCGGTGGCGGCAGCGGCCAGCAGCAGAGGGCCTGTGCCTGCAATGACGATGCGCTGGCCACGCACGTCGAGCCCTGCCTTGATGAGGGCCTGCAAGGCGCCTGCACCCGTCACACCGGGCAACGTCCAGCCCGGGAAGGGCAGCAACAGCTCGCGGGCCCCGGTGCACAGCACGATGCGGTGGCTGTGCTGCGTCCAGCCCCGGTCTGCGTCTTCCAGCAGCAGGGCCGGGGCCTTGTCGCCGGGTTGGGAATCACCCAGGCCCGCCACGCGGGTGCCAGGCAGCAGGCGGATGTTGGTGTGCCGGGCCAGCGCCGCGCGGTGCTGTTGCGCCAGGGCGGGCAAGACCACCTGGGGGCCATCGCGCCAGATTTGCCCACCGGGCTGCGGGTTGTCGTCCACGATGGTGATCGCTGCCCCGCTGGGCGCGGCAGCGAGGGCAGCCGCCAAACCTGCAGGGCCTGCGCCGATGATGAGGATGTCGCAGCGCTCGTGCGCCGAGTGTTGCTCGGTCATGGGTGGGGTCACGGGCTGGTTCATGGCGTGGCGCTCCCGCGTGCTGTGCCGACATCGGTATGAATCGACATGCCCTCGGTGCAGACCGTCTGGCACGCCAGGCGGGTGCGGCCGTGGATGCGGACCCTGCATTCGTGGCACACCCCCATGCCACACAGCGGTGCCCGCGCCGCGCCGGTGACCGAGGTGCGTGTGGTGCCGGGTGTTTGCTGCGCCAGCGCGGCGGCGACGCTGGTCCCTGCGGGCACCTGGAGGGGCGTGCCATTCACCACGATGTGCACCAGGGCGGGTGTTCTGGATGGGGTCATGGTGTGCGCAGGCCCGCAAAGCGGGCAGGTGCATAGGGCGTGGGGTCGATCGCCGGGGTGCCCCCTGCGATCTGGGCCGCCAGCAACTGTGCGGTGGCCGGGGCGGTGGTCACCCCCAGTCCTTCATGTCCCACGGCCAGCCACAGGTGCGGGTGTTCGGGGTGCGCGCCAATCAGAGGCAGGCTGTCTGGCGTGGCGGCGCGAAAGCCGGTCCAGGTGCGGATGGCGTTGAGGTTGGCCAGGCCTGGCAGGTAGTCGAGTGCCCGTTGCAGCATGCGCGCCATCACGGCGTTGTTGACGGCGGGGTCGGTGGTGTCGAACTCGCGTGACGAGCCGATCAGCAACTGCCCTGTGGGCCGGGGCTGCACGTTGAAGGCTACCGAGGTACCGTCGCTGTGGTGCGCGCTGGTGATGTAGCCCAGCTCCACCAACTGGTGGTGCACGGTGCCCGGGTAGCGGTCGGTGATGACGAGGTGGCCCTTCTTGGGGCGCAGCGGCAGGCCGGGGCACAGCTGCGGGGCGTGGATGCCGCTGGCCAGCACGATGGCGCCTGCGCTGCGCTGGCTTCCGTCGCGCAGGGTGACGGTGTGGCCGTCGATCTGCATCGCTTCAGCCTGCTCCAACACAAGGTGTCCGTTGGCTGCGGCCTGGTCCAGCAGCCACTGGGCTGCGCGCGGGGCGTAGACCACGCTGTCCCCCTGCACCTTGAGCGCACCCGCCAGACCGGGGCGCAGTGAGGGTTCTGCGCGGGACAGGGCGGCCGCGTCGAGCATGTCGCAGGCGATTCCGTGTGCTTGCAGGGTGCTGCGTTTGTCATGGGCCGCCTGCAGCTCTGCATCGTTGGCGGCCAGCCAGAGCGTGCCGCAGGGCGTGAAAGCACAGCCCGCATCCATGTGGGGTGCCCAGGTGTGCCAGAGGTCCAGTGACGTCTGGCTCAGCGCCAGTTCGGCAGGGTTGTCATCCATCACCACCAGATGGCCCATGCCCGCCGCCGTGGCACCGCCGAGGCGCGCATCGATGACGCGGACCGACAGCCCGGCCGACACCAGCGCATGGGCGCAGGCGGCGCCCACGATGCCAGCGCCAATCACAAGGACATCGGTGTGTTGCATGGGGCGCGGGTGCAGCAGGGTCGGGTTAAAGCCGGATGCCCCAGCCAAAGGGGTCCTTGTCTTCAATCAGCAAAGTAGCGTCGGCGCAAATGTGCGCGCGGCCCCGCAAGGTGGGGATGACCGTGCCATCGTCCTGCAGCGTGTAGCTGGCCTCGAACTGGCTGCCAATGATGCTGGCCTGGCGCCAGAGTGCGCCCGGTGCGAGCTTGCCGTCAGCCGCCAGGCAGGCCACCTTGGCGCTGGTACCCGTGCCGCAGGGCGAGCGGTCATAGGCCTTGCCGGGACACAGCACATAGTTACGGCTGTCGGCCTGGTCGTCGTCGGCAAACAGCTCGATGTGGTCAATCTCGCCGCCGTTGTCGCCCCGAATGCCCTGGTCTTTGAGGGCTTGCTGCACGGCGCAGCTATAGGCCATCAACGCCTCCAGGTTGTCACTGGCTACACGCTGGCCGTGGTCGGAGATCAGGAAGAACCAGTTGCCGCCCCAGGCCACATCGCCCACCACGCGGCCATAGCCGGGCACGTCCACCGCCAGCTGATGATGCAGCCGGTAGGCCGGCACGTTGCGCACGCTGACAGAGCCATCCGTGTGCAGGGTGGTGGTGACGGTGCCCACCGGGGTTTCGATGCGGTGCTCTCCAGGGGTGATGTGGCCCAGGTAGGCGAGCGATGCGATCAGCCCGATGGTGCCGTGGCCACACATGCCCAGGTAGCCGCTGTTGTTGAAGAAGATCACGCCCGCTGCATTGGCCGGGTCTTGCGGCGCGCAGAGCAGCGCCCCCACCACCACGTCGCTGCCACGCGGCTCCAGCACAGTGGCGGCCCGCCAGGCATCGTGGCGCTCGGCAAGCAGCGCACGCCGTTCGGCCATGGTGCCGGTGCCCAGGTCCGGGAAACCGTCGATGACAAGCCGGGTCGGCTCGCCGCCCGTGTGGGAGTCGATCACGTGGATGCGTTGCATGGTGCTGTGGTGGTGGTGGAGTAGGGCGCTCAGTGTCTCAGGCGACAGACTGGTATTTTGTAGGGCGCGTGGCCAGGGCCTTGCGCACCACACTCTCGACAAATGCGCGTTCGTCGCCCACCAGAGGCAGGCGGGGGCGGCGCATGTGTTCGGTGCCCACACCCACCAGCGCATCGATGAGCTTGAGGTTCTGCACGAGCTTGTTGGACACATCCAGGTGCAGCATGGGCGTCATCCACTGGTAGAGCGGTAGCGCCTCGGCAAATTTGCCAGCCTTCATCAGGTCATACAGCGCCACGGTTTCGCGCGGGAAGGCGCAGCCCACGCCGGCCAGCAGGCCGTCGCAGCCCAGGGCCAGGCCTTCGTAAGCCAGGTCGTCTACGCCCAGGAAGAGCTGGTAGCGGTCGCCCACGGTGTTGCGCAGGTCGGTGATGCGGCGGATGTCGCCGGTGCTTTCCTTGATGGCGGCGATCCACTCGCAGTCGGCCAGCTCCACCATGTGCTCGGGCTTCAGGTCCACGCGGTAGGCCACAGGGTTGTTGTAGACCATCAGGGGGCGCTGGGCGGCGCCCGCCATGGCGCGCACATTGGCCATGGCCTCGCGGGCGTCGGCCACGTAGATCACCGAGGGCATGACCATGTAGCCCGCCACACCGAGCTTGTTGCCGCCGTCGATGTAGCGCAGTGCCTCGCGGGTGCTGGTTTCGGACACGTTGGCGAGCACTGGTACGCGGCCGTCGGCGGCTTTGAGGGCGATCTTGGCAACCTGGAGCTTTTCTTCCAGCGTGAGGGTGCTGGCCTCGCCCAGAGAACCGCAGGTGACCAGCCCGTGGATGCCGTTGCGGATCTGGAAGTCGATGTGGCGTGCTGTGCCCTCGGCGTCGATGGACTCATCGGCGTGGAACTTGGTGGTGATGGCAGGGAAGATGCCTTGCCAGCGGGGTTGTGGGTTCACGAGGGACTCCTTGGGTCGGTGGGCGGGTTGAAGTTGTTAATATATTAACAAGATATTTAAAGCGCGCAAGCGGATTTTTCCGCACCCGTTGGCGCATGG
This sequence comes from Acidovorax sp. K2F, assembly GCF_025246485.1. Taxonomy (NCBI): domain Bacteria; kingdom Pseudomonadati; phylum Pseudomonadota; class Betaproteobacteria; order Burkholderiales; family Comamonadaceae; genus Acidovorax; species Acidovorax sp. K2F. Next base: position 44,810 of record NZ_JAOBSQ010000032.1, read on the forward strand.
AGTGGAGGCGTCTGTCCCCGCCCTGTCGCCCTCCCGCCACGGACCGCCAGACTGCAAACCTATAATGAAAGGTTGGTCCCCATAGGGGCAGCGACAGGCAGCGCGCAGGCGCGGGTCCTGCGGCCTGCCTGCTGCGTGCAACCACTCCACAACACCATGAGCACTCCCACTTTTTCTGTCGCTGACATCCGCAAGTCCTTCCTGGACTTCTTCGTCTCCAAGGGCCACACCGTGGTGCCGTCGAGCCCTCTGGTGCCCGGCAACGACCCCACGCTGATGTTCACCAACTCGGGCATGGTGCAGTTCAAGGACGTGTTCCTGGGCACCGACAAGCGCTCGTACAACCGGGCGGTGTCGGTTCAGGCCTGCCTGCGTGCGGGTGGCAAGCACAACGACCTGGAAAACGTGGGCTACACCGCGCGCCACCACACCTTCTTTGAAATGCTGGGCAACTGGTCGTTTGGCGACTACTTCAAGCGCGAATCGCTCAAGTGGGCCTGGGAGCTGCTGACCGAGGTCTACAAGCTGCCGCCAGAGCGCCTGCTGGCCACGGTCTACCAGGAAGACGACGAGGCCTACGACATCTGGACCAAGGAAATCGGCTTGCCGCCCGAGCGCGTGATCCGCATCGGCGACAACAAGGGCGGCCGCTACAAGTCCGACAACTTCTGGATGATGGCCGACACCGGCCCCTGCGGCCCCTGCAGCGAAATCTTCTATGACCACGGCCCGCACATTGCAGGCGGCCCTCCCGGCAGCCCCGATGAAGACGGCGACCGCTTCATCGAGATCTGGAACAACGTGTTCATGCAGTTCAACATGGACGAAACCGGGGCCGTCACACCTTTGCCCGCACCTTGCGTGGACACCGGCATGGGCCTGGAGCGCCTGGCAGCCATCCTGCAGCACGTGCACAGCAACTACGAGATCGACCTGTTCGACGCGCTCATCAAGGCCGCTGGCCGCGAGACCGGCGTGACGGACCTCAACAACAAGAGCCTGCGCGTGATCGCTGACCACATCCGCGCCACCGCGTTTTTGGTGAGCGATGGTGTGATCCCCAGCAATGAAGGCCGTGGCTACGTGCAGCGCCGCATCGTGCGCCGTGCCATCCGCCACGGGTACAAGCTGGGCAAGAAGACCCCGTTCTTCCACAAGCTGGTGGCCGACCTGGTACGCCTGATGGGTGACGCCTACCCATCCCTGCGCGAGCAGGAGCAGCGCATCACCGAGGTGCTCAAGGTGGAAGAAGAGCGCTTCTTCGAGACGCTGGCCAACGGCATGGAAATCCTGGACGCTACCCTGGACGGCGGCGCCAAGGTGCTGCCTGGCGACGTCGCGTTCAAGTTGCACGATACCTATGGCTTCCCGCTTGACCTGACCAATGACGTCTGCCGCGAACGCGACGTGGAAGTGGACGAGGCTGGCTTCAAGACCGCCATGGAAAAGCAGAAGGCCCAGGCCCGCGCGGCTGGCAAGTTCAAGATGGACAAGGCGCTGGAGTACAGCGGTGCCGCCAACCAGTTCACGGGCTACGAACACCTCGCAGAGACTGCAAAAATCGTAGCAATCTATGTAGACGGTACTAGCGCTGCAGCACTGAAAGCCGGCCAAAACGGCGTGGTGGTGCTGGACACCACCCCGTTCTACGCCGAAAGCGGCGGCCAGGTGGGTGACGAAGGTGTCATCACCAGCGGCTCGGCCCGTTTTGCGGTCGGCGATACGCTCAAGATCAAGGCCGATGTGTTTGGCCACCACGGCACGCTCGAAGAGGGCACGCTGAACGTGGGCGACACGGTGCAGGCCCAGGTGAACACCGCCGTGCGCGCTGCCACCATGCGCAACCACTCGGTCACGCACATCATGCACAAGGCCCTGCGCGAAGTGCTGGGCAGCCATGTGCAGCAAAAGGGCAGCCTGGTCAATGCCGACCGCACGCGCTTCGACTTCACACACAACGGCGCCGTGACGGCGGCTGAAATCCGCGAGATCGAACGCCGTGTGAACGAAGAAATCCTGGCCAACCAACCCACGCAAGCGCGCGTGATGGACATCGAGTCGGCCCAGAAGACCGGCGCCATGATGCTGTTTGGCGAGAAGTACGGCGAAACCGTGCGCGTGCTCGACATCGGCACCAGCCGCGAACTGTGCGGCGGCACGCACGTGCAGCGCACGGGGGACATCGGCCTGTTCAAGGTGGTGGGCGAGGGTGGCGTGGCTGCGGGCATCCGCCGCATTGAGGCCGTGACCGGCGCCAACGCACTGGTGTACTTGCAGAACCTGGAAGACACCGTGAACCAGGCCGCCAGCACGCTCAAGGCGCCGGTGGCCGAGCTCAACGGCCGCATCAGCCAGGCGCTGGACAACGCCCGCGCGCTCGAAAAGGAAGTGGCTGCCTTGAAGGGCAAGCTGGCCTCGAGCCAGGGCGACGAACTGGTGAACCAGGCTGTGGATGTGAAGGGCCTCAAGGTTCTGGCTGCCGCGCTGCCGGGTGCTGACGCCAAGACCCTGCGCGACACCATGGACAAGCTCAAGGACAAGCTCAAGACCGCTGCCATCGTGCTGGCCGCCGTGGATGGCGACAAGGTGCAGATCGCTGCGGGCGTCACCGCCGACAGCGTGGGCAAGCTCAAGGCGGGCGAACTGGTCAACTTTGTGGCCCAGCAAGTGGGTGGCAAAGGCGGCGGCAAGCCCGACATGGCCATGGCTGGCGGCACGGACGCGTCCAAGCTGCCCGCAGCACTGGCTTTGGTGACAGGCTGGGTCACGCAGCAACTGGGCTGAGGTACTGGTCACCACGGCGGCACCAGCCGCTGTGGTGTGGCAGCCATGGCTGCCAAAAAGAGGGTGACGGAACGCCAGCTTTCACCCTAAAGTGCAGCGCATGGACACCCTGCGCGACAGCCCCCAAGACCCGCCGCCGTCCGCTGTGCTTCGCGGTACGGGCGCTGCTTCGGTGGGCCAAGGCGGCCACCTGCCATGGTGGCGCCGCATCACCATCCCCTTTGAGGTCCTGATCGCCACCGTGGTGGTCACCGCCATGCTGTTGTTGACAGCGTTGCTGGTGTACCAGGTCAGCACCAGCGCGCGCCAGGCCATCATTGCGGCGTCGGACGAGAGTGCGCAGCGCATCAGCCAGCTCATTGCCGAACGGGTGCATCGCATCGTGGACCCGGCCGATGCCACCATTCGCCTGCTGGCGTTCGACCCGGTGGCCTCTGCGTCCACCCTGCCAGCGCGGCTGCGGCGCCTGCCTGTACTGGCGCGGCTGCTGGAGCAGAACCCGCTGCTGTCGGCGGTGTTCATCGGTTACCCGGACGGACAGTTTTTGCTGGTGCGGCCGGTGCGAAACGAGGCCTTGCGGGTGCGGCTGGATGCACCGCCCAAAACGGCGTACCTGGTGCAGTCCATGGCGCGCGAGCGTGGCCTGGCGGGCATGGTGGGGCGCTGGAGTTATTACGACGCGGACCTGCGGCTGATCGACTCGGCCGTGCGCCCGGAATACCGCTACGACCCCCGCACCCGCCCCTGGTACGCCGAGGCGCTGCAGCAGAACACCCAGATCCTCACGGCACCCTATGTGTTCTTCACCACGCAGGAGGTGGGCATCACGCTGAGCCAGCCCAGCGAGGACGGGCGTGCGGTGATTGGCCTGGACGTGGCCCTGACCGACCTGGGGCATGAGATCAGTGGCCTGCGCCTGATGCCCCGTACCGAGATCGCGGTGGTGGACAAGGACCGCCGCGTGCTGGCCTATCCCGACATGTCACGCGTGCTGCTGCGTGATGGCAACACGCCGGGCCTTCGGCTGCGTGCCCTGGACGATCTGGGTGTACCCAGCCTGCATGCGCTGCAGGCGCTGGGCCTGAAAGATGGCGAGTCACGCCGCCTGCAGGCCGACGGCGAGGAATGGCTGGGCCGCTCGCTGCCGCTGGCATCGATGCGCTGGCAGGGGCTGCAGATCCTGATGGCGATTCCTACCAAAGAGCTGCTGGCCGACGTGAACAACAACCTGCGCCAGCAGGTATGGCTGTCGGTGTCGCTCATCGGTCTGATGCTGCCGTTGGGCTGGCTGGCTGGCCGGCGCGTGGGGCGCAGTCTGTTTGGGCTGGCATTGCAGGCCAGGGCGCTGGCGCGGTTTGATTTCCGGCGGCCCGAACGGCGGGTGTCGCCGGTGCGCGAGGTGCGCGACCTGGGGCAGGTGATGGACCGCATGTCCGACACCATCCAGGAGTTCTTGCACATCACCCACCACATCAGCGCCGAGTCGCGCACCGACCTGATGCTGTCGAGCGTACTGTACGAGCTGGTGCGCGCCACCAGTTGCACCGGCGGTGCGGTATACCTCGTGGACCCGCAACGCACCGGCTTGCTGCGCGCGGCCCGCCATTGCGAAGACCCGGAGCAGCAGTCGCGCTACCCCGAGCACCTGGCCATGGTGCATTTCATCAACCATACCGAGCCCCAACCTGGCGACCAGCACGAAGACGACGACGACACCGAGCCCGCGCGCGTGCTGCGGGTGCAGCTGCGTACCCGTGACGGGCAGCCCCTGGGCCTGCTGGTGCTGCGCTACATCGCGGACCAGACGCAGGACGACGCGCATTTCCGCGCGTTTGTCGAGAAGTTGTCGGGCACGCTGTCGGTGGCCATCGAGACGCGCAGCCTGATCGAAGGCCAGAAGAAGCTGCTCGATGCTGTCATCCGCCTGCTGGCCGACGCGATCGACGCCAAGAGCCCCTACACCGGTGGCCATTGCGAGCGCGTGCCGGAGCTGGCCGAGGCGCTGATGGACCGCATGTGTGCGGCCAAGGACGGTCCGTTTGCCCAGGTGGCCATGACCGATGCCGAGCGCTACGAATTCCGCCTGGGGGCCTGGTTGCATGACTGCGGTAAGGTCACCAGCCCCGAGCACATCATCGACAAGGCCACCAAGCTGGAGACGCTCTACAACCGCATTCACGAGGTGCGCATGCGCTTTGAGGTGTTGTGGCGGGACGCTGAGCTGGACTACTGGAAGCAGCATGTGTCCGGCGTGGACCCGGTGCGCCTGCAGCGCGAGCTGCTGCAGCGGCGCGAACAACTGCAGGAAGACTTTGCCTTTGTAGCCCGCTGCAACGTGGGGGGCGAATTCATGGCCGAGGCGGACATTGCCCGCCTCAAGACCGTCGGCCGCCAGATATGGCAACGGCATTTTGACGACCGCCTGGGCCTGTCGGCCGCCGAGATGCTGCGACTTTCCAGCGTGCCGGTGCGCCCCTTGCCCGCCAACGAGCCGCTGCTGGCCGACCGGCCCGAGCACATCGTGCCCTGGGGCACACGCACGCCGCCGGTGGAGGCGGGCAACCCCGCCAATCGCTGGGGCTTTGACATGGTGTTGCCGCCCTACGAGGCGCACCTGGGCGAACTGCACAACCTGTCCATCCAGCGGGGTACGCTCACTGCCGAAGACCGCTTCAAGATCAACGACCACATCGTGCAGACCATCATCATGCTCAGCGGTCTGCCGTTTCCGCCGCACCTGGCGCGCGTGCCGGCGATTGCCGGGTCCCACCATGAAAAGCTGGACGGCACCGGCTACCCCCGGCGTCTGAAGGCGCCAGAGCTGACGCTGGCCGACCGGGTGATGACACTGGCCGATATCTTTGAGGCGCTGACTGCGGCCGACCGGCCCTACAAGCCACCCAAGACCTTGTCCGAGTCGCTCAAGATCATGACCCACATGGTGCGCGAGCGGCACATCGATGCCGAGGTGTTCCGCTTCTTCCTGACCAGCGGCGTGTGGCGCGACTACGCCGAGCGCTTTCTGACACCTGCGCAGCGCGACGAGGTCAATGTGGAGGCCATTCTGGCGTCGCTGGGCTGAGAGGGGAAAGACGCCCTACGGTGGACGATGGGACGCAACGTTCTTGCGCGGGCCAGCCTTGTCGCAGCGGACAGCGGACCATATGCCCATGGGGCCCGGTCAGAACAGCTCGACGTCGTCGTTGGCGACCTTGGTCGCCAGTTGACCGCTGGCCACCAGATCGTCGTAGAAGCAGACCTGGTTGCGGCCGTGTTCCTTGGCGTAGTAAAGCGCCTGGTCGGCCTGGCCCAGAATCTCTACGGGCGAGCCGCGCGTGGTGCTCACAAAACCCAGGCTCACCGTGACCTGGCCCACCTGCGGGAAGTGGTACTCCTGCACGGCCAGCCGGAAGCGGTTGAACACCTTGTGGGCGGTGCTCAGTGTGGTGGAGCGCAGCAGCACCACAAACTCTTCGCCGCCAAAGCGGAAGATGCGGTCATGGCTGCGGAAAGAGCTGCGCAGGATGTTGGCGATCAGGATCAGCACCTCGTCGCCATACAGGTGGCCGAACCGGTCGTTGACCTGCTTGAAGTGATCGATGTCCACCACCGCCAGCCATTGCTGCACAGGCTCGTTGTCGCTGGCCACTGCGGTTTCCTCGGCCGCAAAGGACTCGGTAACGGCGCCCGTCCGGCTGGCCAGCCCGCTCATGGTGTAGCGGGAGAATTGCTCGTCAAACGTCTTGCGGTTGAACAGGCCGGTGAGCGCATCACGCTCGCTGTAGTCGAGCAGGCTCTGGTAGTTCTGGTACACCTGAAACACGCCCATGAGCACGTCGAGCTTGTGGGCCGAGAACGGGCGCGACTGCGTGATCTCCAGGCAGGTGCTGACCTTGTCATGCATCCACACCGGCAGCCACAGCACATGGCGGCCCCGGCGGGGCGAGGCCAGGGCGCTTTCGCCATGGCTGTCCACGCAGTCCCGCAGCGCGGGGTATTGGTCCAGCGGCTCGCGGCGGGGGTCGGCGGCGGCTTCGGAGTCGGTGGACACGAGCTGGCCGCTGTCCACCCAGGTGCGGGGGCGCACATGGGGCACACCACCGTCCGTGAACAGCTCCAGGGCCCGCACCTCGATGATGCTGCTGAGCTTTTGCAGCGTGGACAGCACCGATACCTCCAGCCGCAAGTGGTCGCGGTGGCCAGTCATCTCCACCAGGTTTTGCAGGATGGGTTTCATAGGCGGTGTGGTGCGGGCCGATCGGGGCATGTCGTGGGGTCAGTTACGGCGCACAAACACCACGTCCCACACCCCATGGCCCAGTCGCAGGCCGCGGTTTTCGAATTTGGTCAGCGGGCGGTAGTCGGGTTGCGGTGCAAAGCCGTCTGCGGTGTTTTGCAGGAGGGGTTCGGCGCTCAGCACCTGCAGCATTTGCTCGGCGTAGGGCTGCCAGTCGGTGGCGCAATGCAGGTAGCCGCCGGGCTTGAGGCGTGCAGCCAGCTTGGCCACCAGCGGGGGCTGGATCAGGCGGCGCTTGTTGTGCTTTTTCTTGTGCCAGGGGTCGGGGAAGAAGATGTGCACACCGTCAAGAACGCCGGGCGGCAGCATGTGGTCGATCACCTCCACAGCGTCGTGCTGCAGGATGCGGATGTTGGTCAGCTCTTGCTCGCCGATGCGCTTGAGCAGGGCACCCACGCCGGGCTCATGCACCTCGCAGCACAGGAAGTTGTCATCAGGCCGCACGCGGGCGATATGGGCCGTGGCCTCGCCCATGCCAAAGCCGATCTCCAGCACCAGCGGTGCGCTGCGGCCGAAGGCGGCGGTGGCGTCCAGCGGGGCGGGGGTGTAGGGCAGCACAAAACGCGGGCCGAAGTCCTCAAAGGCCTTGGCCTGGCCCGTGGTGGTGCGGCCGGCGCGGCGCACAAAGCTCTTGATGGTTTTGGGGTGGGTCACACCGGCGGGGGCAGAGCCCTGCACGGCGGGCGCTGTAGGGACGGCGGCTGCGGCAGGCGCAGCACTGGCGGGGGCGGAAGCTGTGGTCAATTCGGTCACGGTGGGCCATTGTAGTTTCGTCGCCACGCCGCCACCCACTGTGCCAGTGCGTCGGGTATGCAAATGTTGTGCAGATTTGCCACAGCGGGCAGGCCCAGTGCCAGCGCGGCTTGCGACAGGGCCACCACTGGGTTCTGCAGTTCCAGCGCCTGCGCGCCGTTTTGTTTGGAGAGTTTTTCGCCGTTGTCCCCGCACACCAGGGGGGTGTGCAGGTAGCGCGGTGTTGGCACCCCCAGGGCCTGCTGCAGCAGGATCTGGCGGGGCGTGTTGTCGGCCAGGTCCTCGCCCCGGACCACATCGGTGATGCCCTGGTCAGCGTCGTCCACCACCACGGCCAGCTGATAGGCCCACAGTCCGTCTGCGCGGCGCAGCACAAAGTCGCCCACGGCGGTCGCAACCTGTTGCTGCTGGCGGCCCAGGCGGCGGTCGTGCCACTGCAGCAGCCCATCTGCTATTGAATATGTAGCACCCCAGGCATGATCCACTAGCGCTATCGGCTGTTTTTGCTTGAAGTCTGTCACATTGAAGCGCCAGGAGCGCCCTGTGCGGCCATGCAGCCCATGGCGGCAGGTCCCGGGATAGGGCAGTGCGGCATGGCGTTCACGCGCATGGCCCTGCGCGGCATGGGCGTCTTCGACGTCCTTGCGTGAACAGGCGCAGGGATAGGCATCGCCCTGCGCCACCAGCTGGTCCAGGGCATGCTGGTACAGCCCGCTGCGCGCAGACTGCCACTGGGGCGGGGCATCGGGGTGCAGACCACAGGCGGCGAGCTGCTGCAGGATGAAGGTGTCAGCCCCCGGCACGCAGCGGGGCTGGTCCACATCTTCCATGCGCACCAGCCATCGGCCGTTGTGTGCGCGTGCGTCCAGCCAGCTGGCTAGCGCTGCCACCAGAGAGCCCGCATGCAGCGGGCCCGTGGGAGAGGGGGCAAACCGCCCCACATAGCGCCCTTCAACGCGTACTGCGGGGCTGTCCTTGTCGTGCGGCGTTGCGCCCGCGCCCCCCGTCATGCCACGGCAAGTGCCAGTTCCAGGCCCGACACAAAGGCATCTTCCAGCCGGTGCCCCAGGCACCAGTCTCCGCACGCACCCAGGCCGGCCTTGGCGTCCCACAGGTGGCTATTGCCCAGCGGGTGGGTGGTCTGCGCATAGCGCCAGCGGCGGGTGTCGGCATGCGCGGGCTCGGCCCGGATGCCGGTGACCTCGGCAAATGCCTTGAGCAGCTTGGCCTGCACGCGGGCTTCGTCGTCTTCGAGGTGTTCTGCCGACCAGGCGGGGCTGGCCTGCACCGTCCAGCGCTCCACCACATTGCGCCCCGGCTTGGACGACTCGCGCGCCAGCCAGGCAATGCGGTGGTGGGTGCTGCGCGCGGCGTTCCATTGCGGGCCCAGTGTGGTCAGGCCTGGGCGCACGGCCTGGGGGTAGGCCAGCATCAGGGTCCAGCAGGGGGCAATGGCCACCTTGGACATGGCGTCGGCCAGTGGGGAGTCGAGTCCGGAGCCGGAAATCAGGGCCTGCGCAGGCACGGAGGGCTGGGCCAGCAGCACGGCATCGAAGCCTGCGTACACATGTTGCTCGCCGCCCGCGCCTTCGGTGCGCAATTGCCAGCCTGGTGCGTTCACGGCGTCGGGTTCGATGCGGGTGACGCGGGTGTGGGTGATGAGCTGGCCTGCTTGAACCAGGGGGTCGGCCCAGGTGGTGACCAGCGACTGCATGCCCGGGCTGGCCACCCAATGGGCCTCGCGGTGGGGCAGGCCCACGGCGGCGACGCGGCCTGCAGCGTCCAGCACCTGGACCGAGTTGGCGCTCCAGCGCTTGCAGATGCCGGGCACGGTGTCGATGGCGCGGGCAAAACGCGGGTCGCGCACGGTGAAATATTGGGCGCCGGCATCAAAGTTGCCAAAGGGGCTGTCGATGGTGGCGGTGCGGCCACCGGCCTGGTGGGATTTTTCGAACACTGTCACCCGGTGGCCGGCCTGGACCAGGGTGCGGGCGCAGGCAATGCCCGCCATGCCTGCGCCGATGATGGCGAAGTGGCGCTGCGGTTTGCCGGAGGGGGTGACTGGGGTGGCGGGCGCTGCGGAGGCCGCAGGGATAGGGGCGCTGGTGCGTCGGAGCCGTTTGGCGGGGAGAGGATCAGGTTTGCTCATGGGAGGCCTTTCGGTGACGGTCGGCAAAAGAAATGCGATGCAGAACCAACAGGAACCACTCTACACGCGGTGCCGGCCTGTGCGCACTTGATCAGGGTCACAAATGATGGTGGTTTTCCAGCAGAGCGCGGCGTGTGGCGGGACTTTGCAGCTGGTTCAGCCACCACTGCAGCGCGCGGCCGGGTGCGGTGAAGCCGGGACCACCCCAGGCGTAGTGCACGCGCACGTTGCGTTCGGGCCGGGCCACGCGGCGCGCCACCAGGCGCCCGGCTTCTAGGTAGGGGCGCACCATGGGTTCGGGCAGAAAGCCTCCGCCCAGACCGCGCAACTGCACGCGCACCTTGGCCTGCATGGTGTCCACCGTCAGCACGTCCTGCCCACCCAGCAGGCCCATGGTGGCGCCGCCCCGGGTGGCCGAATCGGCCACTGCCACGGCGCGGTGCTCCAGCAGCGTGGCGTCGGAGATGGGCTCGGGCGCGGTGGCCAGCGGGTGATGGGGCGCTACCACGTAGATGAAAAGTACGTCACCCAGCAGCCCTTGCTGCAGGCCGGCCACGTTGTTGCTGGCCACCGAGACGCCAATGGCCAGGTCTGCGCGGCCGGAGGTCAGCGCCTCCAGCGTGCCGGTCATGATGCCGTCGCGCAGCTTCAGCCGCGTCGGGGGCTTCATGGCGTAGAACGCGTCCACCAGCTCCAGCAGGGTGTGGGGCGAAATGATGCCGTCCACCGACAGCGTGAGCTGTGGCTCCCAACCCGTGGCCACGCGGCGCACGCGGTGGGCTACCGCGTCGATGTCTTGCAGCAGGCGCGCGCCTTCGCGCAGCAGCTCCACCCCGGCCTCAGTGGGGCGGGCCTGACGTGCGCTGCGGTCGAACAGCAGCACGTCCAGTGCGTCTTCGATCTGGCGCACGCGGTAGGTGAGGGCGCTGGGCACCAGGCCCAGTTGCCGTGCGGCGGCGGCAAAGCTGCCAGCCTCGGCAATCACCTGCAGCATGGTCAGCGCATCGGGGGTGAGGACATCGCGGGCGTTTTGCATGGTGGTGCCATGTTAATTCAGATTATTTGAACAGTGCCATCAATCCGTCTGTGCCCGCAGAGGTGGCTGCGGTCCTACAGTCGAGTCTTGAAAGGAGCACTCACATGCTGACTGTTCGTAAATCGCAAGACCGGGGCCACGCTGACCATGGCTGGCTCAATTCCTTCCACAGCTTCTCGTTTGCCGGGTACTACGACCCTGCCCACATGGGCTTTGGCAACCTGCGGGTCATCAACGAAGACCGCATTGCGCCGGGCACCGGGTTTGGCACCCATGGCCACCGCGACATGGAAATCATCAGCTACGTGCTGTCGGGCGAACTGGCCCACAAGGACAGCATGGGCAACGTCAAGGGCATCCCGCCCGGTGACGTGCAGCGCATGAGCGCAGGCACCGGCGTGCAGCACAGCGAGTTCAACCACGCTGTCGGCCAGACCACGCATTTTCTGCAGATCTGGATCGAGCCGAACGTGCGCGGCATCCCGCCCAGCTACGAGCAAAAGACCTTTGCCGAGTCGGAAAAGCGCGGCGCCCTGCGCCTGGTGGCATCGCCCGACGGCGCCCAGGGCTCGGTGAAGATCCATGCTGACGCAGCCTTGTATGCGGGCTTGCTGGATGGTGACGAGTCCGCCACCCTGGCGCTGAACCCCGCCCGCAAGACCTATGTGCACCTGGTGCGTGGCGCGCTGAGCGCCAACGGCCAGGCCCTGTCGGGCGGCGACGCGCTGCTGATGGAAAAGGAAACCACCTTGTCGTTGACCGATGGCCACGACGCCGAGGTGCTGGTGTTTGACCTGGCCGCCTGATCTTTACTTCGTAACCACTTTCACTCAGGAGTTCTTCACCATGTTCACATCCCTGCAAAACCCTCTGGCCCTGGCATCGCGCCTGCTGCTGGCCGCCCTGTTCCTGCCTGCGGGCATCAGCAAACTGACCGGCTTTGCCGGCACCGTGGGCTACATCACTTCGGTGGGCCTGCCCATGCCCACGGTGGCGGCAGCGGTTGCGGCGGCGGTCGAAGTGCTGGGCAGCCTGGCGCTGATCTTTGGCGTGGGCACCCGGTTTGCCGCACTGGCGTTGGCCTTCTTCACGCTGGTGGCCAGCTTCTTCTTTCATGCCTACTGGAACCTGCCCGCAGACAAGCAAATGATGCAGCAGCTCATGTTCTTCAAGAACGTGGGTGTGACCGGCGGCCTGCTGGCCCTGGCTGCGTTTGGCGCCGGCGCCTGGAGCCTGGACGCACGCCGCTCGGACCGCTGATCCGGTTGGCATGGAAAGGGCCTGCAACCCGCAGGGGTGCAGGTTCTGGCATTCAATCTCGTCGTTGGTTGTCGTTCTGTTGGTAGTTCTTTTGGTTCTTTCCCCTGGTCTCGTTCCCTCATCGTTTCAACAGGAGTTATCTCATGGCACACATCGCAGTTGTTTACCACTCGGGTTATGGTCACACGCAGCGCCTGGCGCAGTCTGTGGCGGAAGGTGCCGGCGCCCAGCTGGTCGCCATTGATGCAGAGGGCAACCTGCCCGAAGGCGGCTGGGAAACGCTGGCCGCTGCCAGCGCCATCATCTTTGGCTCGCCGACCTACATGGCGGGCCCCAGCTGGCAGTTCAAGAAGTTTGCCGACGCCTCGTCCAAGCCCTGGTTCAGCCAGGCCTGGAAGGACAAGCTGTTTGCAGGCTTCACCAACAGCGCCAGCACCAATGGCGACAAGCAGATCACGCTGGACTACATGTTCCACCTGGCCATGCAGCACGGCGGCATCTGGGTGGGCAACGGCATGATGCCCGCCAACTCCAAGGCGGCCACCCGCAACGATGTGAACTGGATCGGCTCGTTCAGTGGCGCCATGTCCCAGTCGCCGTCCGACGCCTCGGCCGCCGAGATGTTCCCTGGCGACCTGGAAACGGGCAAGCAGTTCGGCCAGCGCGTGGCTGACGTGGCCCGTCGGCTCGCCCGTTAAGGCGAAGCCCCCGTTTGGCGCTACAGTGGCGCGCCCCAATACAACCAGGAGAACACCCCATGGCAGTTGAATTGCGGCGCGTCCCCGGCGCGCCCATGGCCCAGACCGTGCATATCCGCGCGCACGACCTCGTGGCCGATGGCAGTGTGGAGGAGGGCGGCGCTGACAGCGGCCCCAGCCCGCACGACCTGTATGACGCTGCCTTGGGGGCCTGCAAGGCGCTCACGGTGTTGTGGTACGCACGCCGCAAGGGCCTGCCGGTGGAAGATGTGCAGACGGTGGTCGAGCGCGACGCATCGGCCGAACGCTCGGGGGTCTACCGCCTCGCGACCCGGCTGCAGGTCAGCGGTGACCTCACCGATGCCCAGATCGCCGAGCTGGAAACCGTGGCGCAGAAATGCCCTGTGCACAAGCTGATGACCACGGTGACGACCGAGATCAGCACTTCGTTGGAGCGTGCATCATGAGCGATACCCCCAGCTTTCTGCCCCTTACGGGCCATGCCAAGGATCTGGGCGGCGGTTTCACCGTGCGCCGCCTGCTGCCTGCTGTGCAGCGCAAGGCCGTGGGGCCCTTCCTGTTTTTCGACCACTTCGGTCCGGTGACGGTGGCGCCAGGTGACAGCCACGATGTGCGGCCCCATCCGCACATTGGCCTGGCGACGGTGACCTATTTGTTCTCTGGCGCCATCATGCACCGCGACAGCCTGGGCTACGTGCAGCAGATCGAGCCCGGCGCCATCAACTGGATGACGGCGGGGCGCGGCATCGTGCACTCCGAGCGCCGCCCGGAGAGCCTGGCGAACCAGGCTTATGTGAACCATGGCATCCAGCTTTGGGCTGCGTTGCCGGCCGCCCATGAGGAAGCCGACCCCTCGTTTGTGCACACGCCTGCGGCTGCCATTCCGGAGTTGCTGGTGGATGGCGTCACCGTGCGGGTGTTGATTGGCGAGGCCTTTGGTCAGACCTCGCCGGTGGCCACGTATTCGCGCACCTTGTACCTGGACATTCAGTTGCCTGTCGGCGCCACGATAGAGATTCCGGCGCTGGTGCCCGAGCTGGCGGTGTATACCGTGGATGCGCCCGTGTCGCTGAACGGCGATGAGGTGCCTGCGCACATTCTGGCCGTGGCGGAACCCGGCCAGCCCCTGCGCCTGACGGCGGGCGAGAGCGCCGTGCGCCTGATGGTGATTGGCGGCGAGCCGCTGGATGCGCCACGCCACATGTGGTGGAACTTTGTCTCCAGCCGCAAGGACCGCATCGTGCAGGCCGCCAGCGACTGGGAGGCCCAGGCCATGGGCCAGGTGCCGGGCGAGGTGGAGTGGATACCCCTGCCGGAACACCGCTTCAAGGCGTGATCAAAGCGTGATATGTGGATAAAAATGGGCTGTAGCGCTAGTACATAAAGCGCTGGCAGCTCATTATTTGATAGCGCCTTCTGTAGCGGCTGCAGCCGCTGTATGCGTGTCGATGGCGAGCCCGGTGTCCAGTACGCGGCGCTCGTCAAACACGAAGCACCCGCCGTGGTAGTGCGCGCCGTCTGTCAGCTCAAAGTATTTCAGGATGCCGCCCTCCAGCTGGTAGACATGGGGCAGGCCTTCCTCGCGCATGAGGATGGCGGCTTTTTCGCAGCGGATGCCGCCGGTGCAGAAGCTCACCACCGTCTTGTCCTGCAGTTCGCTTTTGTGCGCGCGCAGTGCAGGGGGAAACTCGGTGAACTTGTCGATGCGCCAGTCGATGGCGTTGTCGAACGTGCCTGCGTCCACCTCGAAGGCGTTGCGGGTGTCGAGCGTGACCACTTCGCGGCCGTCGTCGTCATGGCCCTGGTCCAGCCAGCGGCGCAGCGTGGCCGGGTCTACCGAAGGCGCACGGCCTGCGGCGGGGCGGATGGTGGGGTGGTCCATGCGGATGATCTCGCGCTTGACCTTGACCAGCATCTTGCGAAACGGCACCGTGGCCGACCAGCTCTCCTTGGGCTCCAGGTCGGCAAAGCGTTCGTCGGTACGCAGCTGAGCCACAAAACCCCGCACCGCGTCGACCGGGCCCGCCAGAAAGAAGTTGATGCCCTCTTCGGCCAGCAGGATGGTGCCCTTGAGATGGGCGGCCACTGCACGCTCATGCAGCACATCGCGCAGCGCGGCGGCATCGGGCAGCGGCACGAACTTGTAGCAGGAGATGTTGAGGACGGTGTCGGTGGTGTTCACGGCAGTAAAAATGCACAAAGGCCCGCTGGCGGGCCTGTGGGTCACAGTGGCCGGGCTGCGCCTCATGCGCCGCTCGGCGTATCCGGGTCAGGCCGCAGGCGACAGCAGTGTGGACTCGATCTTGTTGGCCAGCTGGGCAATGGCCAGTGCCGCCGGGCAGCCGGGGGTCTGCAACAGCAGCAGCTGGCGGCGCATCACGGCGTCGCGCACCGAGGGGTCGGCCGGGATGTCGCCCATGTGGATCAGCCGCATGGGGCGACCGGATTCGGTGCTCACAAAGCGGTCGAGCACCTGCTGCAGCTGGCTGGTGATGGCCCGGCCGTCGCCCGGACGCGCCGCCTGGTTGATGACCATGCGCACATGCTGGCGTTTTTGCTGCATGGCCAGCACCTTGATGGCAGCGTAGGCGTCGGTGAGCGAAGTGGGCTCGGGCGTGGCCACGATCAGCACCTCGGAGGCCAGGGACACCGAGAACAGCACCACGTCGGAGATACCGGCGCCGGTATCGAGCAGCACCACGTCGTAGCGCGGCGTGAGCGCCTGGATCACGTTCAGGAACTGGTTGCGCACTTCGGGCGTGAGGCGCGAATACTCCACCATGCCAGAACCGGCCAGCAGCACGTCAAAGCCACCGGGCGCGGCGATCACGGCGTCGTCCAGTGCGGCCTTGCCGGTGAACACGTCGTGCAGGGTGATCTTGGGGTGCAGGTTCAGCACCACGTCCAGGTTGGCCAGGCCCAGGTCGGCGTCGAGCACCAGCACGCGCTGGCCTCGGCGGGTGAGGGCGGCGGCCAGGTTGGCTGATACGAAAGTCTTGCCCACACCGCCTTTGCCGCTGGTCACCGCAATGATGCGGGCGCCAGGAGCGGCAGAGGCCAGGGGGGTGGCAGGGCCTGCAGGGGCTGCAGGCGTTGTGGGTTGGGGGGACAGCGCGTCGCTCATCATCTAACTTTCAGTAGGCGCTGCCTGTTGGGTTGGGGTCCAGTGGAGGCAGGTCGCCCCAACCCGAAGGGGTGTAGAGCGGGCCAAACAACAGGCTTTTCTCTTCGGCACTGACGGTGCTGTCGGGTTGTTCCTCGATGCTGACGCGGTTGCGGCCCGACGCCTTGGCCTGGTAGAGCTGGTGGTCGGCCCGGTCGGTCCACAGCAGGGTGGTGGAGCGGATCCACTGCATGGCAAACGCGCCGCCGATGCTCACGGTGACGTTCAGCTCCACCGTGGGGGAAATGCGGATGGGCGTGTTGGCCACTGCGCGCCGGATGCGTTCTGCCACCACGCGGCCAAAGGCAGCCTGGCAGGCCGGCAGCACCACGGCAAATTCTTCACCGCCGTAGCGGGCCAAGGTGTCCATGGGGCGCACGCAAGCACTGAGCGTGCGGGCCACCGACTGCAACACCACGTCACCAGCCAGGTGGCCGTGGGTGTCGTTCACCTTCTTGAAATGGTCGATGTCCAGCATCAGCAGCAGGGCCGCCTCGCCTGAGCGTGTGACACGGTCGATCTCGCGCTCGAGCACCGCGCGGAAATGTCTACGGTTCGCCAGTCCCGTGAGCGGGTCTTTGAGCGACAGCTCGCACAGGCCATCGATGAGACCCTGCAGGTACAGGGAAGGCACCTCGCGGTGCAGTGCTGCCTCGCTGCCGCCGGCCTGAGCCACCAGAGCGTGAGCAGTATCCAGGCGAAGGTCGCGCAGATCTACCAGATGAGAGGCCGCAGAGTCAGACACAAATTGGAACAAAGAGAGTTAGGCAAGTGTACCAGTGCGCCAGCAAGAACAGGGCCAACGCAAGGCCGGCGCGGCGTAGGTGAAACCCGGTCTACGCACGTGCCACGACGGACTCGGGAAGCTGTTGCAACGCCACCAGCGCCTCGGCATCGGTGCGGTACATGGCCAGCCCTGGGCCCAGCTTCAGCAACCCCGCCTGCCGCAGCACCTGCTCTGCTGGCAGCTTCAGTCCGCTCAGATGCAATGTCCCACCCCGCAGTTCCATTTGCGCCAGCAACTGGGCGAAGGTCTCCACGCCGGTCACATCGATGCGGTTGATGGGCTGCGCCAGCAGACACAGGTGCAGCACCTCGGGGTGGGCGGCCAGGTGTTCGGTCACGCGCCGCTCCAGAGCGCTGGCAGAGGCAAAGTCCAGCTCTGCGTCCATGCGCAACGCCAGCAGCCGGGGTGCCAGTGGCGGCAAGTGCCACAGGTGCCGGTCGCGCAGGCTCCCATCAGGGTGCAGGCCCACTTCAATGATGCGCGGGTGCAGTCGCTGGTAGAGAAAGTGGCTCAGATTCATCAGCAAGCCCACCAGCACGCCCCAGTACATGCGCGGCGCTGTGGCCAGGGTCAGGGCAAAGGTGACGCCGCCGATCACTGCCTCTACCCGCGACACTCGCCACAGCCTCATCAGGGTGCCTGGTTTGATGAGGCTGGTGACGGCCGTGACCACGACCGCCGCCAGCACCGACTGCGGCACGTGGTACAGCGCGGGCGTCAACCACAACAGCACGACCAGCACCAGGCTGATCGCAAACAGTGTGGCCCAGCCCGTCTTGGCGCCGGCGTAGAGGTTGATGGCCGAGCGTGAAAACGACGCACTCGTGGCAAAACTGCCGCACAGGCCACTGCTGATCTTGGCCAGGCCCTGGCCAATCAGGTCCTGGTTTTCGTTCCACTGCTCCTTGGAGCGCTGGCTTTCCACCTTGGCGCTCGATGCCGTCTCCAGAAAGCTCACCAGCGTCACCACCAGCACGGGCATGACCAATGCACTGAAGCTGGACCAGGGCAGGGCGCCGGGCCAATAGGGCGCTGGCAAGCCAGATGGCAAGGCGCCCACCACTGCGCCACCTGCATCGGCATAACCCAGGGCCCAGCTCAGAGCACCCGCAGCACCCACCACCACGATGGCCGCCGGGAACTGGGGCAACACGCGGCGCGCCAGCATCAGCAAAGCGAGGCTCCCCAGGCCGAAGCCCGCTGCAGTCAGGTCGAACAGCCCCAGCGATGGCGTGGACAGCAGGGCGCCCCAGTCGGCAGCCCGCAACCCGGTCAGTGCCCCCAACTGCGACCCCAGGATCAGCAGGGCCGCCGCCTGCGTAAAACCATTGAGTACGGGTGAGGTCACGAGGTTGAGCAACCAGCCAAAGCGCGCCATGCCCATCACCATCTGCAGCAGACCCGACAGCAGGGCCATCCATGCCGCCAGGGCCACCCACTGCGCACTGCCTGGCTCGGCCAGGCCGGTGAGCGAGGCGCCGATCAGCAAACTGGTGAGCGCTGTGGGCCCCACCCCCAGCCGCGTGGATGAACTGAACAGCACGGCGACCAATGCCGGAATCAGCGATGCGTAGATGCCCGTGACCAGCGGCATGCCCGCCAGCGCCGCATAGGCTACACCCTGCGGCACCAGCATCAGCCCCACCGTCATGCCCGCCCAGAACTCCCCTTTGAGCAGTTGTCGGTCAGGGCGGGGCCATTTCAAAAAAGGAAGCCAACGGGCGAGCGAAGACACGGTCATGCCCCGATTGTCACCCGCTCAGCAGGGAGTGCGGCCGATGCGCGTCTGGCGTTGCCGTCCTACAAGCACTTCGGCGATGTCCGACCCGCAAGCCGCGGCCCGCTGCCTACAGTGAGGCCATGTTTCAACCGCAAGGAGTCATTGCATGAACCCCAAGAATCTGATCGACCGTCCCGCCCATCGCGTTGCGAGCATTCTGGCCGTGAGTGCCCTGGCCTTGGGCCTGGCCGCCTGCAACAAGACCGAAGAGCCCACCGTGGGCCAGCGCCTGGACTCTGCCGTCGAAAAGACCGAACAAGCCGCAGCTGACGCACGTGTGAAGGCCGAGGGCGCGATGCAGAACGCAGAGACCAAGATGGAGCAGGGCGCCGCCAATGCGGAAGCCACGGCCAAGCAGGCAGCGAACTCCGCCAAGGGCGTCATCGACGATGCCACCATCACCGCCCAGGTGAGCGCGGGCTTGGCCAAGGACCCCGACCTGAGCGCCGTCAAGATCAATGTAGACACTGTCAACGGCAAGGTCACGCTGAACGGGCCCGCACCCTCTACGGTGGCCCGTGACCGCGCTGAGACCATCGCCAAGGGCGTGAGTGGCGTGACCTCGGTGAACAACCAGCTGGTCGTGACGGCTGGTTAATGCCAACCTGCAGGGCTTGCGGTGCATGCATCCCAAGCCCTGCGGTGTGATCGCCAAGCGATCTGAGCGCCGCCCGGGTCACTCCGGGCGGCGCGCTACCATGGCTGGCATGAAAGACCACGACATTGATCTTGCCACCCATATCGTCCACCACGACTACCAGCCTCCGGCCGGGTTTGTAGCTCCCCAACCGGGGGTTTTCAAGGCCTCCACCGTCATCTTTCCCAGCGTTGCGGCCATGCGCTCGCGCGAGTGGAAAGACAAAAGCGGCTACACCTACGGGCTGCACGGCACGCCCACGACCTTCATCCTCGAAGAGCGCCTGTGTGCGCTGGAGGGCGGTCTGCAGTGTGTGCTGGTGCCCAGTGGCTTGGCGGCCATTGCCAACGTGGGGTTGGCGCTCCTCAAGCCCGGCGATGAGGTGCTGATCCCCGACAACGCCTACGGACCTGGCAAGGATCTGGCCAATGGCGAACTCGCCCGGTTCGGGATCACCCATGTGTTTTACGACCCGTTGGATCCGGCCGACCTGGCTGCCCGCATCACGCCGGCCACCCGTCTGGTCTGGCTGGAGGCGCCGGGCTCTGTCAGCATGGAGTTTCCGGACCTGTGCGAGCAGGTGCGCATTTGCCGCGATAGGGGCGTGACAACCGCGCTGGACAACACCTGGGGCGCGGGCCTGGCGTTTGCGCCCTTTGACCTGACGGGCGACGGCAGCCTGGGGGTGGACATCTCGGCCCATGCGCTCACCAAGTATCCGAGCGGTGGAGGTGATGTGCTCATGGGCAGCGTGATCACGCGCGACCCGGGCCTGCACATGAAGATCAAGCTGACGCACATGCGGCTGGGACTGGGCGTGGGGGCCAACGACGCCGAGGCCGTGCTGCGTGCGCTGCCCAGCATCGGACTGCGCTATCGCGCCCACGATGACGCTGCCCGCCAGCTGGCGCGGTGGTTTCAGCAGCAACCCGCCATTGCGCAAGTGCTGCACCCCGCGCTGGAAGGCGCGCCCGGCCATGCGCACTGGAAGGCCCTGTGTGGTGCCGCTTACGGCGGGCAGGGGCTGGCAGCTGGCCTGTTCAGCGTGATGATCGACGCCCGGTACACGCAACAGCAGGTGGATGCCTTCTGCGACGGCTTGCGCTTGTTCAAGCTGGGCTACAGCTGGGGCGGCCCCATGAGCCTGGTCGTCCCTTACAACATTGCCAGTATGCGCAGTCGGCCGCCCGCCCATTTGAAGCCTGGCACGCTGGTGCGGTTTTCGATCGGCCTGGAGGCTGTGGAGGACCTGCGGCGCGACCTGCAACAGGCGATGGAACGCGCCTTCACCCAGGGCTGAGCGGCCTCGGCAAGGGTCCGGCGCGGCCCACTGCCGCTGGATTTCGTGTGGGATACGGGCTTTCCTCAGTGGCGCAGCCGAACGGGCAGGCTTAGTGTGGCGGCATGAACGCGACATCCTCCAAGCCTGCGCCGGACACCCTTGGCACCCCAGACACCTCCGAGGCCCGGCAGGCTGAGGCCATTGCCGACCGCGTGAAGGCCCAGACCGCCCAGCCCGTGCAGCTGCAGCCGTTGCGCGTGGCCGACCCCTTCCGGTGGCTGCGGCGCGGCCTGGACGATGTGCGCGCCGCGCCGGGCATTGCTGTTTTCTATGGCGTGTGCTTCTGGGTCATGGCGGGGGTGCTGGGCTGGGTGTTCCGCACGCGGCCTGAATACACCATGTCGCTCGCCAGTGGTTGTCTGCTGGTGGGGCCCTTTCTGGCCATGGGGCTGTATGACGCCAGCCGTCGGCGCGAGGCGGGCCTGAAGCCGCAGCTGAGCGAATCCCTTACCTGCTGGGACAGCCACATGGGCAGCATGGGCATGCTGGTGCTGGTGCTGGTGGTGCTGGAGCTGCTTTGGGGCAGGGCCTCGCTGGTGGTGTTTGCCGTGTTCTTCAACACCGGCATGCCCTCGACCACCGGTGTGCTGCAGGCGGTGTTCAACCCGCAGAACTGGAGCTTTGTGGCGGTGTACACGGTGGTGGGCGGTGTGTTTGCGGCGCTGGTGTTTTCCACCTCCGTGGTGTCCATCCCCATGATTCTGGACCGCGACACCGACGCGCTGACTGCGGGCATCACCAGCATGCGTGTAGTGATTGAAAACCCCGGGGTGATGCTGCTGTGGGGGGCATTGATCACCCTCATCGTGGCCGTCTCGCTGTGGTTCTGGGGGGTGGGCCTGGTGCTGGCGGGGCCTGTGCTGGGCTTCGCCAGCTGGCATGCGTACCGAGCTGCCGTCATTCCGCTGCAGCGTACCCCGGCAGGGGCCTGAAAACCCCGTCCTGTTACAGTGAGTCTCAACTTCAGGAAGCAACTACCTTGGCAACACCCAACTACGGATACGAAAAACGCCAGCGCGAACTCGCCAAAAAACAAAAAAAGGAAGAGAAGCTGAGGGCCAAAACACAGCGCAGGCCGAACGATCCGCAAGGGGATGACCAGCCCGCTGATGACCAGCCAGCGGGCGCTGCAGGCCATCCCGAGCAGCCTGCAGGCTGAGTGACCTGGCTGCGTCACAGGGGTCCGCTGCACCAATCGCCGCGCCCTGTGCATCTGCGGTCTCTGGCGGTCTGCAGCGTTGCAAATACTCGCAATACCCACGGCTATTGCTGCGTTTTGCGCCTGGCAACCCCTCCCGATCCGCAGAGCACACTGACCGCTCGATGCGTGCAGCGAATCCCTAACGCAGCAGCTTTTTGAGCTCTGGCCATACGTTGGCCAGCATTTGCGGATGCGCTTCGGCGCGAGGGTGAATGCGGTCGGGCTGGAACAGGCGGGTCGGGTCCGGTCCGTCAGCCACACCCTTCAAGAAAAATGGCACCACGGCCGCCTTGTGGGCCTGCGCCACGGTGGTGAATAGGCCCGCAAACTTGTTCGCGTAGTCGGTGCCATAGTTGGGCGGCACCTGCATGCCCACCAGCAAGACCCTGGCCCCGGCCTTTTGCGCCGCCTGGGTCATCCAGGCCAGGTTCTCTTCGGTGTTCTTGAGCGGCAGGCCGCGCAGGGCATCGTTGCCCCCCAGTTCAATCACCACATGGCTGGGCTTGTGCTGCGCGAGCAGTGCAGCCAGGCGCGAGCGGCCGCCCGAGGTGGTCTCGCCGCTCACGCTGGCATTGACCACGGTGGCTGCAAGCTTGTCTTGCGCCAGTTGTTTTTCCAGCAGTGCCACCCAGCCCGTGCCCCGCGCCAGGCCGTATTCGGCGCTGAGCGAGTCCCCTAGCACCAGAATCACCGAAGGGCGTCCGGCAGTCCCTGCCTTGGCGGCGGCCTGCGCAAAGGCCGTGGGCGCACAAAGCCCCACCACCAGGCCGATAGATGCGCTCAGGATAAAGTGGCGCCGTTGCTGCAGATTGCGAATCAAAGTAAAGAGCCTTTCATGTCCGAACCCTCCCCGCTGCCCAAGACACCGCCCGCCACCCCCATCATTGCCGTGGAGCATGTGTTCAAGTCGGTGACAGATTCCACCGGAACCCTCGACATTCTGCGGGATATCGATTTCCGTCTGGCTGCCAGGGAAACGGCGGCCATCGTCGGCGCCTCGGGCTCGGGCAAGAGCACGCTGCTGTCCATCATCGCGGGGCTCGATACCCCCACGCGCGGAACGGTGCGGCTGGACGGCCACGACCTGTTTGCCATCGATGAAGATGCGCGGGCTGCATTGCGGGCCCAGAAGGTGGGTTTTGTGTTCCAGAGCTTTCAGCTCATGGGCAACCTCACAGCGCTGGAGAACGTCATGCTGCCGCTGGAGCTGGCCGACCGCCGCGATGCACGCAAGGCCGCCACCGAGATGCTGGCGCGCGTGGGGCTGGGGCAGCGCCTGTCGCACTACCCCAAGGTGCTGTCGGGCGGCGAGCAGCAGCGCGTGGCCCTGGCTCGGGCGTTTGTGGTGCAGCCTGCCGTGCTGCTGGCCGACGAGCCCACAGGCAGCCTGGACTTTGCGACCGGCGAAACCATCATGAAGCTCATGTTCGAGCTCAACCGCGAGTTGGGCACAACGCTGGTGCTGGTGACCCACGACCGCGCGATCGCCGCGCAGTGCGAGCGGCGCATCACGATCGATGCAGGGCGCGTGGTGTGAGTGGTAGGCGGGTTTTTGAGTGTTTTGGGCTGCAGGCGCTAGCGAAACATGCGCGAGCAGCTATGAATTTGATAGTGGTCTGAGGGAGTGGGCTGCGCCCAGCGGATAATCCCCCCATGTCCAGCCCCAAAGTTCTCTTCGGCTTTCACGCCGTGGGCGTGCGTCTGAAGACCGCGCCGCAATCCATCATCGAGATTTACTACGAAGCCACGCGCCGCGATGCACGCATGCGCCAGTTTCTCGACCGCGCCCGCGAGGCCGGTGCCCGCCTCATCGAAGCCGACAGCGTGCGCATAGCCAAGCTGGCGGGCAGCCATGGCCACCAGGGTGTGGCCGCGCGCGTGGAGCCCGTGGCGCAGGTCACCTCGCTCGATGAGCTGCTGGAAAACCTCGAAGCCGCAGGCATCGAGCAGCCCCTGCTGCTGGTGCTGGACGGCGTGACCGACCCGCACAACCTGGGCGCCTGCCTGCGCGTGGCCGACGGCGCGGGTGCCCATGCCGTCATCGCCCCCAAGGACCACGCCGTGGGCATCAACGCCACCGTGGCCAAGGTGGCCAGCGGTGCGGCCGAGACCATGCCGTATTTCATGGTCACCAACCTCTCGCGCACCCTGAACGAACTCAAGGAGCGCAACATCTGGTGCATCGGCACCAGCGACGATGCGCCCAAGACCATCTACCAGGTCGATCTGAAAGGCCCCGTGGCCCTGGTGCTGGGCGCCGAGGGCGACGGCATGCGCCAGCTCACGCGCAAGACCTGCGACGAATTGGTCAGCATCCCCATGAAGGGCGCGGTCGAGAGCCTGAACGTGTCCGTGGCCAGCGGCGTGTGCCTGTACGAGGCGCTGCGCCAGAGGACTTGATCCTCGGCCCGCTGGCTCCACCGGGGAAGGCACCATGCTGGACACCGTGAAAGCCTGGGTCCGGCAAAGCCAGCGCATCGCCGTGCTGACGGGCGCAGGGGTCAGCGCCGAATCTGGCGTGCCCACCTTCCGCGATGTGCAGACGGGCTACTGGGCGCAGTTCCGCCCCGAAGACATGGCGACCGAGGCAGGCTTTCGCGCCCACCCACAGCGGGTGTGGGACTGGTACCAGTACCGGCGCGACCTGCTGGCTGGCGTGTCGCCCAACGCAGGGCATCTGGCGCTGGCCGACTTTCAGCGCCGCCACCCCGACTGCATCACCCTCATCACCCAGAACGTGGACGGGCTGCACCAGCGCGCGGGCAGCACCGGCGTGCTGTGCCTGCACGGCGACATTTTTCAGGACCGCTGGCTCGACACCCCGCGCAACTGCTGCTTCATCGACCACGCAGTGGCCGGCCACCCGCCGTACTGCGAC
This sequence comes from Acidovorax sp. K2F, assembly GCF_025246485.1. Lineage (NCBI taxonomy): Bacteria > Pseudomonadati > Pseudomonadota > Betaproteobacteria > Burkholderiales > Comamonadaceae > Acidovorax > Acidovorax sp. K2F. The sequence continues at coordinate 69,596 of NZ_JAOBSQ010000032.1, forward strand.
CGCTGCGGCAACCTGGTGCGCCCGGGCGTGGTGTGGTTTGGCGAGCCTTTGCCGCTGGCGACGTTGGAGGCCGCCGAACAGGCGGCCAACCAATGCGACCTGATGCTGGTGGTGGGCACGGCCGGTGCGGTGTACCCCGCAGCGGGTCTTGCCCACCAGGCTCGGGCCGCCGGTGCCAGGGTGGTGGTGCTCAACCCCGCGCCCAGTGCGTTGGACGATGCAGCGCACGCGGTGCTGCGTGGCACGGCGGCGACGATGCTGCCGCAGTTGCTGGACGATTGAGCGGGTGAGCGTGGCGCAGGCGCTCAGCCCTGGGTTTGCGCGGTGCTGCAGGGGCTCACACGCTGTCGAATCCCGGTAGAAACCCTGATTTGACGTACTCCTGCCACCCTTTGTCGCACAGCTGACAGGCGGGGAGGCGCTCTGGCCGGTAGCCTGCCCCACCTTTGTTTTATCTGCCCTGCACACCATGAGCCGTCGCCACTTTCTTTTGCGTGCCACCCAGGCCGTTGCCGCCACTGGCCTGCCCGCATGGGCCCACACCGCGATGGCGGCCGAGGAGGCGTTGACTGCGCGCTCCATCACCCTGGGCTGTTCCATTGCCCTGACGGGCCCGCTCGGCCAGGCAGGCATCGAGCAGGTGGCGGGCATGAAGGCCGCGTTTGCCGAGGTGAATGCCGCTGGCGGCGTGTTGGGCCGCGAGATCCGCATGGAGGTCAAGGACGACGGCTATGTGGCTGCGCGCACGCTCAAGAACGTGACCGATATGGTCGATGCGCAGTCGGTGTTTGCACTGATCTCGCCCCTGGGCACGGCCAACACCGCGTCCATCCTGCCGCTCATCGAGTCCAAGGGCATCCCTACCGTGGGCCCGGTGACTGGCGCCACATCGTTGCGCGCAGCGGCCAACAAGCATGTGTTCTTCTTGCGCCCCAGCTACCGCGAAGAAACCCAGCGCCTGGTCAAGCAGATCGTGGAGATGGGCCTCAAGCGCATTGCGGTGGTGTACCTGGACAACCCGTTTGGCAAAGAGGTGCTCAAGGACATGTCCACCGCGCTGGACGAGATCAAGGTCGAGCGCGGCGGCGAGTTTGCGCTGGCCGTGGACGGCAAAAATGGCGCCGAGCTGGCCGACAAGGTGGCGGCTGAGCGCCCCGGTGCCGTGCTGCTGGCCACCACGGGCACGGCCAACACCGCGTTTGTGCAGGCTTTCCGTGCCAAGGCGCAGGGCGTGCCGCTGGCCGGCCTGTCCGTCACGGTGATCTCGTCGGAGCTGCCCAAGCTGGCTGCCTCCACGCGTGGTCTGGCGCTGGTGCAAGTGTTCCCCGACGCCAATTCGCAAAAATCGGTGGCGGTGCGCAAGTTCCAGGCTACGATGAAGGCGACTGGCGGCGACCCGGCATTCCTGAACAGCAACAGCGCGCTGGAGGGCTGGCTCAATGCTCAGATCATGATCGAAGGCCTGAAGAATGCGGGCAAGGAGCCCACACGCGAGCGCCTGCGCGCCGGGCTGATGGCCATCCGGTCCCTGTCGTTTGGCGACTTCAACGTGGGCTTTGGCAACAAGGCGCCCTACATCGGCTCGGACGCAATCTACCTGGCGATCTACGCGGAGAACGGTCGCCGGATCAGCTGATGGGCAGGGGGGCGTCATTCCGTTCACCCCGCAACCCGTCAAACCATACGCCAAGGGCCCGCGCACGCGCGGGCCCTTTTTTGTTGGGTTCAGCCTTGGGTGCTGGCAGCGTCCAGCTGGGACAGTGCATCGCTGTCCAGTTGCAGCTGGGTGGCCTTGACCAGCTCATGCAGCTGGGCCACCGACGTGGCGCTGGCAATGGGTGCGGTGATGCCCGGTTGCACCATCTGCCAGGCCACGGCCACTTGGCCGGGCGTGGCGTTGTAGCGGTGCGCGACGGCGTCCAGCGCCGCCAGAATGCGCAGCCCCCGGTCGTTGAGGTACTTGGCCGTGGTGTTGGCGCCGCGTGCGCTCTTGGCGGCGTCGGCTGCCGTGCGGTATTTGCCGGTGAGGAACCCGGCGGCCAGCGCGTAGAAGTTGATCACGCCGACCTGCTGCTGCACACACAGCGGCTGCAGCGCGTCTTCAAACACGGCGCGGTCGTACAGGTTGAACAGCGGCTGCAAGCTTTCGTAGCGCGGCAGGCCCAGGCGTTCGCTAGTCTGCAGGGCCTCCTGCAGGCGGGCGGCGCTGTAGTTGGAGGCACCGATGGCACGCACCTTGCCGGCGCGGATGAGGTCGGCATACGCGCCCAGCGTGTCGGCCAGCGGCACGGTGGTGTCGTCGTCGTGTGACTGGTACAGGTCGATGTAGTCGGTCTGCAGCCGCTGCAGCGATGCCTCCACCGCCTGGCGGATGTAGGCGGGGCGCAGGCCCACCTTGCCGTCCCCCATGTCCTTGCCCACCTTGGTGGCCAGCACGATGCGATGGCGCTTGCCGCTGCGCTTGAGCCAGCGGCCGATCGCCGATTCGGATTCGCCCCCGGTGTGCCCCGGTGCCCAGCGCGAGTACACATCGGCGGTGTCGATGAAGTTGAAGCCCGCGTCCACCCACGCGTCGAGCAGTGCGAACGAGGTGGCTTCATCGGCCGTCCAGCCAAACACATTGCCGCCAAAACACAAGGGCGAGACCTGCAGGCCCGAGCGGCCGAGGAAACGGAGTTGCATGGATGTGCCTTTTAAAAGAAAGAGAAAGAAATCGTGCCAGTTGCCGGGGTTGCGCAGCGCACCCCGGCCACCCAAAACCTCAGACCAGCCCCAGTGCACCCAGCAGTGCACCGGCGCCCAGCATCCACAGCAGGTGCAGCTTGGTGCGCCAGACCAGCACCGTGGCGGTGGCGGTCAGCAGCCAGAGGGGCCAGTCGGTGGTCCATTCGCCATGGGCGCGCGCCAGCACCCAGGACGTAGCCACCAGCAGGCCGATCACCACCGGGGCCATGCCTTGCTTGAACGCCCGCACGCCGCGCCGCTCGCGGTTGCGGTGGCCCCAGCGCGTGGCCGTCCAGGTCAGCAGGCTGCTGGGCAGCATCACGCCCATCATGCACACCGCCATGCCCAGCGCGCCCAGCAGCCAGCCAGCCACACCGGGGCCGCCTGCGTTGATGCCCACGTTCCAGCCCAGCAGGGCGATGAACAGCACATTGGGGCCCGGGGCGGCCTGGGCGATGGCGATGGAGGCGTTGAACTGAGGGTCGGTCAGCCACGCCTGGCGTTCGACCAGAAAGCGGTGCATGTCGGGCGCGGTGGCAATGGCGCCACCCACCGCCAGCAGCGACAGCGACAGGTAGTACAGGAACAGGTTGAGCCAGTCGCCGATGCTCAGGGCCATCAGCGGCGCGGTGAGGGGGGCGGTGCTGCTCATGGTGCGAGCTTTCTCCAGGTGAGCAGGCAGGCGGCCCCGCCGATCACCGGCAGGATCCAGAACAGCGGCCAGCGCAGCCAGGCCATGGCCACGATGGTCAGCGCCGTGATGGCCAGGCACAGGGGGCGGCCGAGCGGATGGTTGCGGATGGAGACAAACAGCTTGATACCCACCCCGGCAATCAGGCCTGCCGCCACGGCCCCCATGCCACGCAACGCGCCTGCCACGGCCGGTTGGGCAGAGAACTGCGCATACACCACCGCCAGCGCCAGCACCAGCATCAGCGGAAACGTCAGCATGCCCGCCAGCGCTGCAAACGCGCCGCGCAGGCCAAAGTAGCGGTCCCCGATCATGATGCTGAGGTTGACCACGTTGGGGCCCGGCATGATCTGCGCAACGGCCCAGTCTTCGACAAACTCCTCGTTCGTCATCCAGCGTTTTTTCTCCACCAGTTCGCGCTGCACGACCGCCAGAACACCGCCAAAACCCTGCAGCGCCAGCCAGGTGAAGGACCAGAACAGATCGGTCGGGTTGCGGGGCTGCGGGCGCGCAGGCATTTCGGTGGGGGGGGGTGAGGCGGTGGCGGGTGCCATGGGTGCAAGATTCAGTGAAAAGTGGCTGATGCGCCGGTAATTCATGCCTTGATAGCTATCATTGTGATAGCTGTTCGGTGATGCGGCGGCCCCCGTGATGTTACGCGCGCATGGGGCGGTGCGCTGGCGTCGGGGCGTCGTCATCGGGCAAGCCCGGGGCGGCCATTGGTGCACGCGCGCAAGGCGGTGTGCCGCTATGCTGCCGGGTGGTACGCCCCCCCGGGCCCTGGATTCATCCATACAGACAAGGACACCTCATGAAACTCATTCGATACGGCCAGCCTGGTGCAGAACGCCCCGGTCTGGTGGACGCCCAAGGCACGCTGCGCGACCTGTCCATGCTGTTGCCTGATATCGGCCCCGCGCAGCTCAGCCCGCGCGCCCTGTCGGCGCTGGCCGCCATTGACGCGCGCCGCCTGCCTGCCGTCTATGGCTCGCCCCGCCTGGGCAGTCCGGTGGGCGGTGTGGGCAAGATCGTGTGCGTGGGCCTCAACTATGCCGACCACGCCAAGGAGGCGGGCATGCAGCCACCCGCCGAGCCAGTGCTGTTCATGAAGGCCGTGACCGCGCTGAGTGGCCCCAACGATGATGTGCGGATACCGCCCGGTGCCACCAAGACCGACTGGGAGGTGGAGCTGGGCATCGTCATCGGCACCCGCGCCCGCCATGTGTTCGAGGCCGACGCGCTGGCCCATGTCGCCGGTTATGTGCTGGCCAATGATGTGTCCGAGCGCGCCTGGCAGTTGGAGCGTGGCGGGCAGTGGGACAAGGGCAAGAGCTACGACACCTTCGCGCCCATTGGCCCCTGGCTGGTGACGGCTGATGAGGTGGCCGACCCCCACGCCATCGACCTGTGGCTGGAGGTGAATGGCCAACGTGTGCAAAACGGCAGCACGCTCAATTTCATTTTTGGCGTGCCCACCGTGGTGTCGTACATCAGCCAGTTCATGACCCTGGAGCCGGGTGACCTCATCCTGACCGGCACGCCTGCAGGCGTGGGCCTGGGGCAAAAGCCCGCGCCGTGGTTCCTCAAGCCTGGTGATGTGGTGCGCCTGGGCGCCACGGGGCTGGGCGAGCAGTTGCAAAAGTGCGTGGGTGGGTGAGGCTGGCTGAGACCAGCAGGGCGTAGTGTGGTCACGCACACCCGAGGGGCTTTGTGACAGGCCTATCGGGCTTCGTCAGGCCAGCTTGCCCTTGAGCGCATGCCCCTGGGTGCGCCAGCCAGCTTGGTCTGCATGGGCCACTTTGAAGACCTTGAGGTCTGCCTGGCTCTCGCGCTTAACCTTGAATATTTTGAAGCTGGCCTGGTTCTCGTAGTTCACGAAGAACCACGACCCATCGCCTGTGGCCTGCGTGGAGTAGGCGACCTCGTGCCAGCACAGGTCGGCCTGGCTCTCGTAGGCCACTTCGCACACGCGTGCATCGGCCTGGTTCTCGTGTTTCACTTCCAGAATTTTGGCCACGGGCGTCCTTTGGGTTGTTGGTCTGCTAGCGCTGGGAGCCTGCAAACGGCAGCCCTTTGCCGGTTTCAGCCGAGAGGTGGGCGACAGCGCGGCCCACCAAGATAATCCAAAACCGCTGGCATCGTGCTAGCAGCGGTGCAAGAGGATGTAAGAGCCCGCTGCGGCTACCTGTTGGTTTGGCTTGTCGGGAGTGTGCATGTATGGTGCTGGCTTGTACCTTTGACTTTGGAAGCCCCCATGCCCCATACCGCGCGCCGTGCCCACACCGAAGGCCACCGCTCTGACCGCATTGGCTGGCTACGCGCCGCTGTGTTGGGAGCCAATGACGGCATCGTGTCCACCGCCAGCCTGGTGGTGGGCGTGGCGGCTGCGCAATCGAGCCAGTCCACCATCGTGGTGACGGCGGTCGCTGGGCTGGTGGCGGGCGCCATGTCGATGGCGGCGGGCGAATATGTGTCGGTGCATTCGCAGGCCGACACCGAAAAGGCTGACCTTGACCGCGAGCGCGCGGAGCTGGCCACAGACCCCGCGGCCGAGGCGCGCGAACTGACCGCCATCTACGTCGGCCGAGGCCTGACCCCCGAGCTGGCCCAGCAGGTGTCAGTGCAGCTGATGGCGCACGACGCGCTGGGCGCACACGCGCGGGACGAATTGAATGTGTCCCCGGCACTCGCTGCCCGTCCGGTGCAAGCGGCCCTTACATCAGCCGCCAGCTTTGCGGTAGGGGCAGCACTGCCGCTGGCTGTTGCCGTGTTGGCGCCCGCCAGCAGTCTGCTGTATGCGGTGGCGGGCTCGGCGCTGGTCTTTTTGGCGCTGCTGGGGGCTGTGGCAGCCCGCACAGGTGGCGCAAGCATGGCCGTGGGGGCCTGGCGCGTGACCTTCTGGGGGGCTCTGGCCATGGTCATCACGGCGGGGGTGGGGGCGTGGTTTGGGGCGCCGGTGTGAAGACTGCCAGCGCGCCCGCCGCACCACGGGCTGAGCGTGCATCCTATGAGGTGCTGGAGACGAAAATTTGAATCTGAACGGCCTGTAGCGCTAGTGAAATATGCGTTAAAAGCTATCAAAGTAAGAGCATTTTGACGTCAATTCATGGCGCTGCGGCTGGCGATCTGGCCCAGCACCGTCGCCCCCGTCAGCCGTTGCTGCACGGTGGCCTGCACGGCCGGTGGTGCATCACGCAGCAAGGCGGGCCAGTCGGCCTGGGCCTGTTTCACCACATCGCGCAGCAGCGCTAGGTGCCGGGGCACGCGCAGCAGCCCGGCGGATTTCATCAGGCCTTCCATGTCATCCCAGGTCAGCGCCCGCAGGGTTCTGTCGATGGCGCGGTTCACGGCGTACTGCTGGTCTGGCACGCCATCAAAAAAAGCGGCCACGCATACCGGGTCATACAGCGGGGCCAGTTGGGGCACACGGCCATCGGGGTAGATCAGGGCCCAGTTTTTCAGGTGGGCGTCGGTGTTGCCCATCAGGATGAAGGCCACCATGCGCGCGAGAAATTCTCGCGTGTCCTGCACCGGCTGCCGGCTCAGGCGGTTGAGCACACGCAGCATGGTGGCCCAGTCGTGCAATACCCCCTTGCCGTGCGACTTGCCGTATTTTTGGCGGGGCGTGTAGCCCAGCACCTGGTTGAACTCCTCCATGTGCACACGGGCGCCGCCGGGCAGGTGGTCAAAGCGCTGCACGGCCAGGATGTCGTTGAAGGGCACGGTGTCGGGCAGGTCGGCCTCGGCGCGGGTGATGACGCGCACATCGGCCACGTTCAGCCCCAGTGCCTTGCACAGCTGGTAGCCGGTGTACTCGTTGGCCACCAGGTCCGGGTGCGCGGTGGTAGGCAGCTTCAAAATCACGCTACCCGCCGCGCCCTGGCGGTGCACGGTGTAGCGTCGGCCGTCCTGGACTGCGCTGAACTTGGTCACCACGCCGGGGAGCGAGGCTGCGTCTTCCACCGGGAACTCCACAAACCCCGGCTCCAGCACATCCAGGCCCTGTGTGGTGTGCCAGTAGCGCACCACGTCCGGGATGCCGTCTTGCGCGGGCACGGGCTCCACCTCCAGCGCGCCCATCAGGTCGTGGCCTGCAGCGGCCAACAGCTCGAACTCGTCGTCGGGGCTGCAGCCCCGCTCGCGCGCCAGCCGCTCGCGGTTGTGGCCTTCGGGCAGCAGGTTCTGGAAGTACACGGGCCAGCGCCCATCGGTGCGCACCAGCCGTGTATCGCGTGCTGATGCCAGGATCTGCTGCGTGGCGGCCTCGTCCGCACCCTGGTAGCTGAGCGACAGGGTGGGGCGCTGCGGGTTGCGGATGTAGCTCTCGTCAAACGATACGCGCAGGATGTCGCCGTATTGCGAGAGGTAGCCGATGGCCTCACGACGACTTGCTGTCGTACCTGGCTCGCCCGCGCTGCCATCCGCCTGCGGGGGGCGGTGCAGGTACAGGCGCAGGTAGCGGATGGAGGTGCTCATGGGGCTTGGGCTGGGCAGTGCGGTAGGGTGGTGCGTCGTCAGGGTCAGCGGCGCAGGCTGTCCACCACCGAGGGCGGCGCATCCACCCCCTCGGGCTGGCCCAGAAACTTGCCACCGGCCTGAATGAATGCCTCCAGGCTGGGCCGCAGGCTGCTGGGTACGGCAATGATGTCCATGCCCAGCACCCGAGCCATTTCGGCGAGGGTGGAATAGCGGGGGTCCAGGTCGCCGCCCTCGGTGCGCTGCACCGTCATGCGGGAGAGACCTGCACTTTCGGCCAACTGGGCCTGGGTCATCTGGTGGGCTTTGCGGGCGGCGGCGAGGGTGGAGATGAGATCGTTTGGCATGATGATATTTATACTCTTTTTTAAGACAAAGAGTATATAAATATACAAATTTTCGCCGCCATGACTCGGTTTAGAGCGAAGCCAACGGAGGCAATACCTCGCTGCGCTCTGTGCAAAACCGCTGCGCCTCCTCCAGCAGCCACTCTTTCACCAGCTCCATTGCCGGGCTAGGGTGCGTGGTGGTCACAAACGAATAGGCCGCGCGCGATGTCACGCTGCGCCCCAGCAGCGGCACCAGGCGCCCGGCCTTCACGTCCTGCAGCACCAGCGCGGCGCGGCCCATGGCAATGCCCTGGCCGGCCAGCGCGGCGCCCAGGGCGAGTTGAGACAGGTTGAACTGCTGGCCGCCCGCCCAGGGCGGTGGCGTGGCGCCCCTCTGCGCAAACCAGTGCTGCCACTCCTCGTAAGTGTCTGCGCCGTCCCAGGCGCTGCTGTCGTGCAGCAGCCAGTCGCCGTGCAGGTCTTGCGGCTGGGTGATGGGCGGGTGGCGGGCCAGGAACTCGGGGCTTGCCACGGGGATGAGCCATTCGTCGAGGAACACGGTGGCGTTCAGGTCGCGGTAACCACCCAGGTCAAAGCGCACGGCGGCTTCCACGCCGTCGCGCACCATGCGGGTGCGGTCCAGCGTGTGGAACTCGCCAAACACGCGCAGCCCGGTGTGGGGGTGCTGGCGAAAGAAGTCGCCCAGCCGGGGGGTGAGCCAGCTCATGGCAAACGAGGGCGAGCAGCTCAGCGTGGCGGCGGCGGCCTCGGCCGGCTGGCGCATCTGGGCCAGGGTGCTTTCGATGGCGTCAAAGCTCTCGCGCAGCACCACGGCCAGCCATTTGCCTTCGGGCGTCGGCGCCAGGGCGCGCGGCGTCCGCAGGAACAGGGGGCGGCGCAGCCAGTCTTCGAGCTGCTTGACCTGCTGGCTCACGGCGCCCTGTGTGATGCACAGCTCGGCCGCCGCCTTGGTAAAGCTGCCGTGGCGGGCGGCTGCATCAAAACTGCGCAGCCAGGCGAGCAGGGAGGGGGAGAGGCGAATATCCATTATTAATACTAATGATGCGCTCAATATAAATGGTTTGTGACGGGGGCGTGACCGGCGAAGAATGGGGGCAAGACTTTTCGAGATGAACGCGCCATGACGATTGCCGAACCCCAAGCTGCCATCAATGCCTTGCTGGCCACCCGCCTGCGCAACGCCCAGCCCGCCCTCTGGACCAACCCGGCGCGGCAGGCACAGCCCGCCGCCGCGCTGCCTGCACTGGGCAGAACCATTAGTCTGGATGATACGCACGCAGCGGCTGCACGCCTGGCCCGTTTTGCCGGGCTGCTGGCGCAGGTGTTCCCCGAGCTCGCCGCCACCGGAGGCGTGGTGGAGTCGCCCCTGCTGCCCGCTACGGCGCTGCAGCCCGCATTGGGCATGGCCGAGGGGCAAGGCCGACTGTTCATCAAGGCCGACCACAGCCTGCCCGTCGCTGGCTCCATCAAGGCCCGGGGTGGCATGCACGAGGTGCTGGAGTTCGCCGAGGGGCTGGCGCTGCAGCACGGCCTGGTGCAGCCCGGCGGCGACTACCGCGCGCTGGCGACGCCGCAGGCGCGCGAGGTGCTGGGCCGCTACCAAGTGGCGGTGGGCTCCACGGGCAACCTGGGCATGAGCATTGGTGTGGTGGCGTCTGCCCTGGGTTTTCAGGCCACGGTGCACATGTCGGCCGATGCCAAGGAATGGAAGAAAGACCGCCTGCGCCAGCGTGGCGTGCAGGTGGTGGAACACGCGGGCGACTACGAACGCGCCGTGGCCGCAGGCCGTGCCGAGGCGGCCAGCAACCCCCAGTGCCACTTTGTGGACGACGAGCAATCGTTCTCGCTGCTGCTGGGCTACAGCGCAGCGGCGCTGCACCTGCAAAAGCAACTGGCCGAGCAGGGCGTGGCGGTGGATGCCGAGCACCCGCTCATCGTGTACCTGCCCTGCGGTGTGGGCGGTGCGCCTGCAGGCATCACCTTTGGCCTGCGGCAGGTGCTGGGGCCGCATGTGCACTGTTTTTTTGCCGAGCCGGTGCAGTCGCCTTGCTTCATGGTGCAAATGATGGCCGATGCAACGCAAGGTGTGGGGCAGCACCCTTCGGTCTACGACTGGGGCCTGACCAACCGCACCGAGGCCGATGGCTTGGCGGTGCCGCGCGCGTCGCTGTTGGCGGCCGAACTGATGCGTCCGCTGCTGTCGGGCGTGTTCACGGTGGCCGACGACACTTTGTTTGCGCAGCTGGTGCGGGTGCTGGATGCCCTGGGCGAGCGCATCGAGCCCTCGGCTGCCGCAGGCTTCAGCGGCCCGGCCATGTTGACGGGTACCACGGCCGGGCAGGCCTGGCTGCGCAGCACGGGCATTGAGGCCGTGCTGCACCAGGCCACCCACCTGGTGTGGACCACGGGCGGCCTGCTGGTGCCCGATGCGCAGTACCAGGGCTTTGTGCAGCGCGGGCGGGCCGTGCTGGCTGCGCAGGCCTGATGGCCCGCCACCTTCTTTCCTTTTTTTTCTTTTCACTTTTTTTATCTGGAGCCACGCCATGAACCGCAAGCAACTGCTTTTGTCTGCCGTCCTTTGTGCCGCCCTGGGGGCCACTGCGTGGACTCCGGCCATGGCGCAGGAGGCTGCGTTCCCCACCAAGCCGATCACGCTGGTGATTCCGTTCCCGCCCGGTGGCGCCACTGATGTGCTGGGGCGGCTGATTGGCAAGAAGCTGGGTGACAAGCTGGGCCAGAGCGTGGTGATCGACAACCGCGCGGGGGCGGGCACGGTGATCGGTGCGACGTCGGTGGCGCGGGCGGCGCCGGATGGCTACACGCTGCTCATGAGTTCGGGCACCACCTTCACCGTCAACCCCGCCGTGCGCGCCAAGCTTCCGTACGACCCGGTCAAGAGCTTTGAGCCCATTGGCATCACGGGCCGCACGGGGTTGATTCTGCTGGCCAACAAGGATGTGCCTGCCAGCGACCTGAAGCAGTTCGTTGCCCTGGTGAAGGCGGCGCCCGACAAGTATTCGTATGGCTCGTTCGGCACTGGCACCACCTCGCAGTTTGCAGGCGAGATGTTCTTCCACGCGGCGGGTCTCAAGATCCAGCATGTGCCCTACAAGGGCAGTGCACCTGCAATGACCGACCTGCTCGGCGGGCAGATCCCGTTCACGGTGGATACCGTGTCGGCCGCGCTGCCGCAGCTCAAGGACGGCAAGATCAAAGCCATTGCGGTGACCTCTGGCAAACGCTCGGCCCTGCTGCCTAAGGTGCCTACGCTGGCAGAGAGTGGCTACCCCGGCCTGGAGATGGACACCTGGCTGGCCATGGTGGCGCCCCGTGGCCTGCCGCCGGCCGTGAAGTCCCGCCTGGAGCTGGCGCTGGCCCAGGTGGTGTCGGACCCCGAAACGCGTGACAAGATGATCGCGGTGGGGTTCGAGCCGTCCTATGCTTCGTCCAAGGTGTTGGCCGAGCTGATCGACAAGGAGCTGCCGCTGATGCGCGCCATTGCACAGCGCGCAGCCATCACCGCAGACTGAACCCGTGTGACCAGAACAAGGAGACAAGCCCGAGATGACCACAACAAGCCCCCAAGCCCTGGTTGAGCTGACCGCCAACGAGCTGCGCCATCACATCGGCACGCGCGAGATTTCGCCGGTGGAGCTGCTCGACGCCTGCATCGCCCGCATCGAGGCGGTGAACCCGCATGTGAATGCCGTCACTGCCACCTGCTACGACCGCGCCCGCACCGAGGCCAAAGCGGCCGAGCAAGCCGCGCTGCGCGGCGAACCACTGGGCCTGCTGCATGGCCTGCCCATGGGCGTGAAGGACCTGGAGGCCACTGCGGGCTTGCTGACCACCTATGGATCGCAGATCTACCGTGAGCACATTCCGGCCGAGGACAACGTGCTGGTGGCGCGCTTGCGCGCTGCGGGCGCCATCGTCACGGGCAAGACCAACATCCCCGAGATGGGGGCGGGCGCGAATTCGCGCAACACCGTGTGGGGCGCTACGGGCAATCCGTTCAACCCCAACCTGAACGCCGGGGGTTCTTCAGGCGGCTCGGCCGTTGCGCTGGCTTGCGACATGCTGCCGGTGTGTACGGGCTCGGACACGGGTGGGTCGCTGCGCATTCCTGCATCCATCTGCGGGGTGGTGGGCTTCAGGCCATCGCCCGGCGTGGTGCCCAGCTCGCGCAAGCTGCTGGGCTGGACGCCGATTTCCGTGGTCGGCCCCATGGGCCGGACGGTGGAAGAGGCCTGCCTGCAGCTGGCCGCATCGGCGGGCATGTCGCCCGGCGACCCGCTGAGCTACCCGCTGGACCCGATGAGTTTCTTGCTGCCTGAAACCGTGGACCTGAGCCGCCTGCGAGTGGCCTACACCGAGGACTTTGGTGCCTGCGCTGTGGACAACGGCATCCGCGCCGTGTTCCGCCGCAAGGTACAGGCCATGAAGCACCTGTTTGCGCGTTGCGACGCCATCGACATCGACCTGGGCGATGTGCACCGCTGCTTTGACGTGCTGCGCGCCGAGGCCTTTGTGGCCAGCACGCGCGAGGCCTACGAGCGCGACCCCGCCACCCTGGGCCCCAACACCCGCGCCAACTACGAAATGGGCGCCGCCATGACGCTGCTCGACAGCGCCTGGGCGCAGGCCGAGCAGACACGCATCCTGGCGCGGTTCCAGAAGCTGTACGAAGAGTACGACGTGATCCTGGCGCCCACTACCCCGGTGTCGCCGTTTGCGTGGACCGAGCTTTTCGCCAGCCGTATCAACAGCGAGCCGCAGGCCAACTACTACCGATGGCTGGCGCTGACTTATGTGACCACGCTCACCACCCACCCGGCGCTGAGCCTGCCCTGTGGGCTGGACGACGCCGGGATGCCGTTTGGCCTGCAGATCGTGGGCCGCTTCCGTGCCGACCGCCACACGCTGGGCGTGGGGCATGCGCTGGAGCAGGCGTTCAAGGGCATTGCCGGGCTGGCGCGCCCACGCCCTGACATGGCCAAGCTGATGCAGACGCGCGCCGAACCCGCGCTGACCTCCATCGTGACCGTGGCACCCGACCCCCGCGATGCCCGCAGCCTGCCGCGTGACGACCGTGCGGCATCGGCAGCGCAGGTGTCGGCCGTTTGAGCAGGAGGAGCAGATGCAAACCGTAGACACCATCGTCGTCGGCGCAGGCATTGCCGGGGCCTCCGTGGCCTGGCAACTGGTGCAGCCCGGAGCCGCGGGGCAGGGCGCCAGAGTGCTGCTGCTGGAGCGCGAATCGCAGCCCGGCTACCACACCACCGGCCGCTCGGCCGCGCTGTACATGGCGACCTATGGCACGCCCAACATCCAGGCGCTGACGCGGGCGAGCCGCGCGTTTTACGACGCGCCGCCGGCGGAGTTTGGCGCTGACCCCATCCTCTCACCCCGGGGCGTGGTCTATGTGGCCGGGCCGGACCAGCTGGACCTGCTGAAGCAGACCTACGACGAAGCGCACGCCACCTCGCCCAATGTGCAATGGGTGGACAAGGCTGAGCTGCTGGCGATGCTGCCCTGCCTCAAACCCGAGGCTGTGGCAGCCGGCATGAGCGAGCCCGAGGCGGCCGACATTGATGTGAACGCCCTGCACCAGGGCTACCTGCGCGGCCTGCGCCAGCGCGGCGGCCAGGTGCTGACGAACGCCGAGGTCATGGCTGTGCGCCGCGAGGGTGATGTATGGCAAGTGACGCTGGCCGATGGGCGGGTGTTTGCTGCCCCCACCATCGTCAATGCTGCGGGCGCCTGGGCCGATGTGGTGGCGGGCCTGGCCGGTGTGCCACCCATCGGGCTGGAGCCGCGCCGCCGCACGGCATTCACCTTCCCGGTGCCCGAGGGCATGGATGCCACCCACTGGCCAGCCGTGATTGGCATCGACGAGAGCTTTTACTTCAAGCCCGATGCGGGGCAATTGCTGGGCTCACCGGCCAATGCCGACCCCACACATCCGCACGATGTGGTGCCGGAAGAGCTCGACGTGGCCACCGGGATTTATCACATCGAGGAAATGACCCGCTTCCAGATCCGCCGGCCGTCGCACACCTGGGCCGGGCTGCGCTCCTTCGTGTCGGATGGCGACATGGTGATCGGCTGGGACAACCACGTGCCCGGCTTCTTCTGGCTGGCCGGGCAGGGCGGATACGGGATTCAGAGCGCGGCGGGCGCCTCGTTGCTGGCGCGGCAACTGTTGCAGGGCGAGCCGCTGGCCGGGGAGCTGGTGCGCGAGGGCGTGGGGGTGGAAGGGCTGTCGCCTGCGCGGTTGCGCTGAGGCGCCCAGACGGGAGGGGCTCCGCCTATCAGGCGAAGGTGTTGACGTTGGTACCCAGCGCGCCGCTGGTGGCCAGCTGGGGTTGGGGCATGGACTGCTGCATGGCGTCGATCATGGTGGCGGCCGATACCGCCTGCATATCCAGCGCCTTTTTCAGTACCACCATGTTCAAGGCGTCCGACGTCTTGGCGCTGGCCAGGTTGGTAGCGGTGTTGACGATGCTGTTGGTCAGGGCGACGTCCATGGTGACTCCTCGGGGCAATGGAGGGTTATCGGCGCGGCAGAACGCGGCTTGAGCGTTGTTACATGTTCAGCGGTCGTGGACCTGCCCTGTAGTGCTCCGCCTAGTCCAGCGCGGGTACCCCAAGGGCTGGGCAGGCGGCCAGGTCGGAGGCGTGGGTGTGTGGCAGCTGGCGGGCTGCGTCGCGCAAGGCGGTGCGCAGGCCTTCTTCCAGCGTGGGGTGATAGAAGGGCATGCCCAAGAGGTCGTGCACTGTCAGTTGCTGCTGCACGGCCAAGGCCAGCAGGTGCGCCAGGTGCTCGCCGTCAGGGGTGCACAGCTCGGCGCCCAGCAGGCGACCACTGGCATGGTCCGCATAGACGCACAGGCGTCCATGGTTGCGCTGGGCGGTGCGGGCACGGCCCTGGTTTGTGTAGCTGGCGGTGCCGGTGACGGTGCTGTGCGCGTCCATGTCGGCCACGCGCGGTCCCACCACGGCCACGTTGGGGTCGGCGAACACGATGGACAGCAAGGTGCGGCGTCGAAAGCGCGTGGGATTGGGGGCCAGGGCGTTCAGGCCTGCAATATGGCCTTCATCGGCCGCCTCGTGCAACAACGGGGTGTGGGTGTTGGCGTCACCCGCCAGAAACACCGGCAAATTGCCAATTTGCTGGGTTTGTGGGTCTACGGTGGGCAGGCCGCGCGCATCCAGCGGTACGCCCAGTGTCTCCAGGCCAAGGTGCTCAATGTTGGGCACCCGGCCCATGGCAGCGATGACCTGGTCCACTACCACGCGGTTGGCGCCGCTGGCGACTTCAATGCCTCCGGGCACTTCGCGCAGCTGCGCCTCGGCGCCCATGTGCAGCACCATGTCCTGCTTGAGCAGGGCCGCCAGCTCGGCATTCAGCGTTGGGTCGCTCAAGCCAGCCAGCGTGTGGCCAGTGGTGAACGCAGCCACCTGCAGGCCCAGCCGCGCGAGCGCTTGCGACAGCTCCACCCCAATCGGGCCCATGCCGATCACGGCAATGCGGGGGCCTAGGGTTGGTTGTTCGAACAAGGTGTCGGTGGTGAGCATGCGGTCGCCAAACGCCAGCCATGCCTCGGGCACACGGGGGCGTGATCCCGTGGCGATGATGATGCTGCGCGTGGCGTAAGCCGTGCCATCAATGTCCACCGAACGCGGCCCCAGCAGCGTGGCGCGCCCTGACACCTGGTTGCTGCCCAGTTCATTGGTGGCTTTGAGGGCGCCCGCCACGAAGTCGTCGCGCAGTGCGCGCACGCGCTGGAGCACGGAAGGCAGGTCGGCGGTCAATGCACTGGCGCCCCGAAGGCCAAATGCTTCAAAGGTGTGGCGACGGTGAAAAGCGTTGGCCGCCTCGATCAGCGCTTTGGACGGCATGCAGCCCACGCGGGCGCAGGTAGTGCCCCAGGGGCCTTCATTGACAATGAGGTAGCGGTCGGTGCGCTTACGCACTTCACGCAGCGCGGCCAGGCCCGCCGTGCCTGCGCCAATGATGATGGTGTCGAGCGGTTGGGCCATGGGGCTTTCTCGGAGTCTGAAAACCCGGAGTGTGACGCGCGAGCCGCCGCAACGTTGTAGGCGCACAGGCCGTTTCAGTGAGGCCGCTGAGGGCGGCTGCGCGCATGTGAAAACCGAGCTTGTTGCCCTTTGGGGGCCGGGTCTCGGCGTCCGGTCAGGCCTCGGGGTCCGTCCAGCCCACACGGCCTTGCCCGTGGTCGTTGATGCGTTGGACAAAAGGGGCGGCTTGCGTCTGGGGCAGGCGCAGCTGCAAGGTGACCAGCGTGCCATGCTGCACGCCCACCAATTCGGCGCCAGCAGCTTCAATTTCGCGGCGCAGCAGGCCTTCCAGGGCATAGGGCACCTGGCACTGCAACAGGACCATGCGCTGCAGCGTGACCTTGGGGGCCGTCAGCAGTGCCTGGGCAACGGTGTCGGTGTAGGCGCGCACCAGGCCGCCCGCGCCCAGCTTGACGCCGCCAAAGTAGCGCACCACCGTGGCCAGCACGCCTTCCAGGTCCTGGTGGCGCAAGACGTCCAGCATAGGGCGGCCGGCGGTGCCGCCGGGCTCGCCGTCGTCCACCGCAGCCGACTGTCCGCCCGCCAGTAGCGCCCAGCAGATATGGGCTGCGCCAGGGTGTTGCTTCCACAGCGCATCCACCGCCGCCTGCGCGCTGGCGCGGTCGGCCATGGGCTGCACGCAGCCGATGAAGCGGCTTTTCTTGATGATGAGTTCGCTGTGCGCTGGGGCAGCCAGAGTCTGGGGCATGGGGCAGCGAGTGTACGGCGAGCGCTTTGGGTGCCAGCAGGGGGCCGTGTGTGACGGAAGTCACAGCCCAGACCCTGAAGGGTGTGGATCGGCACAAATCGCGTTGGGAATGTGCGTTCTGTCACACATGCCATAGGCGTGGGTTCCTACACTGCGGACTTGTTGCTGTGGCCTACGCTGTTGCTACGCATTTGAAAGCACTCGGGCCATCAGAAAAGGAACCGCCATGTTTGCCACTTCGCTCTCTGCACCTTTGCCTACCTCCCTCGCCAGCCATCTGTTCGGCCGTTTCATCTCTCCCTCGGTATCCCAGGCATCGGGTGCCAGCACGGTGGCATCGACCGGCGCGATGCCAAACGCAATGGAAGAGCACGACGACGAGATGCCGGACCTGGCGCAGCGCGTGCGGGAAATCGGTGAGTGGTGATACGGCGTACTGCGTGACGTGACAAGCCACGCAGCGTCCCGTCAGCCGGTGTTGCCCATGCAACCGTCTGCTGCGCCCAGGTCGCGTGCCATGAGCACACTGGTGTAGTTGGTCAAAGGGCGCCAGTCGCACTCGCCGACCACCCGGTAACCCCAGGATTCATACATCGCTATCAAGGCCGTGGCCGGTTGCGCAGTGTCCAGCGCCATCACCCGGGCGCCCACTCTGCGGGCATAGTCCAGGGCATAGGCGTGCAGCTGTGTGCCGTAACCCCGGCCTTTGGCGTCAGGGGTAATGCAGAACTGGCACAAAGACCAAACCGAAGGGTCGCGGTACAGCGGCACCGAGGATTCGGGTTGCGGCGGTCGCAGCGTGACAGTGCCCACATAGTCTTCGCCGTCCAGCATCACCAACCCCGTGCCTGAAGCAAACCGCTTCGCCGTATCTTCCACAGACTGGTGGGTGCCCCAGTAGCGCAGACCCCGCAGCGCGTGGGGTGCATAGGCGCAGTGGATGAGGGTGGTCAGGCGTGCGAGGTCATCGTCGGCCGTGACCGGGCGAATCAAAAGCGAATCGGACAAAGTCATCGAGATACTCCGTGGCCTCGCGTTGAAGGCCGCTGGTCGGTCAGCGGGTCGTGTTGCCTCATTTCAAAGCTTCAGCTCCCAGGTCTCTCCCACCAATTGCTGACCAAAGCCTTCGTAGGGCTCGGTCTTGACCAGCCGAAAACCGCGCTGACCGTAGATGCCACGCGCAGCCGTGAGGCAGCTGTTGGTCCATAGAACCATCTTTTTGTAACCTTTTGCACGCGCAAAGGCAATGCATTCGTCGGTGAGGCGGGCGCCCAGGCCGAGGCCCCTGGCTTTGGGGCTGAGGATGAGCATGCGCAGCTGCGCCGTGGTGGCCGATTTGCGCACCACAAACACGGAGCCCACGCGCTCGCCGTCCAGCTCGGCGATCCAGGCTTTCTCCCATGCAGGCTGGAACTTGCGCAAGAACTGCGCTGCGATGTCTGCCACCAAGGCCTCAAAACGGTTGTCCCAGCCGTACTCGCGCCCATAGATCTCGCCATGCTGCTGCACTACCCAGCCCATGTCGCCGGGCAAAGGGTCGCGCAGGACGGCGATTCGGGTGCCATCCGCCGCGTTGGAGGGGGAGGACAGCAGGGTTTCGATCCGTTCCATGGCCTCCACGACCTCCTGGCGCCGAGCCGGGGGCAAGGGGGCGAGCAGTGCGGCAGCTTCGTCGCGCGAACGCTGCTGCAGCGGCTCGAACGCCTCGCGTCCAGCAGCGGTGAGCGTGACCAGGCTTTGCCGCGCGTCCTTGGCGTTGGCATGCCGTTCTATCCACCCGGCCTGCTCAAAACGCCGCAATATCCTGCTCATGTACCCGCCGTCCAGCCCCAGCTCCCGCGCTAGTTCGCTGGCCACAGGGGCCTCGCGATGGGCCAGCTCGTAGAGCACGCGCACGTCGGTCAGCGACAGCTTGCTGCCCAGGTACGGGTCCAGCACGCCAATGCGGCGGGTGATGAAGCGGTTGAACTGGCGCACGGCTTTCACCGCGCTCGCAGGTACCGGGACGGACTCGGGAAGGGTAGAGGTGTTGTTACTCATGAATGCCTCTGTCAGTTAATTAATTGACAAAAGCAATTATATGCCTGACGGCCATCAAGCCTGTAACAGTGAGGGGCAAGGGCTGCCAAGGCGACAAAAACCGTCCGCCAACGTAAAATCACGGGTTATCCACCACAGACGCGCGCCACGAAGGCCCCCATCGCACCGGGGGCGGCCGCGACCCCCTTTGCATGAACGCCCCCGTTGACGTCTCCTTTTTTGCGCGCGCCGCAAAGCCCTTGACCAGCTACCGTCCGTACTGGGCCAAGCGCTTTGGCACGGCACCGTTCCTGCCGATGAGCCGCGCCGAGATGGAGAAACTGGGCTGGGACAGCTGCGACATCATCCTGGTCACGGGCGACGCGTATGTGGACCACCCGAGCTTCGGCATGGCCGTGATCGGCCGCACGCTGGAGGCGCAGGGCTTTCGCGTGGGCATCATCGCCCAGCCCGACTGGCAGAGCGCCGAGCCCTTCAAAGCGCTGGGCAAGCCCAACCTGTTCTGGGGCGTGACGGCGGGCAACATGGATTCGATGATCAACCGGTACACCGCCGACCGGAAGATCCGCAGCGATGACGCCTACACCCCCGGCGACGTGGGCGGCAAGCGCCCCGATCGTGCGGCCATCGTCTATAGCCAGCGCTGCCGCGAGGCGTACAAGGACGTGCCCATCATCTTGGGCGGCATTGAAGGCAGCCTGCGTCGCATTGCGCATTACGACTACTGGAGCGACAAGGTACGCCGCTCCATCGTGGTGGACAGCAAGTGCGATCTGCTGCTGTACGGGAACGCCGAGCGTGCGTTGGTGGAGGTGGCCCACCGCATCGCAGCGCGCGAACCGGTGGAGCAGATCACCGATGTGCGCGGCACGGCCTTTGTGCGCCGACCGGACGACGAGAGCGGCAAGGGTTGGTTCGAGATCGACTCCACCACGGTGGACGAGCCCGGCCGCGTAGAGGCGCACATCAACCCGTACATGACCACCAGCGAGCAGGCTGCGGCCCAAGGCAGCACTTGCAGCAAAGAGGATGGGAATGCTACTGATTCTGTAGCGGGCGCCGCAAATAACACCAGCGCTACCGGCCAAAACAGCCCCAATCCTGCCATTCAGCCGATCCAGTTTGTTGCCAATCCGGCGCTCAAGGCCAAGCTCAAGGTGCCCCCGCGCGAGAAGAGCGTGATCCGCCTGCCCAGCTACGAGCAGGTGAAAAGCGACCCCGTGCTCTACGCCCACGCCAACCGCGTGCTGCACCTGGAGACCAACCCTGGCAACGCGCGTGCACTGGTGCAGGCCCATGGCGAGGGTGTGACGGCGCGTGATGTGTGGATCAACCCGCCCCCCATCCCGCTGACCACGGCCGAGATGGACTACGTGTTCGACCTGCCTTACGCGCGTGGCCCGCACCCCAGCTACGCCGACGAAAACGGCAGCCATGACGGCGCGACCAAGATCCCCGCGTGGGAGATGATCCGGTTCTCCATCAACATCATGCGTGGTTGCTTTGGCGGCTGCACCTTTTGCTCCATCACCGAGCACGAGGGCCGCATCATCCAGAGCCGATCGGAAGATTCGATCATTCAGGAGATCGAGGACATCCGCGACAAGGTCAAGGGCTTCACAGGCACCATCAGCGACCTGGGTGGCCCCACGGCCAACATGTACCGCCTGGGCTGCCGCAGCCCCGAGATCGAGGCCGCCTGCCGCAAGCCCAGCTGCGTGTACCCCGGCATCTGCCAGAACCTCACCACCGACCACGGCCCGCTGATCAAGATCTACCGCCGTGGCCGCGCGCTCAAGGGCATCAAGAAGATCCTCATCGGATCGGGCCTGCGCTATGACCTGGCGGTGAAATCGCCCGAGTACGTGAAGGAGCTGGTACAGCACCACGTGGGGGGCTACCTCAAGATCGCGCCCGAGCACACCGAGCAGGGCCCGCTCACCAAGATGATGAAGCCGGGCATCGGCAGCTATGACAAGTTCAAGCAGATGTTCGAGAAGTTCAGCGAAGAGGCGGGCAAGAAGCAGTTCCTGATCCCGTACTTCATCGCCGCGCACCCGGGCACCAGTGACGAGGACATGATGAACCTCGCCATCTGGCTGAAGAAGAACGGCTTCCGCGCCGACCAGGTGCAGACCTTCTACCCCAGCCCCATGGCCACGGCCACGGCCATGTACCACTCGGGCCGCAACACGCTGACCCGCGTGCGCCGCGAAATGCGCGATGTGGATGAAGAGTCTGTGGACATCGTGCGCGGCGAAAAGCGCCGCCGCCTGCACAAGGCCTTCCTGCGCTACCACGACCCGAACAACTGGCCGCTGCTGCGCGATGCGCTCAAGGCCATGGGCCGGGCGGACCTGATCGGTAACGGCAAGCACCACCTGATTCCGACCTTCCAGCCGCTCACCGACGGTGGTTACCAGAGTGCGCGGCGCAAGAACTCGACCCCGACAGGGGCTAAGCCCGCCGTGGCACCTGCGTCGCGCACGGTGCAGCAGCCCACCAAGGGCCGCATCCTGACCCAGCACACGGGCCTGCCACCGCGCGTGACCGGGGGCGCGGCCAAGCCGGCTGCTGGCGGCAAACCGTTCAAGAAAGCGCGATAGTCCGCTGCCTGCCTGCCTGCCTGCCTGCCTGCTTGCCTGTCTGCTTGCTCGCGTGGCGGGGCGGGGCGGGGCGGGGCGGGGCGGGGCGGGCAGGGCGTCCATCTGCCCATTGCATCTGTAGGCTGAAACGGGGGGCTGGCATGCCGCGCCAACGGCATCGGTGGGGTGGCGGGACTCAGGCGCGTCAGGCCCGCGCGGTGGTCAGGCGGTGGTGTAGTCCCTCGCCAGGCATTCCGACAGCGGCACGGGCTTCGCCACCGCATAGCCTTGGGCGTAGTTCACTCCGATGAGTCGCAACGCATCCACGATGGCGTCGGACTCGGCGAACTCGGCAATCGTCTGCTTGCCCATCACGTGGCCGATGCGGTGGATCATTTCCACCATGGCGCGGTTGGTGGGGTCTTGCAGAAGGTCCTTCACGAAAGCGCCGTCGATCTTGAGGTAGTTCACCGGCAGGTGCTTGAGGTAGGTGAAGGACGACATGCCCGCGCCGAAGTCATCGAGCGCGAACCGGCAGCCCAGTTGCTGCAGCTCCTTCATCAGTCGCACCGCGTTGGGCAGGTGCGATATCGCGCTGGTCTCGGTGATCTCGAAGCACAGCAGCGCGGGGTCCAGCCCGGATTCGGTGAGCGTGGTACGGATGTACTTGAGCAGGCTGTCGTCGCCCAGGCTGGTGCCCGAGAGGTTGATGGCGCAGGTGTGCAGCGGCTGGGCGCCCGGGGTGCGCTGGTGCTGCGCCAGCGCCTGCAGTGTGTGGCGGATCACCCAGCGGTCGATGGACGGCATCATCCCGTAGTGCTCGGCGGCCGGGATGAAGGTGCCAGGCGCCACCAGCTGGCCGTTTTCCTCCTCGCACAGGCGCAGCAGCACCTCCATGTGCAGGCCTTCCTCACCGGTGCCTTGCAGCGCGCGGATGGTCTGCGCGTACAGCTGGAAACGGTTGTGCTCCAGCGCCAGGCGCAGGCGCCGCACCCAGTCCATGTCGCCTTCGCGCCGGGTCATCTCGATGTCTTCGGGCTGGTAGATGAACACCCTGTTGCGCCCGCCTTCCTTGGCGCGGTAGCAGGCCATGTCGGCCACGCGCATGGCCTCCTGGATAGAGGTGAGCGCTGGGATGAGCTGCACCATGCCGATGGAGAGGCCCGTGCTGAGCTGCTGGCCTTCCCACGCCAGGCGCAGGTCCTGGCCAGCCTGGCGCAATTGCTCTGCAATGCGCGCCGAGGGGCCAACGGGGCAGTCCTTGAGCAGGATGCCGAATTCGTCGCCGCCCAGCCGTGCCAGCGTGTCCCCTTCGCGAAGGTGGCTTTGCAGCATGCGGCAGACCTCCCGCAGCATCTCGTCGCCGGCCTGGTGGCCGCAGGTGTCGTTGATGAGCTTGAACTGGTCCATGTCCACGTAGAGCAGAGAGCCCTCGCGGCCCGGCTGGCGCGGGTGGCTGAGCAGGGCTTCAAGCCGGTGCTCGAACTCGCGCCGGTTCACCAGGTCCGTCAGCGCATCATGGCTGGCCTGCCACGAAAGCTGCTCTACATAGTGCTGCTCGCGCGTGACGTCGTGCAGCGCCAGCACCGCCCCGGTCAGCACACCCCGGTGCCGGATGGGAGAGCCCACCAGCCTCACCGGAACGATGCTCTGGTCCGGTCGCACCAGGGTGCGATGGATGTTGCCCTTGGCGGCACCATCGCTGCGCAGCAGCGTCTGCACCAGGGCGTCGGCCGACAGGGGTGCTGCATCACCTTCGAAGACCAGCAACTGCGCCAGAGGTTGCCCGGTGGCCTGGGCGGCTGGGCGGGCCAGCAAGGTTTCTGCGGCAGGATTCATGTAGGTGACCTCGCCGTGGATGTTGGTCGTCACCACGGCATCGCCAATGGCGGCCAGCGTGGTGCGCGCCAGTTCCCGCTCGACCTCCAGGGCGCGCTCCGCGTTCTGGCGCTGGGCCAGCAACTTGTGCGTGTGCCACAGGGTCAGAAGAATCAGCACCAGGGCCATGCCCATGTTGGTCCACATCAGCAGGAGCACGATGTGGCGCGAGCTTTCGCCCAGGGCGTCGCTGAAGTTCCGGGCCGCCGGGGTCACGCCCGCGTTGATCTCGCGGATGGTGTTTTGCCACCGTTCGCGGGTGGGGGCGTCCGCCGTGCCGGCGGTGTTGCGCTGGTGGATCTCGTGCGACAGCTCGCGCAGCGCACGGATGTACTCGTCGCCCACCAGCCATTGGTCTACCGGCTTCTTCACCAGATCAAAGCCGTCAAAGTAGCGCAGCAGCCAGATCAGGCCGTCAATGTCATCGGGGTGGTTGCCACCGCGCAGAAAGCCGTCACGCGCCACATCCGTCTGCACCTGGCCTGGCTCCAGGGCCAGCCGGGCCGCCCGGTCGCCCAGCGGGATCTCCATGGCGCGGGTGAACCCTTCAAAGGCCTGGGGGGAGCCGGTGATGGCGTACTGGTTGAGAAAATAGATGGCGTCCTTCTGGCCTTTGGTCCATAGGCTTTCGCCTGCAACGAAGGCACGCACCGAGGACAAGACATGCAGGCTGGCCGTGGCGCACACCGCCAGCAGCAACACCATGGTGATGAAAGGCCAGGTCACCCGCAACGTCAACGGCACAGGCCTTCGCTCGACCGGCTGCAATACATCCATGGATGGCTCCCTCGCCTCGTGCCAAGCTGCTTGCGCCAGTGATGCCTGGTGGCCCCATCCGGCGCGCCCTCATCAGTGTGTCCGCATGCTCTGTCAATGCCCGCGGTCCAGGGTTGTCCTGGAACGCGTTGCTGGTTCGGCGGTGCGGTGCTTCCGGCCCACTATATAGAGATCAACTTGCCAGCGCATGCAAAGTTTGGCAACCCCTTGTGCCTGCGGGGAATGGCCGCCATGCCGATGCGCACCCGCACCTGAACCTGCGCGCGGCGGGCCATCGCTGGCTCCGCCCAGGTGTGCCCGGCCTGACAGAAGCCGGTGTTTACGGCGCCGCAGCGTGGGTGCCCACCAGCACGGACTGCGGGCCATCGTCTGCGGGCTGCGAGATCAGGTCTTCGATGATGAAGGTGCGGTAATAGAACGCCGTGACCGCGCCTTCGGGGGCAATGGCTGCCACCAGCGTGTCGGTGTCGTCTTTGTCGTTCACTGCAATCAGAATTCCGTGGTGGCCGGAGCCCGCCAGGTCGGCAATGCGCCGCACCATGTCGCCTTCGGCGCCCACAGATGGCAGCGGCGCATCTGCAGTGCCCAGGGTGTGCACAATTTCTTGCAGGATGACTTCGGGGCTGGCATAGGCGACATCGCCCTGATGGCCTGCTGCCTGCAATGCGAGTGCGGCCTGGCGCGCGCAGTCCTCGTCGGGGAACAGCGCAAACACCTGGCCGGTGGGGTAGAAAACGCCGCCCATGGTGGTCATGGTGGAATCAAGGACGAGGGGTTTCATGGGCATCTCCTGAGGTGTTTCAGACCTTTGGGATTGAAACCGGGCCTCCCGGCGCGCTGTGTAGGCCGGCGGGCCATCCGTGCGTCAGCCCGCTTTGCGTTGCAGGGGGCTGGGTCACAAGAATATGTGCCAAAAGCGCTTGATGCGCTAGTGCTTCATGGGTTGATTGCTATCAATTTGTAAGTTTTT
Organism: Acidovorax sp. K2F; assembly: GCF_025246485.1. Classification (NCBI taxonomy): domain Bacteria; kingdom Pseudomonadati; phylum Pseudomonadota; class Betaproteobacteria; order Burkholderiales; family Comamonadaceae; genus Acidovorax; species Acidovorax sp. K2F. The sequence goes on from NZ_JAOBSQ010000032.1 coordinate 94,881, forward strand.
GACCGCATCTGCTAGCCCAGCCATCCGCCCAGCCAGGCCCCCAGCGCCGCGCAATGCAGCACCACCGTCGCCCAATACACCGCGCGAAACTCCGCCTTGCGGGATTTGTGCCGCAGCCACTGCTGGGCCCACCATGCGCCGGGCCAGCCGCCCGCAAGGCTCAGCAGGTGCAGGTGGCTTTCCTTGGTGCGCCACCGGCCGTTTTGCGCGGCGCTTTTGTCGATGGCGTAGACCAGAAAGGTCAGGAGATTGACGGCGACCGCCGCGCCCAGCACCCACCACGGCAGCCGGCCTGCCCAGAGGCCCCAGGCCAGCAGCCCCGCCCAGCCGAGCATGAGTAGCCGTATCAGCGCCGAGCCGGTGGGAGTGGTCGGTTCGATGGCCGTCACAGGGCGCCTGCGCCTGGGTGCTTGAGGTTGCCCCGCCCGTTGCACCGGCGCGCGCCGCGTGGGGTGCGCAGGGGGCGGCTGCGTCGGTGCCGTGCTGCGGGGCTGGAACGCGCCACCCGCGTGTGCAGTGGGCAACACTGCCATGGCCCGGGGCCCTTTTCCGCCGACATGAATCTCCTCGTACACCACGGCGAGCCCTTCGCGGGGCGGGGTGGTACCCCGGTAGTCCCGCACATGAAAGAACACATCGGCGGACGTGTCAGGGCTGCGGATAAAGCCGAAGGCGCGGCTGGCGTCCCAGCGGACGACGGTGCCTTGTTTCTGCATCGGTCAGGAAGTGCTTTCAGGCCAGGGTGTGCAAAGGAATGTCTTGCGCCACCGCCAAAGCATCAAGCTGCGCGCGGGTCTGTGTGTGCAAGAACGCCGCCACGGCCGCGTGGGTGGCGGGGGCGCGCAGCACCTGCGGGTCGCCCGTGGCGGGTAAGCCTGCGGCAGCACACAGGCTGGCGGCGAAGTGGGGTTCCAACGCGGCCACGGCCACGCGGCCGTCGGCGCAGGGGTAGATGCGGTAGCCTGCGTGGTTGCCCCCCACGTCGCCCTCGGGGGTGGTCAGGCCCCAGTCGCGCGGCTGGGCCAGCCAGGCAGCGGCGTCGGCCAGAGCGACTTCGATGCACGCGCCGTTGCCGGTGTGGGCGCGCTCCAGCAGGGCCTGCAGCACGGCTTCGCTGGCCATCAAGGCGCCGCCCATGTCGGCGTACAGGGTGGGTGGCATCTCGGTGCCGGTCACTAGGCCCGCATCAGCCAGGTAGGTGAGGTCATGGCCGGGCTCCTCGGCCCGCTCGGCCGCCGCGCCCACGATCCGTACCAGCGAGAGGCGTGGATATTTTGATTGAAGCGCTTCCCAGGAGAGGCCCAGCTTGGCCAGGGCCGACGGACGGAACGAGGTGATCAGCACATCGGTGCTTGCCAGCTCTGCATGCAGCGTGGCCTGGCCTTCGGTCGTCTTGAGGTGGGCATGCACCACGCGCACGCCTTGGTGCAGCGTGGCGTAGGCCGCCGGGCTGTAGATACCCATGGGGTCCGCGCTGGGGTAGCCGGGGGCTGGAGGCGGTTCGAGCTTGGAGCATTGGGCTCCCATGCGGGCGCAGCGCATCAGGGCGGCGGGGCCGGGCAGGTTCAGCGCGAGGCTCAAGACGCGGACATTGCGCAGGGGCTGGGGCAGGGCGTTTGTCATGGGTGGGGGCTTGTCTCGGTGTTGTGGTTTTGAAAGGAAGGCGCGGCGCCGGAACTTCAGGGGCGTGCGCGGGCTCACTCCCTGCGTTATACATAATTTGTTACGCTCCCTGACCCATGCAACGCAGAACCTCTTTGGCCGCCCTCACGGGCCTGGCCGCCTTTCCGGGAGCTTTCATGACTACGTCCCTGAGCAGCGCCGCCACGGCATCTGCATTGCAGGCGCTCAAGCCCTCGCCCCGCATGCCCGTGCTGTTTGTGGGCCACGGCAGCCCCATGAACGCCATCGAGGACAACGCCTGGCGCCGCAGCTGGCAGGCCATGGGCGCGGAGCTGATGGCGCGCGCCGTGCAGCCGCAGCTCATCCTGTGTGTGTCGGCCCACTGGCTCACGCGTGGTGGCTGGCAGCTCACCGGCATGGCCAACCCCAAAACCATCCACGACTTTGGCGGCTTCCCCCAGGCGCTGTTCGACCAGCAGTACCCCGTGCCGGGCGCACCGGCCGTGGCGCGCAGCCTGGCCAAGGAGCTGAAATCTCCTGCCACGGGCGCCGCCCTCGGCGTGGACGAGGGCGAGTGGGGGCTGGACCACGGCACCTGGTCGGTGCTCAAGCCCATGTTTCCCCAGGCGCGCATTCCGGTGATGCAGCTCAGCATGGACTACAGCCGCGCCCCGGCCGAGCACTATGCACTGGGCCAGCAACTCAAGGCCCTGCGCGAGCGGGGTGTGCTCATTGTGGGCAGCGGCAACATCGTGCACAACCTGCGCGCATCCCGCCGTGGCTCGGCTGCCAACGAAGCCTACGACTGGGCCACGGAGTTCGACACCGTGGTGCAGGAGCAGATCAAGAAGGGCCAGCTGGGCGCCTTGCAGGACTTCCAGAAGCTGGGCGCCGTGGCCCAGCAGGCGCACCCCACTTACGAGCACTACCTGCCGCTGCTTTACGCAGCGGGCGCCGTGTTGCCCAGCGAGATGCCCCGCTTTTTCAACACGGGCTATCAGTCGGCATCGATCTCGATGCGGTCGGTGCTGTGGGGCTGATGGATGCTTTCTGAAGCGGATGGAATGCTTCTTTTTTGATAGCTGTTGGTGCATGTACATCTAGCACTTGAGGCCAAAAACGCCTGAAATCTCCGCGTCGCAGCGGTGGGGCGTCTTCAGGCCGTCGCGTGACCTGCGGTCTGGATCGTCAGCCACGGCCAGCGTTCGCGGTAGCTTTGCGCTTTGGCCTCAAACAACGGCAGGTGCGGGCAGGCGGGGTTGGGTTTGAGAAGTCCTGCGTACAGCTCTTCCAGTCCGTACGGCGCGTACAGCGTGGGCTGAGCAACGCCGGGGGTGATGGCAGGTTGCAGGCCCACGCAGGTGCAGGGCACCAGAAAACGCTCGATCCCGTTGCGGGCGGACTGCAGCGGCGCATACGGGTAACCAAACCAGCGCTCGTACCAGAGGTGCACGCGCGCCTGGTTCTTGACTTCGACGGTGATGGGCAGGTCGGCGAAGAGGGCGGTGGCGCGGGCTTGCACCTGCTGCTCCGCCGATTCGGACAAGTCGTTGCCGTCGAAGTAGAACAGGTCGTAGTCCTTGATGTTCGCGGTGGGCTCCAGGCCAGAGTGCAGGTTCCACACCGTCTGGAACAGGCAGCCCGCCACCAGCCACCCGTCGGGCAGGCCCAGAAACGGCAAACGCTCCAGAAGGGCCGCGTTGTGCGGGTTCTGGAGCGTTTCGCTCACAAAGCGGCGCGCGAGCGCCGCTTCCTCATCGTGCTCAGACGACCTTTGCAATGGCCTGGCAGACGTAGTCGATGTTCTTGCTGTTGAGCGCGGCCACGCACATGCGGCCGGTGTCGGTACCGTACACGCCGAACTCGTTGCGCAGGCGAACCATCTGGTCCTTGGACAGGCCAGAGTAGCTGAACATGCCGATCTGGGTGGTGATGAAGCTCATATCCTGCTTCACACCGGCGGCCTTCAGGCCATCGACCAGCTTTTGGCGCATGGCCTTGATGCGCACGCGCATTTCGGCCAGTTCTTGTTCCCACATGGCGCGCAGCTCGGGGTTGTTCAGCACAGCAGCCACCACTGCGCCACCGTGAATGGGTGGGTTGGAGTAGTTGGTGCGGATGACGATCTTGAGCTGGCTCAGCACGCGGCCGGCTTCTTCCTTGTCGGCGCACAGCACCGACAGGCCACCCACGCGCTCGCCGTACAGGCTGAAGCTCTTGCTGAAAGAGGTGGACACAAAGAAGTTCAGGCCGGCAGCCACAAACTTGCCGATCACGGCGCCGTCTTCGGCGATGCCGTGGCCAAAGCCCTGGTAGGCCATGTCCAGGAAGGGCGTCAGGCCCTTGGCCTTGACGACGGCGATGACCTGGTCCCACTGCGCGGCGGTGATGTCGTAGCCGGTGGGGTTGTGGCAGCAGGCGTGCAGCACGACGATGGTGCCGGGGGCGGCTGCATTCAGGCTGGCCAGGAAACCTTCGAAGTTCACGCCGCGCTTTTCAGCGTCGTAGTAGGCGTAGGTATCGACTTCAAAACCGGCGTTGGTGAACAGCGCGCGGTGGTTTTCCCAGCTGGGGTCGGAGATCAGCACCTTGGCGTTGGGGCTGACCTTCTTCAGGAAGTCGGCACCGATCTTGAGGCCGCCGGTGCCGCCGATGGCCTGCACGGTGGCTACGCGGCCAGACTTCACGGGTTCGCTCTCAGCGCCGAACACCAGGCTCTTGACGGCGTTGTCGTACGCCACGATGCCGTCGATGGGCAGGTAGCCACGGGCCGTGGGGGTGGACATCATGGTCTTTTCTGCGGCCTGCACACATTGCAGCAGGGGCAGCTTGCCGTTGTCGTCGAAATAAACGCCGACGCCCAGGTTGACCTTGTTGGGGTTGGTGTCGGCGTTGAATTGCTCGTTGAGGCCCAGGATGGGGTCGCGGGGGGCCATTTCGACGGCGGTGAACAGAGACATGAAAATCCTTGAAAGGTTGTCAGTAGCGAAGAATCCGGGCGTGGTGTACTGTGCCGGGTTCGGCCGATTTTAACGGCCCGCCTTCACCACCCGTTGACCGCCCCCATGCCGGATATCACAGAAGTCATAACTGAAAAGCAAGACGGCGAGTTCGTCCGCTTCCCCGATTCCCCGTTTGAACTGTTCCAGCCGTACCCACCGGCGGGCGACCAGCCCGAGGCCATCAACAAGCTGGTGGAGGGACTGAATGATGGGGAGACCTTCCAGACGTTGCTGGGTGTGACGGGATCGGGCAAGACCTTCACCATGGCCAACGTGATCGCGCGCATGGGCCGCCCGGCCATCATCTTTGCGCCCAACAAGACACTGGCCGCGCAGCTGTACAGCGAGTTCCGCGAGTTCTTTCCCAAGAACGCCGTGGAATATTTCGTCAGCTACTACGACTACTACCAGCCTGAGGCCTACGTGCCGCAGCGCGACCTGTTCATCGAGAAGGACAGCGCGATCAACGAGCACATCGAGCAGATGCGGCTGTCTTGCACCAAGAGCCTGATGGAGCGGCGCGATGTAGTGATCGTGGCCACCGTGTCGGCCATCTACGGCATTGGCGAGCCCGAGAGCTATCACCGCATGGTGATGACACTGCGGGTTGGGGACAAGCTGGGGCAGCGGGACGTGATCGCCCAGTTGATCCGCATGCAGTACCAGCGCAACGAGGCGGACTTTTCGCGGGGCAAGTTCCGTGTGCGGGGCGACACCATCGATGTGTTCCCGGCCGAACACTCCGAGCTGGCGATTCGCATTGAGCTGTTTGACGACGAGATTGAGAGCCTGCAGCTGTTCGACCCGCTCACGGGCCGCGTCAAGCAGAAGATCCCGCGTTTTACCGTGTACCCCAGCAGCCACTACGTGACGCCGCGCGACAAGGTGCTGGCGGCGGTCGAGACCATCAAGCTGGAACTGGCCGAACGCCTGCAGCAGTTGGTGGCTGACGGCAAGCTGGTCGAAGCGCAGCGGCTGGAGCAGCGCACGCGATTTGATCTGGAAATGCTGAGCGAAGTGGGCCACTGCAAAGGCATCGAGAACTACACGCGCCACCTGTCCGGCGCGGCGCCGGGCGATCCGCCCAGCACGCTGACCGACTACATGCCCAAGGACGCGATCATGTTTCTGGACGAAAGCCACCAGATGATCGGCCAGCTCAACGCGATGTACAGCGGCGACCGGTCGCGCAAGACCACGCTGGTCGAATATGGTTTTCGCCTGCCTTCGGCCCTGGACAACCGACCGCTCAAGTTCGAGGAGTTTGAGCAACGCATGCGGCAGGTGATCTTTGTATCGGCCACGCCCGCCGACTACGAAAAGACCCATGCAGGCCAGGTGGTGGATCAGGTAGTGCGCCCCACGGGCTTGGTGGATCCGGTGGTGGAAGTTCGTCCAGCCACCCATCAGGTGGATGATGTGCTACAAGAAATACGCATTCGTGTAGAAAAGCATGAGCGCGTACTCATTACCACGTTGACCAAGCGCATGGCCGAGCAGTTGACCGACTATCTCACCGACAACGGTGTCAAGGTGCGCTACCTGCACAGCGATGTGGACACCGTGGAGCGGGTGGAGATCATCCGCGACCTGCGCCTGGGGGCTTTTGACGTGCTGGTGGGCATCAACCTGCTGCGCGAGGGGCTGGACATTCCTGAGGTGTCGCTCGTGGCGATCCTCGATGCGGACAAGGAAGGCTTCTTGCGCGCCGAGCGCAGCCTGATACAGACCATTGGCCGTGCAGCGCGCAACTTGAACGGCCATGCCATCCTGTACGCCGACCGCATCACCGACTCCATGAAAAAAGCCATGGGTGAGACGGAACGCCGGCGCATTAAGCAGATCGCATACAACGAGGCCAACGGGATCACGCCGCGCAGCATTGTCAAGCGGGTAAGAGACCTGATTGACGGCGTGTACAGCGAAAAAGCCGGTAAGGACGCCGAGCGCCTGGAGCAGGAAGCGTTGCAGCGGGCGCAGGTGGAGGACATGTCCGAGAAAGACGTGGCACGCGAGATCAAGCGCCTGGAAAAGCTCATGCTGGAACATGCTCGCAATCTGGAGTTCGAGCAGGCGGCCCGGGTGCGCGACCAGCTCACTCGGCTCAAGGACCAGGCCTTTGGTGCGCACGGCAGCGATTCCGTGGCCTTGTAAAAGGGATTGCGATTGGGAATGCAATGAGAAAATACTATTGAGTCGATTAATAACTATTTGGTTTTTTAACCCGACAGAATCAATAGGGATTTGTGCTATACTCGCACAAAACACTCAACAAAACAGCCCAACGATGAAGGGCTCCGCAGCAGGTGACTGTGCGGAGTAAGGGGCGGAGACGGTGCCTCGCTGGCAAACAGTCAGCGAAGGCGGTTTCTTCAACGAACAAGCCTTAGCACAAGGAGCTTGCGATGCGTCTCACAACCAAAGGCCGTTTTGCGGTCACCGCCATGATTGACTTGGCCCTGCGCCAGAACAACGGCCCCGTCACGCTGGCTGCCATCAGCCAGCGCCAGCAGATTTCGCTGTCGTACCTGGAGCAACTCTTTGGCAAGCTGCGCCGCCATGAACTGGTGGAATCCACCCGTGGCCCCGGCGGCGGTTATACGCTGGCCCGCAAGGCAGGCGACATCACGGTGGCCGACATCATCGTTTCGGTGGATGAACCCATCGACGCCACGCAGTGTGGTGGCAAGGAAAACTGCCTGGGTGAAGCCGGCCGTTGCATGACGCATGAACTGTGGGCCTCGCTGAACCAGCGCATGGTGGAGTTTCTGGACTCGGTCACCCTGCAAAAGCTGGTGGACGAGCAGCTCGCCAAGGGCGTGCAGATCGAAGACAAGCCTGTGGTTCGCCGCGCCATCTCCACGACACCGGTGGTCAAGCCCATCCGCGTGAACGCCCCCAATTCGGTGTTCGCACTGGGTAACGTCTTCGCCAAATCCTGATGCTTGGTGCGCCGTGCTGGCCCTGGGGTCGGCACTGCCCTGACCGCGTTGTAATCGTTTTCCTATCTGTTCTGCCTCTTCTGTTTGCCAGCCAGAACCTTTTACTGAGCCAGCCATGGACATGACCCCGCACTTTCCCATCTATCTCGACTATGGCGCCACGACCCCGGTAGACCCCCGCGTGGTGGACGCCATGATTCCCTGGTTGCGTGAGCACTTTGGCAACCCGGCGTCGCGCAGCCACGCATGGGGCTGGGAGGCCGAAGAGGCGGTGGAAAAAGCGCGTGTGCAAGTGGCCGACCTGATCGGTGCCGACCCCCGCGAAATCGTCTGGACCAGTGGTGCGACCGAGTCCATCAACCTGGCCTTGAAGGGCGCTGCGCATTTCTACAAAGGCAAGGGCAAACACCTCATCACGCTCAAGACCGAGCACAAGGCCGTGCTGGACACCATGCGCGAGCTCGAGCGCCAAGGCTTTGAAGCCACCTATCTGGACGTGCAGGAAGACGGCTTGGTCAACATGGGTGCGCTGAAGGCTGCCATCCGTCCAGACACCGTGCTGATCAGCATCCTCTTCGTGAATAACGAAATCGGTGTGATCCAGGACATCCCCGCCATTGGCGCCCTGTGCCGTGAGAAGGGCATCCTGCTGCATGTGGATGCCGCCCAGGCGACGGGCCGTGTCGAGATCGACATGAACGTGCTGCCCATCGACCTGATGAGCATGACCGCCCACAAGACCTACGGCCCCAAGGGCATTGGTGCGCTGTATGTGCGCCGCAAGCCCCGCGTGCGGCTGGAAGCCCAGATGCACGGTGGCGGCCATGAACGCGGCATGCGTTCGGGCACCTTGCCCACGCACCAGATCGTGGGCATGGGCGAGGCTTTCCGCATCGCCAAAGAAGAAATGGCCGAGAACAACGCCAAGGCCAAGGCCCTGCAGCAGCGCTTGCTCGACGGCCTCAAGGACATCGAACAGGTCTACATCAACGGCAGCCTGGAGCGCCGTGTGCCGCAGAACCTGAACATGAGCTTCAATTTCGTCGAAGGCGAATCGCTCATCATGGGTATCAAGGGCCTGGCGGTGTCTTCGGGCTCGGCATGCACCTCTGCCAGCCTGGAGCCCAGCTATGTACTGCGCGCTTTGGGCCGCAGCGACGAGCTGGCCCACAGCAGCCTGCGCATGACCATCGGCCGTTTCACGACCGAGGAAGAGATTGACTACGCCATCTCCACCATTCGCGAGAACGTGGCCCGCCTGCGCGAACTGAGCCCGCTGTGGGAGATGTACAAGGACGGCATCGACATCAGCACCATCCAGTGGGCTGCTCACTGATTCCGCACACATTCTGGACGTATTGAAGAGGTACACATCATGGCTTATTCAGACAAAGTGGTTGACCATTACGAAAACCCCCGCAACGTGGGTTCGTTCGACAAGGGTGACGATTCGGTGGGCACCGGCATGGTGGGTGCGCCCGCCTGCGGCGACGTGATGAAGCTGCAGATCAAGGTGAACCCTGAAACCGGCGTGATCGAAGACGCCCGCTTCAAGACCTACGGCTGTGGCTCGGCGATTGCCTCCTCGTCGCTGGTGACCGAGTGGGTCAAGGGCAAGACGCTGGACGAAGCCGCAGCGCTCAAGAACAGCGAGATCGCCGAAGAGCTGGCCTTGCCACCCGTCAAGATCCACTGCTCCATCCTGGCGGAAGATGCCATCAAGGCTGCTGTGCTGGACTACAAGACCAAGCACGCCGCCACGGCCTCTGCCGCCTGATTGTTTGACAGATAGATCGAGAGACATGGCCATTACGCTGACAGAAGCCGCCGCCCGGCACGTCAACCGCTACCTTGCCCGCCGTGGCAAGGGGCTGGGCGTGCGTCTGGGGGTCAAGACGACCGGCTGCTCGGGGCTTGCCTACAAGCTGGAGTATGTGGACGCGAGCGAGCCTGAGGACATCGTGTTTGAAAACCACGGCGTCAAGGTGCTGATTGACCCCAAGAGCCTGGCCTACATCGATGGCACCGAGCTGGACTTTGTCCGTGAGGGGCTGAACGAAGGCTTCAAGTTCAACAACCCCAACGAGCGTGATCGCTGCGGTTGCGGGGAGAGCTTCCGCGTCTGAACGTCTTCAGCTGATGTAACGCCAAACCGCCAACGCGCTCTGTGCTGGCGGTTTTTTCTTGGATTTTCTTCACGCCCCCTTGCGCATGAATCTGCAATCTGACGACTTCGAACTGTTTGGCCTGGCTTGCCGCTTTGCACAAGAACGCAGCGCCATCGACGCGCGCTGGAAGGAACTGCAGCGCGAAGCCCACCCCGACAAGTTTGCTGCGCAAGGCGCTGCGGCGCAGCGCGTAGCGATGCAGTGGTCCGTGCGCATCAACGAGGCTTACCAACGCCTGAAGGACCCCATGCGCCGGGCGGCCTATCTGTGCGAACTGCACGGAGCGCCTATCCGTGCCGAAGACAACACCGCCATGCCCGCTGTGTTTTTGATGCAGCAGATGGAATGGCGCGAGGCACTGGAAGATGCCCGCGCAGACAGCGAGCTGGACGCACTGGACGATGAGGTGGAACAAGCCCGGCGTGCCGCTCTGTCGCAGTGCGAGCAACTCATCGACCAGCAGCAGGACTATGCGGGCGCGGCCCGCCAGGTCAGAGCCCTCATGTTCATTGCGCGATTTGCGGACGACGTAGAACGTCGCCGAGAGCAACTGGGACAATAGAGCGGTTTTGCTTTCCCCCTGGGGCCCCTGTCGCTTGCTGAGGTGATGGCGTCCCCCACCACGTTGAGACCCGAAATTTCATGGCGCTTTTGCAGATCTCCGAACCCGGCCAGTCCCCCGACCCGCACCAGCGGCGCATCGCGGTGGGCATTGACCTGGGCACCACCCATTCTCTGGTTGCCGCTGTGCGCAATGGTGTGTCCGAATGCCTGCCCGATGCACAGGGCAGGGTGCTGCTGCCCTCGGTGGTGCGCTACCTGGCCAACGGCGGTCGCCAGATCGGATATGACGCCGTGGCGGCGCAGGCCCAGGATGCACGCAACACCATTGCCTCGGCCAAACGCTTCATGGGGCGTGGCCTCAAGGACGTGGCGGAAGCGGGCAAGCTGCCATACGACTTCGTGACAGCTGCTGATGGCGGCGAGGGCGGTATGGTCAGCCTGGCCACGGTGGATGGCAACAAGTCGCCCGTCGAGATCAGTGCCGAGATTCTGGCCACGCTGCGCTACCGCGCTGAAGACACCTTCAATGATGATCTGTATGGCGCAGTGATCACCGTGCCTGCGTACTTCGACGACGCCCAGCGCCAGGCCACCAAGGATGCGGCCAAGCTCGCTGGCATCAACCTGCTGCGCCTGATCAACGAGCCCACTGCGGCGGCGATTGCCTATGGCCTGGACAACGCCAGCGAGGGCGTCTACGCCGTCTATGACCTGGGTGGGGGTACGTTTGATATTTCCATCCTGCGCCTGACGCAGGGCGTGTTCGAAGTGATCGCCACGGGCGGCGACTCTGCCCTCGGAGGCGACGACTACGACGCTGCGCTGGCAGACTGGGTGCTGCAGCAGGTGGGGCAACAGGCGGTCACACCAGCCGACAAGTCGGCCGTGCGCATGGCTGCACGCGCCTGCAAGGAGGCCTTGACTGCTACTGATTTGGTAGCATTCAAGGCAGAGCTATCTAGCGCTTCTGTGCAATTTGACATCAAACGGTTGGATTTTGACGCGGTGACGGCCGATTTGACCGCCCGCTCCATGGCGGCTGTGCGCCGTGCCCTTCGCGATGCGCATCTGGCGCGCGATGAAGTGCAGGGCGTGGTCATGGTGGGCGGCTCCACCCGCATGCCGCAGGTCCAGCGGGCCGTGGCGGAGTTCTTTGGCAAGAAGCCACTGACCAACCTGAATCCCGACGAAGTGGTCGCGCTGGGTGCCGCCATCCAGGCCAACCAGCTGGCCGGTAACAACACAGCTGGCGACCTGCTGCTGTTGGACGTGATTCCGCTGTCCCTGGGCATCGAAACCATGGGCGGGTTGGTGGAGCGCATTGTTGCGCGCAACGAGACCATTCCGACCGCCAAGGCGCAGGACTTCACGACCTACAAGGACGGACAGACCGCGCTGGCCATCCATGTGGTGCAAGGCGAGCGTGACCTGGTGCAGGACTGCCGCAGCCTGGCGCGCTTTGAGTTGCGCGGTATTCCCCCGATGGCGGCAGGCGCTGCGCGCATCCGTGTGACCTTCACCGTCGATGCCGATGGCCTGCTGAGCGTGGCCGCGAAAGAGCAGGGCAGTGGGGTGGAGGCCCGCATTGACGTGAAGCCGTCGTATGGCCTCACGGACGACCAGATCGCGCGCATGCTGCAGGATGGCTTTGCCACGGCCGCGCAGGACATGAAAGCCCGTGCCGTGGTCGAGGCCCGCGTGGACGCCGACCGCATGCTGATTGCCACGCAAAGCGCGCTTGACGCGGATGGCGACGTGCTCAGCCCCAAGGAGCGGGCTGCCATCGACGCTCTGATGGTGGCCTTGCGCCACCAGCGCGACGCCGACGATGCCGCGGCCATCGAGGCCGCCACGGAAGCCCTGGCCAAGGGCACCGAGGCGTTTGCAGCCCAGCGCATGAACCGCGGTATCCAGCAGGCCCTGGCCGGCAAGAACGTTGCGAGCCTGTGATACGAGCCAGCGCATCCCTCTGAACAAGAAAAAGACCACCCCATGCCTGTCATCAAGATCCTTCCCCATCCCGAATACTGCCCCGCTGGCACTGAGATCACGGCGCCCGCAGGCACCTCGATCTGCGAAGCCCTGCTGGACAACCACATCAACATCGAGCACGCCTGCGACATGAGCTGTGCCTGCACCACCTGCCACGTCATCGTGCGCCAGGGGCTGAATTCGCTGAATGCGGCAGAAGAAGAGGAAGAAGACCTGCTGGACCGCGCCTGGGGCCTGGAACCGCAGTCGCGCCTGTCGTGCCAGGCCATCCTGGCGCAGACCGACCTGATCGTTGAAATTCCGAAGTACACGATCAACCATGCCAAGGAAAACCACTGATGTCCCGGCAAATTGTTCTGGACACTGAGACCACCGGCCTTTCGGCCGAAGGTGGTGACCGCATCATTGAACTGGGTTGTGTGGAGCTGCTCAACCGCAAGCTGACCGGCAACAACCTGCACCTGTACTTCAACCCTGGCCGTGACAGCCATGAAGATGCGCTGAAGGTGCACGGCATCAGCAACGAGTTCCTGAAGGACAAGCCCAAATTTGCCGACGTGGTGGACGACATCCTGCAGTACCTGCAGGGCGCCGAGATCATCATCCACAACGCTGCGTTCGACGTAGGCTTTCTCAACAAGGAGCTGGAGCTGGTGGGGCGCCCGGCGTTTGGCACCTATGTGCAAAGCGTGACCGACACGCTGGCCATGGCCAAGGAGATGTACCCGGGCAAGCGCAACTCGCTGGACGCCCTGTGCGACCGTCTGGGCGTGGACAACTCGGGCCGTACGCTGCACGGCGCCTTGCTCGACGCCGAGCTGCTGGCCGACGTCTACATCAATCTCACACGCGGGCAGGATGCCTTGCTGATCGCCGACGATGGCCATGACAGCGCTGACGGCGTGAAGGTGGCAACCATCGATTTGCGTGGCCTTGCGCTGCCGGTGCTGCGGGCGAGCGAACAAGAGCAGGCGGCCCATGCCGAGGTGCTCACGCAGATCGACAAGGCCAGCGGTGGCAAAACAATTTGGCGAACTCTGCAGTCGGCCTGAAAAGCTGTGCCATAATAGAAGGCTGTCGCAGCGACAAGGGTGATTAGCTCAGCGGTAGAGCACTGCCTTCACACGGCAGGGGTCACATGTTCGATCCATGTATCACCCACCATGTTGCTGCCAGACTTTTCGCAGCGGTATCTTTCTCCAAGGTGCTTGCGACGGGTGATTAGCTCAGCGGTAGAGCACTGCCTTCACACGGCAGGGGTCACATGTTCGATCCATGTATCACCCACCAATTCAAAAACCCCTGCAGGTTCCTGACCTGCAGGGGTTTTTTCTTGGCTCGTCCGCCTGTCTGCAAGCTGCAAAGTGCAGCGACCATTCGCCAAAGCGGCATACAACGCAGGCTTGCGCGCTACATTTGTCGCCCGTACCTGCAACGCAGCATCCATGATCACCTTTCACAATCCCTTGCACCAGGGGCATGCACCGGCCCACGAATTCTTCCGGGGTGAGCGTGTGCCCTGTTTTGAAAAACCCGAACGTGTGGACTATGTGGAAGACGCCCTGCGCACACGCGGCCACGCCATGGTGTTGCCCGATGTGGACTGCAATGCTGTGCTGGCCCAGGTGCATGCGCCGCGCTATATGGCCTTTCTGCAGACCGCATGGCAACAATGGCTGGCACTGGACCCAGCCAATGCGTCTGTTCAGCCGTTTCCTTCTGTCTGGCCGGTGCGCACGCTGCGCAGTGATGTGGAACCCGACAACTTTGTCGCACGGCTGGGGCTGTACTCCATGGACAACGGTACACCCATGGCGGCAGGAACCTGGGCCGCAGCCAAGGCGGGGGCCGATGCGGCTGCCAGCGCAGCGGCACGCGTTGCACTGGGGACGCGCGCCGTGTTTTGCTGCACACGGCCGCCAGGGCATCATGCGGGCCCGGACTTCATGGGGGGCTATTGCTTCTTGAACAACGCCGCCGTGGCAGCGCAAACCCTGCGCAACCAGGGCGCCCAGCGTGTGGCGGTGCTGGATGTGGACTACCACCACGGCAACGGTACGCAGAGCATCTTTTACGACCGCAGCGATGTGCTGTTCATCAGCATGCACGGTGACCCGCGCACGGAGTACCCCTTCTACCTGGGCCACGCCGACGAGACGGGCGAGGGGGCTGGTGTTGGGTTTAACCTGAACCTGCCCTTGCCTGCGGGCACCAGCGCGGCAACATGGTTCGATGCACTAGAGCAAGCGTGCCTGCGCATCACGGATTACAGCGCCGACGGGCTGGTGATTTCTCTGGGGCTGGATGCCTTTGAGGGCGATCCCATCTCGCGGTTTGCACTGGCATCGTCAGATTTCACCCGCCTGGGCGAGCGGCTGGCACGGCTGGGGTTGCCCACGGTGTTCGTGCTGGAAGGCGGCTATGCGGCGGCCGAGCTGGGCACCAATGCCGTCAACGTGCTCGATGGTTTTGAGCAGGCCTGACGCGGCACCCGGCAGGTGATGCAGGAGACGCACTGATGATCGATACGGTGGATTGTGTGGTGGTAGGCGCGGGCGTGGTGGGTCTGGCGGTGGCCCGTGCACTGGCGCTCCAGGGGCGGGAGGTGATGGTGCTGGAGGCAGCGGACGCCATCGGCACTGGCACCAGTTCGCGCAACAGCGAGGTGATTCATGCCGGGCTGTATTACCCCGCAGGTTCGCTCAAGGCCCGGCTGTGCGTGCGGGGCAAGGAATTGCTTTACGCCTACTGCACGGAGCGCGGTGTGCCCCACCGCCGCTGCGGCAAGCTGCTGGTGGCCACCTCTGCCGCCCAGCTGGACAGCCTGGAAGGTATCCAGGTGCGGGCCCGTGCCAACGGAGTGCTGGACCTGCAACGCCTCAGCCGCGAAGAAGCCCTGGCGATGGAGCCAGCTCTGGCCTGCTTCGGTGCCTTGCATTCACCCAGCACCGGCATCGTCGATAGCCATGCGCTCATGCTGGCGTTGCAGGGCGATCTGGAGCATGCGGGTGGTGTTGTAGCGCTGAATTCGCCACTAGCGCTAGCATCTATTGGTTCTGATGCTATTGATTTGGAAGCAATGGATGGCACGCGCCTCCGCGCGCGCACCGTGGTCAACGCCGCTGGGTTGCAAGCCCCCGCGCTGGCTGCAACGTTTGCGGGGCTGGCCCCGCAGCATGTGCCTACCGCTTACTACGCCAAGGGCAACTATTTCACGTTGACGGGCAAGGCGCCGTTCAGCCGACTGATTTACCCAGTGCCCGAGGCGGCTGGGCTGGGTGTACACCTCACGCTGGACCTGGGCGGCCAGGCCAAGTTTGGCCCGGACGTGCAATGGGTGGACTCGCCCGACGATCTGCAGGTGGACCCCGCGCGCGGCGATGCCTTTTATGCCGAGGTGCGCAAATATTGGCCGGGTTTGCCAGACGGCGCTCTGGCGGCGGGCTACGCGGGCATGCGCCCCAAGATCCACGGGCCGAGTGCACCCGCTGCCGACTTCGTCATTCAAGGGCCTGCTGTCCATGGGGTAGCCGGGCTGGTCAACCTCTTTGGCATCGAGTCGCCTGGCTTGACAAGTGCCCTGGCCATTGCGGAGCATGTGGCTGCGCTGGTTTGATCTGCAGCAAGCCATTTGCAATCAGTAACCTCTTGCGTCCCCGTCCTACGAGGGGTTTCTGCGCGGATGGCTAAGATGAACTTCAGTCCCAACGTTCGCGTGCGGGGTTTTCCATCACTTTTGGCACTACACAGAAAGGCTTGTATGACTGCTTCTGACACCACGACCACCCAGGGCGAACTGGAAAAGCTGGTTTCCGATCTGCGGGGGCTATTGGCCAACAAGGACCTGGACGCAGTGCCTGAAATCAAGCTGCTGCGCCAGCGCCTGGACGATGGCATGCACAACGTGCGTGAATCCGCTGTGCGCGCTGCTCAGGACGCCGCCCGCCAAGCGAAGGAAGCCGCTTTGGCAGCCGACCGCTACGCCCATGACGAACCTTGGCGTGTGGCGGGTGCCGCATTGGCCGTGGGCGCGCTGGTTGGCTTTCTGCTTGCACGCCGCTGATCGTCGCTGTCCCACCATGACGGCACGCCACAGAGGCAACAAGACATGAATTGGCTCTCGCTGCTGGGTCTGGAAGGGTTGGCCGCCCGCTGGCGTGCCAACCTGATCGAGGGCGCCATCGCCGCCGAAGACCGGATGGATCTGGCCCGCCTGGAATGGGCGGACCTCAAGCAGCGGCTGCAACAACTGCTGGTGCTGACCATTCTGGTCGTTGGGCTCACGGTGGTGGCCCTGATCATGGTGTCGCTGGCGGTGCTGGTGCACTTTTGGGACTCCCCGCAACGCACGCTGGTGGCGTGGCTGGTGGCTGCCGTATGGGCTGCAGGCTGGGCCGCCGCCACGGTGTCGTTGGTGTCTGTGGCGCAGCGCGCGGGCAGCGGCTTTGCGCTGACGCGCCGAGAGCTGGCCCAGGACTGGCGTGACATCAAGGAGCGCTTGTGAGCACCCCCCGCCCAACCACTAATACACCGCAGACTGCGCCCACGGTAAGGCTTATGGCTACGCCGGAGCAGCAGCGTGTGCTTGACCGAATCGAACTGCAGCGCGAGCGGCTGCGTGCCCGCCGCGTGGCCCGGGCCCAGGCCCGCGCGCTCGCGGAGCAAGCCGGAGGCGCCACGGGCGGTGGAGATGCCTCGCTGGCGCTGCGCGCTGCCGGGTTCGCGCGCGAACACCCGCTGGCGGTGGCGGCCATGGCCGGTGTCGCTCTGGTGGCCGGCCCGCGCAGGTTGATCCGGTGGGCGGGCATTGTCCTGCCGATGCTGATGCGCTTGCGGCGCTGACCACGGGCGGGGTTGCGGAGGGCGGCGTCCCGCTGCTCAAACCCACGCCGAAAACTGAAACGGAGCCCTGTTGCCAGAGGCTCCGTTTTCTTATGGGGTCGTGTGGTCGAGCGTTTGTGGCCCGAAGGTTTAGCGCAAGGCCTTGATGGCCTTGGCGGCCTTCACGACCAGCGCAGGGCCTTCATAAATCAGGCCTGTGTAGATCTGCACCACGTCTGCCCCTGCGCGAATCTTGCTCACTGCGTCGTCGGCGCTCATGATGCCGCCGACACCAATGATGGGGAATCCGCTGCCCAAGGTTGCGCGCAGCTGCCGAATGACCTGGTTGCTGGCTTCCAGCACCGGAGTGCCACTCAACCCCCCCGTCTCTTCTGCGTGGCGCATGCCCTGCACCGCAGCGCGGCTGATGGTCGTGTTGGTGGCAATCACACCGTCCATGCCGTGGCGCTGCAGTGTGGCGGCGATCACTGCCACCTGGGCTTCATCCAGGTCCGGTGCAATCTTCACGAAAACCGGCACGCGCCGCTGGTGCTGGGCGGCCAGCGTCTCACGGCGCTCGGCAATCGCTCCCAGCAGTGCATCCAGTGCGGCATCGCTTTGCAATGCGCGCAGGTTCTGGGTGTTGGGTGAGCTGATGTTGACCGTCACATAGTCGGCATGGGGGTATACGCCCTCCAGGCAGATCAGGTAGTCGCTGGTGGCGTTCTCTATGGGCGTGGTGGCGTTCTTACCGATGTTGAGACCGAGCAGCATGGGGTGCTGACGGTTCTGCTTGCGAAACTGCGCCTGCTGCACATTGCGCAGGAAGGCATCCAGGCCTTCGTTGTTGAAGCCCAGGCGGTTGATGAGTGCGCGGGCCTCGGGCAGGCGAAACATGCGCGGCTTGGGGTTGCCCGGCTGCGCTTTAGGGGTCACAGTGCCCACTTCCACAAAACCGAAACCCATGGCGCCCAGCGCGTCAATGCAGCGCGCATTCTTGTCCAGGCCCGCCGCCATGCCCACGCGGTTGGGAAACTTCAGCCCCGCCAGGGTGATGGGGTCGTTCACAGTTTCGTTGCACCAGGCCCATTGCAGCGGCGTGCGCTGCCCGCGCGCCAGCATGTCCATGGTGAGTTCGTGAGCGGCCTCGGCATCCATGCCGAAGAGAAAGGGGCGGGTGAGGGCGTAGGGGATCAGGGACATGGGGAGATAATTCAGGATTACCCCCGATTTTCTCCCATGACGACCACCACTCCCCTGACCCAAGACGAACTCAAGACCCTGGTAGGCCAAGCCGCGCTGCAATACGTGGTGCCTGGCGAGATTGTGGGGGTGGGCACCGGCTCCACCGTTAACAAGTTCATTGACGCCCTGGCGGGCATGAAGGACCAGATCAAGGGCGCTGTATCCAGTTCCGTAGCCAGCACCGATCGCCTGAAGGCACTGGGCATCGCCGTGTTCGATGCCAATGAGGTGCCGTCGCTCTCCGTCTATATCGACGGCGCGGACGAGATCGACGGCCAGGGTTACATGGTCAAGGGCGGCGGCGCTGCACTGACACGCGAGAAGATCGTGGCAGCATTGGCCGAGCGCTTTGTGTGTATTGCCGACGAATCCAAGTTGGTGAAGGCCCTGGGCCAGTTCCCGTTGCCAGTGGAGGTGATCCCGATGGCTGCCAATCACATTGCGCGCCGTTTTGCCGCCATGGGTGGACAGGCCAGCTTGCGACTCAAGGACGGACAGCCACTGGTGACTGACAACGGCCAGCACATTCTGGACGTGAAGGGCTTGTCCATCACCGACCCGCTGGCGTTCGAGTCAGAGATCAACCAATGGCCTGGCGTGGTGACCGTGGGTGTGTTTGCCCACCAGAAGGCATCCGTGTGCCTGCTGGGTACGGCGCAGGGCGTGAAGACCATCACCTATTGAGGAATGGTGGTGGGGCGGGTGACAAGCCCACCCCCATAGTTCACCAATACAAAAGGGGCCTCTGGAGGCCCCTTTTATGTTGGGTGGATGTGAATGGAAGGACCAGCCGCCTGGAGGCGGCTACGTCACAGAGTGTCAGAACCGGATACCGGCGGGATTGCTTGGTGTTGGGCCGTCATTGACCGGTGGAGGGAGCGCGGGCCGCGCCGGCGCTTTCGGTTCAGCGGCGGGTGCGGACTCCACCGGCTTGGCCGCAACCAGCGGGGTGGGCGCTGGCTGGCGGTAGTTGCTGGGCAACTGGGATTGTTTGGGGTAGCCCGCTGCGTCGAGGTATTGGATCCACTCCGCGTCCGAAAAGCCCACCAGTTGCTGGCCGCCAATGGTGCCAAAAGGCAGGCTGGTGCTGCCACTCAGGCGTTGCAGTGCGGCAATGTCCTCATTGCTGGCCACTGTGCGCTCGGTGTACGGCACACCGCGTGATGTCAGCATGTTGCGCAAGCTTCCGCAGGGTGCGCAGTCATTGCCGGTGTAGATGGTCACCGGGTACCGGTTGGCCACCTGGCGCAGTTCGAAAGGCAACGCTCCATTGGCCGCTGCTGGGCTTGCGGTCGCGGCAGCCGGGGCTGCAGGGCTTCGCGCGGGCGGTGCAGTGGTTTCGGCCGGAGGGCGGTCCGAGAAAGTCACCTTGCCGTCGGGCCCGACAATGCGATAGACATTCTGCGCCTGGGCCCCCACTGAGGCGAGGGCCATCAACAAGGAGGCAGCGGCAGGAGCGAACGTAGTACGGGGCATGCGGGTTCTCCTCATTCTTGTGGGGCTGTGGTTTTTAGGGGCCAGGCGACAGACCGCACTCAGGCGGTCAGTTCTTCCGCCATGCCCTGGTGGCGCAGCAGGGCATCCAGACTGGGCTCGCGGCCACGGAAGGCCTTGAAGGACTCCATGGCGGGGCGGCTGCCACCCGCTTCCAGAATGGCCTCACGGTAGCGTCTCCCGGTTTCGGTGCTGGGCAAGCCGTCGGTACCGGCGGTTTCTTCAAAGGCGGCGTAGGCGTCGGCGCTGAGTACCTCGGCCCATTTGTAGCTGTAGTACCCCGCTGCATAGCCGCCGGCAAAGATGTGGCTGAAGGTGTGGGCCGTGCGGCTGAACGCGGGCGGCTGCAGCACGGCCACTTCCTGGCGCACCTGGGTCAGCAGGGGCATGAAGTCCTGGGCCGGGTCGTGTTCGGTGTGCAGCAGCATGTCGAACAAGGCAAACTCGATCTGGCGCAGGGTCTGCATGCCGCTCTGGAAGTTCTTGGCGGCGATCATCTTGTCAAACAGCGTGCGCGGCAGCGGCTCGCCGGTGTCCACGTGGGCCGTCATGTGTCTGAGCACATCCCATTCCCAGCAGAAGTTTTCCATGAACTGGCTGGGCAGCTCCACGGCGTCCCATTCGACGCCGCCAATGCCAGAAACATCGCGTTCGTTCACCTGGGTCAGCATGTGATGCAGTCCATGGCCAAATTCATGGAACAGCGTGATCACGTCGTCGTGGGTCAACAGTGGCGGCTTACCGTCCACGCCGTCCGCGAAGTTGCAGACGAGGTGGGCAATCGGCGTTTGCAGCACTCCGGTGTCGGGGCGCTGCCAGCGCGTGCGCACGTCATCCATCCAGGCGCCGCCCCGCTTTCCGGTGCGGGCGGGCTGATCGAGGTAGAACTGGCCCACCAGTTGACCGTTGCGTTCGATGCGATAGAACTCCACCGCAGGGTGCCACACCGGTGCCGTGTCGCGGCGGATGGACACTTCAAACAGCGTCTCAATGATCTTGAACAGGCCTGCCAATACCTTGGGTGCCGTGAAGTACGCCTTGAGCTCCTGCTCGCTGAAGGCGTAGCGGGCTTCCTTGAGCTTTTCAGAGATGTAGGGCCAGTCCCAGGGCTGCGGATCGGCCAGGCCCAGGTGTTCGGCCGCAAAGGCGCGCAGGTCGGCCACATCCTTTTCGGCATAGGGCCGGGCCCGGCGGGCGAGATCACGCAAGAACTGGACAACCTCGGCGGGTGACTGGGCCATCTTTGGCACCACGGACACTTCACCGAAGTTGGCGTACCCCAGCAGCTGGGCTTCTTCTCGGCGCAAGGCCAGGATTTCGCCAATCAGCGCGGTGTTATCGAATTTCTGGCCTTCGCCTTCGGCCTGGTCCGAGGCACGGGTGACATAGGCGCGGTATAGCTTGGCGCGCAGGTCGCTGCGGGTGGCAAACTGCATCACCGGCAGGTAGCAAGGCATTTTCAGGGTGAGCTTGTAGCCTGGTTTCCCGTCCGCCTGTGCGGCCGCCAAAGCGGCTTGCTGCACATCGGCCGGTACACCGTCCAGTTCCTCAGCGGTGGCGTAGTAGGCATACGCATCGGTGGCGTCCAGCGCGTTTTCGCTGAACTTCTGGCTCAGCTCGGCCTGGCGTTCCTGGATCTGGGCGAAGCGCTCTTTGGCCGCCCCGGTCAGCTCAGCGCCGCTAAGCACAAAGTTGCGCACTGCGTTGCGGTGGGCTTGGCGTTGCTCGGGCGTCAGGGTGGCGGGGTCGATGGCCTTGTACTTGGCATAGAGGCGTTCGTCAGCGCCCAGGCGGGTCCAGAACTCCGTGACGCGGGGCAGGGCGGCGTTGTAGGCCGCGCGCAGTTCCGGCGTGTCGGCAACGCTGTTGAGGTGGCTGACAGCCCCCCAGGCGCGGCCGAGCTGTTCGGTGGCTACATCCAGCACCTTGGCGATGGCATCCCAGCGGGCAGGGAAGTCGGGCGCCGTGACGGTCTCCAGAGCCTGATTGGCACGCTCCAGCAGCACATCAGCCGCAGGGGCTACGTCCTGTGGGGTGATGCGGTCAAAGGCGGGGAGGTCGGAGAAGTCGAGAAGGGCGTTGCTCATGCGGGATTAGATGGCGCCAGGCGGCGCAGGTTCAAGTTGCAAAGCGGCTGGCGTCTTCCCCGGGCGCTGTCAGCGCGCGGCAGCCCGCTCGGCGGCTTCGATGGTGTTCACCAGCAGCATGGTAATGGTCATGGGTCCAACCCCGCCAGGGACGGGGGTGATCCAGCCCGCCACCTCTTTGACGCCCTCAAAGTCCACATCGCCACACAGTTTGCCGTCGGCCTTGCGGTTGATGCCCACGTCGATCACGATGGCACCGGGCTTGACCATGTCGGCGGTGAGCGTGTTGGCGCGGCCGACCGCAGCCACCACGATGTCTGCCTGGCGGGTGTGGTAGCCCAGGTCGGGGGTGCCGCTGTGGGTGACGGTGACCGTGGCATTGGCCTGCAGCAGCAGCAGGGCCATGGGCTTGCCCACGGTATTGCTGCGCCCGATGACCACGGCATGTTTGCCCTTGATCGACTGGCCCGTGGACTCGATGAGCTTCATGCTGCCGTAGGGCGTGCAGGGGCGGAAACCGTCCAGCCCGGCCATGAGTTCGCCAGCCGACAGCACCGAGTAGCCATCCACATCCTTGGAGGTGGCAATGGCCTCGATGACCTTGTGCGGGTCAATGTGCTTGGGCAGGGGCATCTGCACCAGGATGCCGTGTACTGTGGGGTCGGCATTGAGGGCTTCGATGCGTGCCAGCAACGCAGCCTCGCTCAGATCGGCGTCGTACTTTTCAAAGATGGAGCGCACGCCGCTGTCCTCGCAGGCCTTGACCTTGTTGCGCACATACACGGCCGAGGCTGGGTCTTCGCCCACCAGAATCACCGCCAGGCCAGGCTGGTGGCCACGGGCGGTGAGGGCGGCAGCGCGTTGCGCCACCTCGCTGCGAAGTTGGCGGGAAAGGGCGTTGCCGTCAATGAGTTGGGCTGTCATGTCAGAAAATACAAGTCAAAATGGCTGGTAGCGCTAGTGCAATACGCGCTGGTAGCTATCAAAATGGGAGCGATCAGCCCTTGGGCGCGTTCTGCCCCAGAGCGATCTTGAGCAGGTCGGCCACCGTGTTGGCGTTGAGCTTTTCCATGATGTTGGCGCGGTGTGCCTCCACCGTCTTGATGCTGATGCCCAGGTCGTCAGCGATCTGCTTGTTCAGGCGACCGGCCACGATGCGTTCGAGCACCTGCGCCTCGCGGCTGGTGAGCTTGGACAGCAGGGCGTCGCGGCTGGCGGCCTGCTGGTAGCCCGCGAAGGCTTCGCGGGCGTGGTCCAGCATGCGCTCTACCAGGCCCACCAGCTCTTCTTCGTCAAAAGGCTTCTGGATGAAGTCCAGCGCGCCTTTCTTCATGGTGTTCACGGCCATAGGCACGTCGCCGTGGCCGGTGATGAACACGATGGGCAGCGGTGATTTGCGCTCGATCAGGCGGTCCTGCAATTCCAGGCCGGTCATGCCGCCCATTCGGATGTCTACGATCAGGCAGGCCACCTCGCGCGGATCGTAGCGTGAGAGAAACGTCTCGGCCGAATCAAAGCAACGCACCCGGTAGTCCTTGCCTTCCAGCAGCCACTGCAGGGAATCGCGAACTGCTTCGTCGTCGTCCACAACGTAAACAGTGCCTTTTTTCGGAATCAAGCTCATGCAACAGTCCTTGGGTTTTGTTCGTTTGCTACAGAATTTGTAGTGGCATCAGCAGGCTTGGCAAGCGGCAGCCAGAAGGAGAACCTGCAGCCTGTAACCTCCGAGCCATTGTAGAGGTTCTCCGCCTGCATCCGGCCCTGGTGGGACTCGACGATGCTGCGGCACAGATTGAGGCCCATGCCCATGCCTTCCTGCTTGGTGGAGAAGAAGGCCTCGAACAGGCGCTCCAGCACTTCGGGGGCCAGCCCCTTGCCGGTGTCCTGCACCGAGAACTCGACCACCTGGCGGTCATCGATCTGCTTGGGCACCACGCGCAGCTCCACGCTGCGGTTGGGGGCGGGGCGGTCGGCGTGCTGGATGGCCTCGGCGCCGTTCTTCATCAGGTTGACGAGCACCTGCTCGATCAGGATGGTGTCGGCCATCACTTGCGGCAGGCGCGCGGCGACGTAGTGCGTCAGGCGCACGTTGTGTCGGCGCAGTTCGATGTCGGCCAGCTCGACGGCTTCGTTGACCATCGAATGCACATCGGCCAGCGTGCGGTTGGGCTCGCTCTTTTTCACGAACGAGCGGATCCGCTGGATGATCTGGCCTGCGCGCTGCGCCTGGTGGGCTGTCTTTTGCAGGGCGGTGAGCAGAGCCTCTTCGGTGAGCTGGCCGCTCTGGATGCGCGAAACCATGCCGCTGCAGTAGTTGTTGATGGCGGTGAGCGGCTGGTTGAGTTCGTGCGCCACGCTGGATGCCATCTCGCCCATGGTGATGAGGCGGCTGACCGACTGCGCGCGCTCGGCCTGCCGCTGGGCCTGCTCTTCAGCCAGGCGGCGGGGGGTGATGTCCGTGGCAATCACCATCTGGGCCAGGCGGCCGTCCACCCAGTTCAGATAGCGCGAGCGCACTTCCAGCCACTTGCCCAGGTCGGGCAGGTAGATCTCGGCGTTTTCACTGCGGGCGCTGGTCAGCGTGTCGGTGGGCAGGCCCATCAGGCCGTCCTCATCGTCCATGCCACTTTGCTCCTTGCCCGCAATCGGCACCACACCTGCCTGCGCCACCAGTTGCAGGTGCCCGCCGGTTTGCGACCCGAACCACTGACGGTAGAGCTTGTTGGCAAACAGCAGCTCTTCGCTGCCCAGTGGTGCCACCGACACCGAGGCGTCCAGCGATTCCAGCACGATGGTGAAGCGTTCGTGCGACGCCGACAGCTGTTCACGAATGCGGTTGGGCTCGGTGATGTCAGTCATCGACGTCATCCAGCCTGTCTGCTGGCCATGGGCATCGATCAGCGGAGACACATAGAGCCGGGCGTCGAACAGCGTCCCGCTCTTGCGCTTGACGCGCACCTGAAAGCCGCCTGCCATGGTGTTGCCACGCAGTTCGTCGCGCAGCTTGGCCTGCAGGGTTTCGTGATCGGCCTCGGGCCAGTAGGGGAAGGGGGCTTTCAGGCCCACCAGCTCTTCGGCACTCCAGCCCGTCATCTGGCAAAAGGCGGCATTTACATAGCTGATGCGGCCTTCCATGTCCAGGGCGCGCATGCCGGTGAGGATGGAGTTTTCCATCGCCCGGCGAAAGTTGGTCTCGGCCACCAGGGCCTCTTGCGCCTGCATGCGGCGACGGGTGTGGCGCCAGGTGGCGATCAGCATCCAGGCCGTCATCGCGCTCAGCGTGCCCACCAGCCAGAACAGCCCGCTGCCCACCACGCCAAGCGACGTGCGGTAGGCCTGGGCGCGCAGCACCAGACCGTTGCCGACGGGGGAGACCGGTACCTCGTACTCGTTGGCCTTGGGCGTCCAGGGGAGCAACTGCGTGGCCTTGTTGCGCGGGCCCAGTGGCGTGCCCGCCAGCACCTGGTTCTTGCTGTCGAGCAGCGTCACCGCGTAGCGCGCCAGCACTTCGGTGGGGGTGCCGTAGCGCAGCAGGCTGTCGATGGAATATTCACCCAGCACCACGCCGCTGAACTTGCCCTGGTTGTTGAGCGGTACCTGCAACTGCAGCAGTGGTGTCGCATCGCCCGACGTGGCGGCCGGCTGCGCGTACACCGGTTGCTGCAGGTCCCGCGCCAGGCCAAAGGTGTCGGCGGTGTCCCCGGGCTTGAGGACTTCGCCTGCGATGCGCAGCTCACCACTGGCCAGTGTCGGGGCGGCCTGGCTTGCGCGGATGCGTCGGCGGTCGTCAATCCAGGTGATGGCCTGCAGCTCAGGGTACTGGCTGATCAGTGCCTCGGCGCGGCTGATGAACTCCGCCTTACCCAGGTCCTGGTTGGACACATCGCGTGCGATGCGCATGAGTTGCTCTTGCCGCTCCAGCAGGCGCAGGCGTACGCGCTGCTGGGCGTATTCCACGTCGCGCCGTAGGGCTTCTTGTTCGCGCTCGGCTTCTTCGGCGCGCAAGTACCAGAACGCCGCAACGATGGCGGCCAGGAACATCAGCACTGCCGCGAGGGGGGCAAGTGCGGCAAAACGGTCTTGCCGGGTGGGCGACAAGCCGCGCCACCACTTGCGCCACCAGCGTATCGGCGCTGCCACGGTCGTGGCCGTGGGGGAGGGGGTGGTGGGCATCGAATCCATGTAGGGAGTGTAGAGGAGCCCCGGGAGCGCTCAGGCCTTCCGCATCATGTGCGTCTGCAGCAAATTATTGCAATATGAAATGAATAGGCACCATTTGAAATTACGAAAAAATATGCGAAACTAGAGCCAACGTACTAAATTGCTGCCACACCTACAGGAGACAAAGCATGTCAGCTCAGCCCGACCCTCAGGCCGGTTTCGGCATCGGTTCCGATACCGACCAGCAAGAAACCCGTGAATGGATGGACGCGCTGTCCGCCGTGATCGACAAGGAGGGCCCAGAGCGCGCCCACTTCCTGTTGGAACAACTTCTTGAACACGCCCGTCAGAGCAGCATCGACCTGCCGTTTTCTGCCAACACGGGTTACGTCAACACCATCGAGCCGGAAAAAGAGGCGCACTGCCCTGGCAACATCGCCATCGAAAAGCGCCTGCGCGCCTACATGCGCTGGAACGCCATGGCCATGGTGGTGCGTGCCAACCGCCTGAACCCTGCCGACGGCGGCGACCTGGGCGGTCACATTGGTTCATTTGCCTCGGTGGCCAGCATGTTCGGTGCGGGCTTCAACCACTTCTGGCATGCCGCCAGCGAAGACCACGGCGGTGACCTGCTGTACATCCAGGGCCACAGCGCCCCCGGCATCTATGCGCGCGCTTACCTCGAAGGCCGCCTGAGCGAAGAGCAGCTCGACAGCTTCCGCCAGGAAGTGGACGGCAAGGGCCTGTCCAGCTACCCGCACCCCAAGCTGATGCCCGAGTTCTGGCAGTTCCCTACGGTGTCCATGGGCCTGGGGCCATTGATGGCCATCTATCAGGCCCGCTTCCTCAAGTACCTGCACGCCCGTGGCATTGCCAACACTGAGAACCGCAAGGTGTGGGTGTTCTGCGGCGACGGTGAAATGGACGAACCCGAATCCCTGGGCGCCATCGGCCTGGCCGCGCGCGAAAACCTCGACAACCTGGTCTTCGTGATCAACTGCAACCTGCAGCGCCTGGACGGCCCGGTGCGGGGCAACGGCAAGATCGTGCAAGAACTCGAAGGCGAGTTCCGCGGCGCGGGCTGGAACGTGATCAAGCTGCTGTGGGGCAATGGCTGGGATGCCTTGCTGGCCCGCGACAAGACCGGCAAGCTCAAGCAGCTGATGATGGAAACGCTGGACGGCGACTACCAGGCCATGAAGGCCAACGACGGCGCCTTCGTGCGCAAGAACTTCTTCGGCAAGTACCCCGAGACGCTCAAGCTCGTCGAGCACATGACCGACGAAGAGGTTTTCGAGCTGCGCCGTGGCGGCCACGAGCCCGCCAAGGTGTACGCCGCCTTCCACGCTGCCAATGAGCACAAGAACCAGCCCACCGTGCTGCTGGTCAAGACCGTCAAGGGTTATGGCATGGGCAAGGCCGGTGAAGGCAAGAACACCGTGCACCAGACCAAGAAGCTGTCGGACGAGGACATCAAGTACATCCGCGACCGCTTCAACATCCCGATCCCGGACAGCCAGCTGGCTGACATTCCGTACTACAAACCGGCCGATGACACCCCGGAGATGCAGTACCTGCACGAGCGCCGCAAGGCCTTGGGTGGCTACCTCCCCAAGCGTCGTCCCAAGGCGGACGAGCACTTCACCGTGCCCGCCATCGAGACCTTCAAGGCGATCCTGGAGCCCACGGCCGAAGGCCGTGAAATCTCCACCACCCAGGCCTACGTGCGCTTCATCACGCAACTGCTGCGCGACCAGGCCCTGGGGCCGCGTGTGGTGCCCATCCTGGTGGATGAGGCCCGCACCTTCGGCATGGAAGGCCTGTTCCGCCAGATCGGCATCTACAACCCCAAGGGCCAGCTGTACACCCCGGTCGATCGCGACCAGGTGATGTACTACAAGGAAGACAAGGCTGGCCAGATCCTGCAGGAAGGTATCAACGAAGCCGGCGGCATGGCCAGCTGGATCGCTGCCGCCACCAGCTACAGCACCAACAACCGCATCATGGTGCCGTTCTACGTGTACTACTCGATGTTCGGCTTCCAGCGCATTGGCGACCTGGCCTGGGCTGCGGGTGACATGCAGGCCCGTGGCTTCTTGCTGGGCGGCACCTCGGGCCGTACCACGCTTAACGGTGAAGGCCTGCAGCACGAAGATGGTCACAGCCACATCCTGGCCAACACCATCCCCAACTGCGTGAGCTACGACCCCACCTTTGCCCACGAAGTGGCGGTGATCATGCACCGTGGTCTCAAGCGCATGGTCGAGCAGCAGGAAAACGTCTTCTACTACATCACGCTGCTCAACGAGAACTACCCGATGCCGGGCCTCGTGGAAGGCACGGAAGAGCAGATCATCAAGGGCATGTACCTGTGCAAGCCCGGCGCGGAGGGTGACAAGCGCGTGCAACTGCTGGGTTCGGGCACTATCCTGCGCGAGTCGCTGGCCGCCCAAACCCTGCTGGCCGCCGACTGGGGCGTGCAGGCCGATGTGTGGAGCTGCCCGAGCTTCAACGAACTCACCCGCGAAGGCCAGGACGTGGACCGCTGGAACCTGCTGCACCCGCTGGAAACCCCGCGCGTGCCGTTTGTGGCGCAGCAGCTGGGCACCAGCACGGGCCCCGTGGTCGCATCCACGGACTACATGAAGGCCTATGCCGAGCAGATACGTCCCTTCGTACCCAAGGGCCGCAACTACAAGGTGCTGGGCACCGACGGTTTTGGTCGCAGCGACTTCCGCAGCAAGCTGCGCGAGCACTTCGAGGTGAACCGCCACTACATCGTCGTGGCCGCCCTCAAGGCGCTGAGCGAAGACGGCGTGCTGCCCGCCACCAAGGTGGCCGAGGCGATCGCCAAGTACGGCATCAATGCTGACAAGATCAACCCGCTCTACGCATAAAACGAACGGAGACAGAACAATGGCATTGGTCAACATTCAAGTCCCGGACATCGGGGACTTCGACGAAGTGGGCGTGATCGAGTTGCTGGTCAAGGTGGGTGACACCGTGAAGGCCGAGCAGTCGCTCATCACGGTCGAATCGGACAAGGCATCGATGGAGATCCCATCCAGCCACGCAGGCGTGGTCAAGGAACTCAAGATTGCATTGGGCGACAAGGTCAAACAGGGCTCGGTGATTGCCGTGGTGGAGTCCGCTGACGCGGGCGCTGCGGCAGCTCCGGCGGCTACACCGGCTCCTGCCGCAGCTGTTTCCGCGCCCGCCCCCGTGGCGGCACCTGCGCCAGTTCCTGCTGCTGCAGCCCCTGCGGCCACAGGCCCGGTCGAAGTGCGCGTGCCCGACATTGGCGACTTCAAGGACGTGGCCGTCATCGAGATGCTGGTCAAGGTCGGCGACACCATCAAGGTCGAGCAGTCCCTGTTCACTGTCGAATCCGACAAGGCCTCCATGGAGATCCCGTCGCCCGCCGCTGGCGTGCTCAAGGAACTCAAGGTCAAGATTGGCGACACCGTCAACATTGGTGATCTGGTGGCTCTGCTTGAAGGTACGGCATCTGCTGCAGCGCCTGTAGCAGCACCGGTTGCGGCCGCTGCGCCGGCACCAGCCCCAGTGGCTGTGGCCGCTCCTGCGGTGGCAGCCGCAGCACCCGCCGCTGCCACCGCCTCGGTGGCTGTCCCTGCCCACCAGCCCGGCACCCCCACGGCAGGCCTGCCCCATGCATCGCCTTCGGTGCGCAAGTTCGCCCGCGAATTGGGCGTGCCCATCGACGAAGTCAAGGGCACCGGCCCCAAGGGCCGCATCACCCAGGACGACGTGGCAGCCTTCACCAAGCAGGTGATGGCAGGTGCGGTGCAGACCAAGGCCCAGGCCGCCAAGGCGCCCGCTGCGGCATCCGGCGGCTCCGGCGTCGGCCTGGACCTGCTGCCCTGGCCCAAGGTGGACTTCACCAAGTTCGGCCCGGTGGAGCGCAAGGACCTCTCGCGCATCAAGAAGATCAGCGGCGCCAACCTGCACCGCAACTGGGTCGTCATCCCGCACGTCACCAACCACGACGACGCGGACATCACCGACCTCGAAGCCTTCCGCGTGCAGTTCAACAAAGAGAACGAGAAGAGCGGCGTGAAGGTCACCATGCTCGCCTTCATGATCAAGGCCGCCGTGGCCGCGCTCAAGAAGTTCCCCGAGTTCAACAGCTCGCTCGACGGCGACCAGCTGGTGATGAAGAACTACTTCCACATCGGCTTTGCGGCCGACACGCCCAACGGTCTCGTTGTGCCGGTCATCCGCGACGCTGACCAAAAGGGCATCGTCCAGATCTCGCAAGAGATGGGCGACCTGGCCAAGAAGGCGCGCGACGGCAAGCTCGGCCCGGCCGACATGACCGGCGGCTGCTTCTCCATCAGCTCCCTGGGCGGCATTGGCGGGCGTTACTTCACGCCCATCATCAACGCTCCCGAAGTCGCCATCATGGGCGTGTGCAAGAGCAGCCTGGAGCCCAAGTGGGACGGC
This sequence comes from Acidovorax sp. K2F, assembly GCF_025246485.1. NCBI lineage: Bacteria > Pseudomonadati > Pseudomonadota > Betaproteobacteria > Burkholderiales > Comamonadaceae > Acidovorax > Acidovorax sp. K2F. The sequence goes on from NZ_JAOBSQ010000032.1 coordinate 125,444, forward strand.
AAGCAATTTGCACCGCGCCTCATGCTGCCCCTGAGCCTGAGCTGGGACCACCGCGTGATCGACGGCGCCGCTGCTGCGCGCTTTAACGTGTACTTTGCCTCGCTGCTGGCGGACTTCCGTCGCATCGTGATGTAACGAAAGGGCAAGACACACCATGGCAATCATCGACATCAAGGTGCCCGACATTGGCGACTTCGCCGAAGTGGCCATCATCGAAGTGCTGGTCAAACCCGGCGACACCATCAAGGCCGAGCAAAGCCTGATCACCGTGGAGTCCGACAAGGCCTCCATGGAGATCCCGTCCAGCCACGCTGGTGTGGTCAAGGAACTCAAGGTCAAGCTCGGCGACAAGATCGCCGAAGGCTCGGTGGTGCTGACGCTGGAAGTGCAGGGTGCAGGCGCAGCCGCTCCAGCGCCTGCCGCATCCCCAGCGCCTGCAGTTTCAGAGCAGAAACCGGCTGTAGCGCAGGTAAATAATGTGTCTGCAGCTATCAATCCCGTAGCATCCAGCTTTGCTGGCTCCGCTGATCTGGACTGCGACGTGCTCGTGCTCGGCGGCGGCCCCGGCGGCTACAGCGCCGCTTTCCGCGCGGCCGACCTGGGCCTCAAGGTCGTCATCGTCGAACGCTACGCCACCCTGGGCGGCGTGTGCCTGAATGTGGGCTGCATCCCCTCCAAGGCGCTGCTGCACGTGGCAGCCGTCATGGACGAGGTCAGCCACATGGCCGACCTGGGCGTGGACTTTGGCGCGCCCGCCGTCAACATCGACAAGCTGCGTGGCCACAAAGAGAAAGTCATCGGCAAGCTCACCGGCGGCCTCGCCGCCATGGCCAAGATGCGCAAGGTGACCACCGTGCGTGGCTACGGTGCCTTTGTGGGTGCCAACCACCTCGAAGTGGAAGAAACCACCGGCACCGCGCAAGAAAAGACGGGCACCAAGAAGGTCATCGCCTTCAAGAAGGCCATCATCGCCGCCGGCAGCCAGGCAGTGCGCCTGCCGTTCATGCCCGACGATCCACGCGTGGTCGACTCCACCGGCGCCCTGGCGCTGAAGGAAGTGCCCAAGCGCATGCTCATTCTGGGCGGCGGCATCATCGGCCTCGAAATGGGCACCGTGTACAGCACGCTGGGCGCGCGCCTCGATGTGGTCGAGATGATGGACGGCCTGATGCAGGGCGCCGACCGCGACCTCGTCAAGATCTGGCAGAAGATGAACGCCAAGCGTTTTGACAACATCATGCTCAAGACCAAGACGGTGGGTGCCAAGGCCACGCCCGAAGGCATTGAGGTGACGTTTGCGCCAGCGGAAGAGGGCGGTACCGCCCCCGCACCCCAGGTGTACGACCTCGTACTGCAGGCCGTGGGCCGCACGCCCAACGGCAAGAAGATCGCTGCCGAGAAGGCTGGCGTGGCCGTGACGGACCGTGGCTTCATCAACGTCGACATCCAGATGCGCACCAACGTGCCGCACATCTTCGCCATCGGCGACATCGTGGGTCAGCCCATGCTGGCCCACAAGGCGGTGCATGAAGCGCACGTGGCGGCTGAAGTCATCGCCGGTGAACTGCAAGGCAACAAGGAGCTGGCCGCGGCCGCCTTCAACGCCCGCGTGATCCCGAGCGTTGCCTACACCGACCCCGAAGTGGCCTGGGTCGGCCTGACCGAAGACCAGGCCAAGGCCCAGGGCATCAAGGTCAAGAAGGGCCTGTTCCCCTGGACGGCCTCTGGCCGCGCCATCGCCAATGGCCGCGACGAGGGCGTGACCAAGCTGCTGTTCGACGACTCGCCCGAAGCCCATGGCCACGGCAAGATCCTGGGCGGCGGCATGGTCGGCACCCATGCGGGCGACATGATCGGCGAGATTGCCCTGGCCATCGAGATGGGAGCCGACGCGGTGGACATCGGCAAGACCATCCACCCGCACCCCACGCTGGGCGAAAGCATCGGCATGGCGGCGGAGATTGCGCACGGCAGCTGCACGGATGTTCCGCCGCAGAAGAAATAAAGTGCTTTAACGCTTGCCTGCATGGAAGCCCGAACCCGCAACGGTTCGGGCTTTTTGCTTGGCGCGCCAGATCAATGATCGGCCGCCGATATGGCGGTGGCCATCGTCGTCGATACCGAGACGCCCAAGCATGCGCAGAAGCGGCCTTCCATCCCCCACTTTTTTATCGACGAAATCGGCCTCCAGCGCTTATAGATAAATGGTGAGGTGCTATCAAAACAGGGCGTTGAGGATGGCCCTTCAGTGTTTCTCCGGGATTTTGCAGGCAAGGGTATGTTCTTGCGGTGCTCCGCTTTGAATCGTGTATCTTCTGGTTACAAGACGCGCATTGGGGCCCCGTCTTGGTAGGCACAAGTGTGCGGCTAGCCCCACCAAGGGGATACCAATGAACTCGTTCTTTCGTACCGTGTTGGTTGGCTGTTGGTTGCTTGCGCTGTGCACGGCACAGGCGGCAGAAAAGGACGTCAACATCGTCTTCATCCCCAAGTCCAGCGACCAGGTTTTCTGGGAGCTGATGCGCATTGGGGTCGATAAAGCGGTGAAGGAAGACGGTCACGTCAAGCTCACATGGCGCGGACCAGAGCACAACGACGACATCGATTCCCAGATCAAGATCGTCCAGCTCTACACCAAGCCCGGGGTGGATGCAATCCTGATCGCGCCCACCGACAGGGCGCGCCTGGTCGAGTCTGTGCAGAAGGCCGTGGCCCTGGGCATCAAGGTGATTGCGGTCGATTCGGGGTTGGACGGTAACCAGCACCTCAACTTTGTCACCTCCGACAACTACGCGGGCGGGCAACTGGCAGCCAAGACCCTGGCTGGCTTGCTGAACAACCAGGGGAAGGTGGCCATGCTCCGGACCGTGGCCGGCAGCGCGTCCACCGATGAGCGAGCCCGGGGCTTTGTCGACTACCTGAAAGAGAAGGCTCCGAAGGTCACGCTGGTGGCCGACGTCTACGGCGGCGGCTCGATTGGCAAGGCGCGGCACAGCGCTACCCAGCTGCTGGCGGCGCATCCGGGCATCGACGGCGTGTTTGCGGTCAACGAATCGTCCACCGACGGCATGCTGCGCGCGTTGCGCGACAAAGGCCTGGCCGGCAAGCTGCGTTTTATCGGCTTTGACTCCACCGACTTTCTGCTCACAGGCCTGGAGCAGCAGGAGATCCATGGACTGGTGATTCAAAACCCCACCCAGATGGGCTACAAGGGCATACAGGCTGCCGCTGCAGCGGCCCGCAACCAGGCGATCCAAACCCGAACCATTTTTACCGACATCACCCTGGTGACGCGCGCCAACTACAAGACCCCCGAAATCCAGAAGCTGATGTGCAGCCGGTGTTGACACCCATGGCCCATGGGTTCACCGTTCCCTGCTCATTGCAAAGACCGAGAAAGTCCATGTCCAAGCTGGGTGACCGGCTGAGCAGCCTGAGCGTCGGCATGGTGGTTGCCATGGCGGCCGGCCTGTTCGTGCCCGCCCTGATTGGCATCATGACCCTCAGCTACCTACGCCAGGAGCAGATCAATAAGGAGCTGTCTGCCTACCTGGACGAAAGGGCTCTGCAGCTGTCCAACAGCCTGGCGGTACCAGTGTGGAACTACAACACCGTCAGTGTGCGCACCATCGGGCAGTCGGCCTTGCTGGATCCGCAAGTGGTGCGAATCACGGTGAGCGATTCCGACAAAGTGCCTATCGTGGTGCTGGAGCAAGCCCAGCGCAGGCTGGGGACGTCCCAAGTGGTGCAGCGGCCGCTGCTGATGCGTGGCAATGGCACCGAAGAGCTGGCGGGCTTTGTCGAGATCGAGGTCGACGATGGTCTGAAGCAGCAGGAGTTTGCCCGGGACCGCAGGGCTTATGCGTTCATCTTGCTGGGTCAGTTTGTGCTGTCTCTGGGCTGTATTCTGGTGGCGCTGCACTTGCGCGTGCTGCGGCCGTTGCACAGGTTGACGCTGTTTTCGAACCGGCTGGCCGGTGGCGATTTTGAGCAGTCCATAGGCTGGGAGCGGCAGGACGAAATCGGCCACCTGGCCCATCAGATGGACCGTATGCGCAGCGACCTTAAAACCTCGTTCGCCGAGCAGCAGGTCATCTTGAGCAATGTGCAGGTGGGCGTGCTGTTCGTGCGCGACGGCAAACTGCACATCGCGAACCGCCATGCCGAGCAGATTTTTGGCTATGGCCACGGCACCATGGCGGGTTTGCCGGCCAGCGCACTCTATCCGGCAAACGGACCGCTGCCCGACACCCGGTTGGACGAGGAATTGCGGTTTTTGCAGCGGCAGGACGGCACGCACTTCTGGGCACAGGTTCGCAAGCGCACCCTGGATCCTCGGTTGCCGCAGGCCGGCAGCATCTGGGTGATCGAAGACTTCACTGCGCGCAAGGCGGCCGAAGATGAGATCAACAGCCTGGCTTTCTACGACCCGCTGACCCGGTTGCCGAACCGCCGCCTGCTGATGGACAGGCTCAAACAGGCCCTGGTCGCAAGCTCCCGCAGCGCCAAGTGCGGCGCCTTGCTGTTCATTGATCTGGACCACTTCAAAACCCTGAACGACACCCTGGGCCATGACAAAGGCGATCTGCTGCTGCAGCAGGTAGCGAGCCGCCTGGTGACCTGTGTGCGCGAGGGCGATACCGTGGCCCGCTTGGGCGGTGACGAGTTTGTGGTGATCCTGGAAGACCTGGGCGAGAACCCGGAGGAGGTGGCCGCCCACTGCCGGGTCGTGGGCGAGAAGATCTTTTCGGCGCTGAATCTGTCTTACTCCTTGGCAGGGTACGATGTGCGCAGCACCCCCAGCATTGGCGTGGCACTGTTTGACGGGCCGCGTGACTCCATCGACGAACTGCTCAAGCAGGCTGATCTGGCGATGTACCAGGCCAAGACAGCAGGGCGCAACACCTTGCGGTTTTTCGATACGGCAATGCAGGCTGCGGTCAGTGAGCGCGCGGTGCTGGAGTCCGATCTGCGCGAAGCCTTGCGGCAGCAGCAGTTTGCGCTGCATTACCAACCCCAGGTAGAGGGCCAGAGCCAGATCACTGGAGCCGAGGTGTTGCTGCGCTGGCGGCACCCACAGCGCGGCATGGTGAGTCCGTCGTACTTCATTCCTCTGGCCGAGGAAACCGGCTTGATCGTGCCGCTGGGCTACTGGGTGATACATACGGCCTGCGCCCAGCTGGCGCGATGGGCCTTGCGCCCGGAAACGGCGGGACTCTGCATCGCGGTGAACGTCAGTGCCAAGCAAATGCAGCAGGACGACTTCGTGCCACAGGTGCTGGCGCTTCTGCGCGACACCGGCGCCCCGCCACACAGGCTCAAGATGGAGTTGACCGAGAGCGTCCTCGTCGTCGAAGTAGAGAACACCATCATCAAGATGGACGCGCTGAAGGCCCACGGCGTGGGCTTTTCGCTCGACGACTTTGGCACCGGCTACTCGTCGCTGACCTACTTGAAGCGCCTGCCGCTGGACCAGCTCAAAATCGACCAGGGCTTCATCAAAGACATCCTGGTCGACCCGAACGACGCAGCCATCGCCCGCATGGTGATCGCCCTGGCGGAAAGCCTGGGTCTGCGCGTCATTGCCGAGGGCGTGGAACAGGAGGCTCAGAGGGCCTTTCTGGCCAACTGCGGCTGCCATGCCTACCAGGGGTATTTAATGGCGCCCCCAGTACCGATTGCGGATTTTGAAGCCATGCACGACCCTTCCGTCTGCAGGACTGGAGACGCAGCTTGCGATTCCAGCGCCCCCCGCTCAACAGCAGATGCTTCGCGACCTTGATCAAGTGTTGCAAACCAGAAGTTCGTCTCATACAGACGCCGAGAATTGCCGCCGGCCCAGGGCTGCTGCGCTGAGTTTTGCGGGCCCTTCGTGATGGAGTCAGCGTGCCGGGCAATTCGCCTGGTCCTTCAACTGCGATCACAGATCGCAATGAGGGCTTCTTTTGCCACGGTACGTGCCTTGCACCCGTCTGTCGGGCTTGCCCCAAGCTGCCCTAACAAAAGTCGTGGAAAATAGAGGGTTTCCTGCCGTTGAGCCCCTTGGCAGAGCATTCGTTCAGCTTTCCAACCTTTTTGCTCCCCTGAGCCTGTCCATGCAAGACGTTCAAAACTCCAAGATCTCTGTCGAGAAGATCGGCGGCACTTCCATGACCGCCTTTGGCGATGTGCTGCGCCACATCGTGCTGCACGACCCCAAGCGCATTAACGGCCGGATCTACGTGGTGTCTGCCTATTCGGGCGTGACGAACCAGCTGCTGGAGCACAAGAAGACGGGCGAGCGCGGAATCTATGCCCTGTTTGCCGAAGGCAAGGGTTACCAAGATGCGTTGACCCAACTGGCGGTCAGCCTCAAAAAACTGAACGCCGGCTACGCCGACCTGGGCCTGCCGCTGGATGTGGCCGATGCCTTTATTGACCAGCGCATTGGCCAGGCGCGTGAATATCTGAACGCCATGCAGCACGTGCTGGCCAGCGGCTATCTCAGCCGCAAGGATGTGTTGCTCGCGGCGCGCGAAGTGCTGGCCTCGATTGGCGAGTCGCACAGCGCGTTCAACTCGGTCGAAATCCTCAAGGCCAATGGCGTGAATGCCATGCTGATGGACCTGGCCGGTTTTGACGACAACGAAGCCTGGACGATTGACGAGCGCATTGCCAACAGCTTTAAAGGCATCGACCTGAGCGACAAGGTGGTGGTGGCCACCGGCTACACCAAGGGCACCGAAGGCATCATGCGCGAGTTTGACCGGGGCTACTCCGAAGTCACTTTCAGCAAGATCGCCGTGGAAGTGCGCCCCGCAGAGGCCGTGATCCACAAGGAATTCCACCTGTCTTCTGCTGACCCCAACCTCGTGGGCCTGGAAAACGCCATCGTCGTGGGCGCCACCAACTACGACGTGGCCGACCAGCTGGCCGATGTGGGCATGGAAGCCATCCACCCCAAGGCCGCCAAGCCCATGGAACTGGCGGGCATCCCCATCCGCCTGAAGAACACGTTTGAGCCCGACCACCCCGGCACGCTCATCACCAAGGACTTCGTGGGTGAGCGCGCGCGTGTGGAGATCGTCACCGGCACTGACAAGGTCACGCTGATCGAGATCCACGACCCCAGCATGGTGGGCACGGTGGGCTTTGATGCGGGCTTGATGAACGTGTTCTGCAAGCACGATGTGAGCTACATCCTGAAGGCCACCAACGCCAACTCCATCGCCCATCTGGTGTGGGACAACCAGGTCACGCCCGAGCTGGTGGCCGAGCTGCAGGAGGGCTACCAGGTCGTGACGATCAAGCCCAGCGCGATTGTGTGCACCATCGGCTCCAACATCGGCATCCCTGGCGTGCTGGCCAAGGCCGCGCAGGCGCTGGCCGATGCGCGGGTCAACGTCAACTGCGTGTCCCAGACCCTGCGGCAGGTGAACATGCAGTTCGTGATCGAGCGTGAAGACTACAAGACGGCCATCAAGGCGCTGAACCTTGCGCTGTGCGTGAACTCAGGAACTCCGGTTCCACGCGTTTGAAGGAATAGCGGCAGGCATGCCTGCCGCTAAGCCTTTCCATAAGGAGCCCGCCATGCGCGGGCTTTTTATCGCCTGGATGTCTCCGTCAGGCGGTGCCGAGCAGCCTTTCGAACAGATCCGCTCCTCCCATCTGCCCGCCCTTGAGCATCAACTCGAGCCCTTGGCGCGACGGTTCTGAACTGTGTGCGCGGCTCAGCGTGACCCCTGGGCAGACCGTGGTCTTGTACGACAGCCCCCACAACTGCAGCGCCTGGACTGCGTGGCTTGACGTATCACCTCCGGCGATGCCGATGCGGCGCAGTGGCGCGCCGCGTTCTGCGCGGGCTTGCACCACGCGGGCGATCAGATCGGCGCTGGCCTGGGCAATGTCGGTGGACGAGGCCGCAGCGGCCAGCGGCGCGCCGTCCGTGGGGCCGGTGAAGGCCAGCACGTTCTGCCCGCTGTGCAGCCCCGCGCAGAGGTTGTCCTGCAGAGCCTGCGCGTAGGCCGTGTCGCTGCACAGCCGTTGGGCGTCCACTGCGATGCGGTGGTATGCGGTGGCGGCCTGCACCTGCGCGGCGGTCAGGGGGGACAAGCTGCCCGCCCAGGCCAACACCGGCCCGTCGGTGGGCGCCAGCGGTGCAGCGGCCGTGGACGCCGGCTTGCCCCAGTGGGCGACCAGCGCCTGGGCCACGGCGCTGGAGCCCACGGCCAGCAAACGGGCCTGTTGGGACTGCTGCCACAGCAGGCGGCCCACGGTGGCCAACTGGCCGGGCGTGGTCAGGTCCAGCAAGGTGGGGGCCATGGCGTGGGACGCTGCGCCATGCGCCAGCAGGGCCTGCAGGGCGGCGTCCAGGACGTCGGTGGTGGTGGCGTCGTACAGCGGGTAGTGCAGGGCGGTAATGCCATCGAGCCCCTGGCGCGCCAGATGGAGCCGGAGATCGGCCTCACCCATGGGCGTGACCGGGTGCTGGCGCATGGTGGGGTGCCGGTCGATGCGGTGCACGGCGCCGCCCGTGCCCGCAGCAGCGAACAGGTTGCTGAACGCGCAGTAGCGCCCCAGGCTGGGCTGCCCGCCCACGATGGGCACCCAGCGGTTGCTCACAAACGGGTGCAGGGTCTGAATGCCGCAAGCAATGTTGCCGACATGTGGGGCGCTGTCGAAGGTGGAGCACACCTTGTAGTGCAGCACTGGCGGTGCCAACTTTTCAAAGAAGCGGCCTACAGCCGACATCTCGGCCTGCATGGCCTCTGGCGGCATGGCGCGCGCAGCGCCCGCGATGCCCACCGCATCGAGCGGCCCGGCAGCGGCCAGGGCCTCGGCGCTGGGCACGCCCATGAACAGCATCGAGCGCAGGCCGGCCTGGGCCAGCACGGCCAGGGTGTCGGTGGCGCCGGTGAAGTCGTCGCCGTACCAGCCGTACTGAGGGGCACTCTTCGTCATCGTTTATTTCTTGCCGAAGAATTCGATCGCACGGCGCAGCTCGGAGGCGTGGTTGGCGCGCTGGGCCAGGGTCTCGCCCTTTTGCACTGCGTCCCAGGCCTGCTGCAGGCTGGCCACGCCCGCAGCGGGGCCGTCCGGGTGGGCTAGGATGCCGCCGCCGGACATGAACAGCAGGTCGTTGGACTGGATGCTGTCCCACGTGGCGGGCACGGTGCCGGCCCACTGGCCATTGGAGAACGCGGGCAGCACGCGGTCGTCCAAGCCTTCGCACAGCGGGGCCAGGGTGTCGTGGGCCGACTCGATCACTTCTTCATCGGTCTGCGAGAACTTGCCTTGCAACCCATGCACGTGCATGTGGTCCACACCGGCCAGGCGCCACAGCGTCTGCCAGGCGTTGAACGAGAAGCCCAGCAACGGGTGGCGCGACAGTGCGCCGTAGCCGTTGCGGTGGCCGTGCAGCGCCAGCGGGGTGTGGCGGCGCAGGGTTTGCACCGCCGAGTAGCCGCACCAGTTCAGGCTGACCATCACGCAGCTTCCGCCTTCGGCGGCAATCAGGTCGGCGTGGCGGCGCATGGCGTCGGTCTCGTCGGTGATGTTGAAGGCCACCATCACCCGCTTGCCGGTCTTGTCCTGGTGGGCGCGAACCCGGCGCATCACGGCTTTGACGCGGTCGGCCAGCGGCGCGTGCACCGGGTTGGCGCAGACCTCGTCGTCCTTGATGAAGTCCACCCCGGCAGCGCACAGGCGGCCGGCTAGGTCGCCGGTTTCTTCGGCCCACAAACCGACGTTGGGCTTGATGATGGTGCCGATCAGCGGGCGGCCCTGCACACCCGTCAGTGCGCGCGTGCCGTCAATGCCGTGGCGGGGCATGTCGAACTGCGCGCGGTACGCGCTGGGCAGTTTCATCGACTCCAGGCGCAGGCCGGTGACCTCGCCCAGGTCGTACAGATTGCCCGAAATCGTGGCGGCCAGCGTGGGCAGGTTGGGGCCGATGTTGTCGCACGGAAAGCTCACGCGCAGCCGGGCGCGTTGCCAGGTCTGCTGCGTGTCGAACATGCCGCGCCGCTGCATCCAGCCGTTGGGCAGCGAAGGGGCGGGCGCCACGTCCAGCAGCTCGACCGATTCGACCGTGGCGCGGGCGCGTTCGCGCAACGCGTCGGTCTCGCCCTCCACCCGGGTGAAGGTGCCACACGATTGTTCGCCCGCCAGCACCTCGGCCACGTGGGCCGGGTCCAGCGGGGTCTCGATCAGGTAGGTGGCTTCAAAGCGGTCTAGGGACATGGGTGGCTTTTGCTATGTTATTGATAGCTGCAGGTGCATATTGAATAGGCGCCTGAGGGCTATCTGGCTTGAAATCAGATCTTGGAGAGGTCTGGGAAGGGCCGCACCGGGCCCGTCGTGCCGTCCCAGGTTTCTGACTCCGCGCGGATCAGGTCGAACATGCGGCCCTTGGGGCCGGCCACTTCCGACAGCTCGATCACCGTGCCCGGGTGGTACTCGGTGTCGAAGTAGACAAAGCGGCCTTTTTCGCCCACTTCGCCGCTCATCACCGTCTTGAAGCCCTGGGCCGTCAAACGCGCCAGGTCGGCGTCGTAGTCGCTGGTCCAGTACGCCACATGCTGCAGCCCGGTGCGCCCGGCCTGCAGAAAGTCGCGGTACATCGACGGCACGTCGTTGCGCGTCTGGATCAGCTCGACCTGCACGTAGCCCGAGTTGGCCAGCGCCACCGAGTTGTGCGGCTCGTACGATTCGCCCTTGTAAACGTAGTTCTTGATCGGAACCTTGGGGTTGTAGAACCACGGGCCCACGCCCAGGGTCTTGCTCCAGTAGTCCATGGCGGCTTCGATGTCGTGGACCACATAGCCAAGTTGGCGGATGGCGCCGAAATGACGGCTCATAAAAATTTCCTTTGGTGGTGATGCGTCAGGGCAGGGCGCAGCCGGGCGGGGTCCAGCAGGCGCCGCCCAGGTTGCAGGCTTGCTTTATTTGCTTACTTGGCGCCGTCGATGATTTCTTTGGGGATCGGCACGCCTGCGTACTTCACATGGATGTCGTTGAGCTTGCCGTTGGCCAGGTTGGTCTTGATCCAGCCGTTGACGGCGGCCATCAGCTCGGGCTGGCCTTTGCGCATGGCCACGCCCAGCTGGTACGACTGCAGGATGAACTTGGTCTCGAAGTCGCGTGCCGGGTTCTTCTTGGCGATGGCCGCGATGATCGGCGGCGTGATAGCCACGATATCGGTCTGGCCCGTGGCAGCGGCGGTGATGGAGGCAGATTCGTCGTCAAAACGCACCACCTTGGCCTGCGGCGCGCGCTCGGTCACGATCTTGTCCTGCGGGCCACCGCGGGTCACGGCCACGGTCTTGCCTGCCAGGTCTTCAATGCTGGTCAGCTTCAAGCTCTTGGGCGCGCCCACGGCAGCCTGGATGGCGCCGTAGGGGATGGAGAAGTCCACCGCCTTCTGGCGCTCGGGCGTGATCGACAGCGACGAGATGATCAGGTCCACCTTGTTGGACAGCAGGTTGGGGATGCGCGCGGAGTTGGTGGTGTTCACGATCTCCAGCGTCAGGCCCAGATCCTTGGCCAGCAACTCGGCCGCTTCCACGTCCGAGCCCACGGGCTTCATCTTGTCGTCCACAAACCCATAGAACGGCGCGCCAAAGTCAATGCCCACGCGCAGCTTGCCGGCGGACTTGATGTCGGCCAGCTCGGCCATGGCGGGCATGCACAGGGCGGCGGCGCCCACGGCCAGCAAGGTGCGGCGGAAGATGAGGGATACGGTCATGGTGGTTGTCTCCTGGTGGTTTTTGAGTACGGAATCGAAAGGGGCAGGGCTGAAGCTGAAACTCAAAGCCCATGAGAAAGAAAGTCGCGCAGCTCGGCGGTCTGTGGGTTCTTGAGCATGTCGCCCGGGCCCGTCTCCCACACCTTGCCCTCGTGCATGTAGATGATGGTGTCGGCCACCCGGGCGGCAAACTCCATCTCGTGGGTGACCAGCACCATGGTCATACCGCCCTGCGCCAGAGCCTCGATCACGCGCAGCACCTCGCCGGTGAGCTGCGGGTCGAGCGCAGAAGTCACCTCGTCGAACAGCATCACCTGCGGCTCCATCGCCAAAGACCGGGCAATGGCCACGCGCTGCTGCTGCCCACCTGAGAGCTGCTCGGGGTAGGCCTGCGCCTTGTCCGCCAGGCCCACTTGCTGCAGCGTGCGAGCGGCAATCTCGCGCGCCTTGCCTGCGGGCATGTTCTTCACGGCCTTGGGGGCCAGGGTGATGTTCTGCTCCACCGTCAGGTGCGGAAAGAGGTTGTAGCTCTGGAACACGATGCCCACGTCCTGGCGCAGCTGGCGCAGGTCGATGGCAGGGTCATGCACCGCGTGGCCGCAGACGTTGATGGTGCCGCTGTCGATGATCTCCAGCCGGTCGATACACCGCAGCGCCGTGCTCTTGCCCGAGCCGCTCTTGCCGATGATGGCCACGACCTGGCCCCGGGGAATGGCAAACGACACGCCCTTGAGCACCTGGTTGCTGCCAAAGCTTTTGTGCACGCCCTTTAGTTCAACGACTGGCTGCGCAGGCGCGGCCGCTGGCTGGGTGGGTTGCGCGGCAGCGTCTCGGGCGAGGTTCATGGTGTCTTCTCGTTTCATGCGGTGGTCACAGAGGGGGTGGCTGTGCCACGGGTGTTTCCAAACTGCTGGCGCTGCTCCAGCTTGCGGCTCCAGACGGACAGCGGGTAGCACATCGCAAAGTAGACGATGGCGATCAGCAGGTACACGGTAAAAGGCTGAAAGATCGAGTTGTTGATGAGCTGCCCGGCACGCACCAGCTCGATAAACCCCACGATGGACGCGAGCGACGTGTTCTTGACGATCTGCACCATGAAGCCCACCGTGGGCGGCGTGGCAATGCGCACCGCCTGCGGCAGCACCACCAGGCGCATGCGCTGGGTGCGCGACAGGGCCAGGCACTCGGCCGCCTCCCACTGCGTGCGCGGCACCGACTCGATGCACCCGCGCCAGATCTCACCCAGATACGCGCTGACGTAAACAATCATCGCGATGCTGGCGGCCACGATGGCGGGCAGCTCCAAGCCCGCAATGGACAGGCCGAAGTAACACAGGAACAGCACCACCAGCAGCGGCGTGCCCTGGATGATCTGAATCCACGCAATCGTTGCCCAGCGCACTGCCTTGATCGGGCTGACGCGGCACAGCGCAATCACGCCCCCGGCCAGGCCACCGCCCACAAACGCAATCAACGACAGGCCAATGGTCCACAGCGCGCCGAACAGCAGGTACTGCAGGTGATACGAGTTCAGTCCACCGTCAATCATTTGGCGCTCCCCAATTTGCGTTGGCGCGTGAACACGATCTGCCCGAACACCCACAGCCCCAGCCGCATCAGCAGCGACAGCGCCAGATACGCAACCGCCACCAGGATGTAAGCCTCGAACGGGCGGAAGGTCTCGGACTGCACCCGCGCCGCCACGGCGGTGAGTTCCTCCACCGAGATCTGCGAGGTGATGGACGACGCCAGCATCAGCAACACAAACTGGCTGGTGAGCGCGGGGTACACCTTCTCCATCGCCGGACGCAGCACCACATGCCAGTACACCTGCCGGCGCGTCAGGCCCAGGCATTCGGCCGCCTCGATCTGGCCCTTGTGGATCGAATCCATGCCCGCCCGCATGATTTCGCAGGTGTAGGCCGCCACGTTGATCACCAGCGTCAGCAGCGCCGCAGCAAACGCCGACACCTTGAAGCCCAGACTGGCCAGGCCAAAGAACACCAGAAACACCTGCACCAACAGCGGCGTGTTGCGCAGCACTTCTACATATGCGCCGCAGGCCTTGGCCAGCCAGCGCGTGTCGCCGCGCCGCCCAATGGCCAGCAGCGTGCCACCCACAAAACCAATTACCGTGGCCGGGAAGGACAGCAGGATGGTCATCCAGGCCCCTTCCAGAAACTGGGGCCAGTTGGCCAGCACGCTGGCAAAGTCGAACTCGTACGTCATGGGTTGGGCAGCCGTGCGCGTCAATCAGCGAGTGCTGGCGCGGCGGCCAAAAGCTGGCGGCTTGCCTTGTGGGCGCAAGCGAGCGTGAACGTGAGCGGAAATACCAGGCATGTCTTTGTCTCCTGCGTGATCGGCCTGGCGAGCGTGCCAGCCGTCACAACCTAGGGTTTGTACTGATGGTTTCTGATGCCTTTGAGCATCGAACGCCGAGTGATAGTATCCGCAGAATCCATCAAATACCAGCAAGCTGGATGATGGTTTTTGATTGAATTGCACATGGCCCAAACCCCGCCCCACCCAAGCAATCCCGGCAGTCCCCGCAGCCCGCGCATCCCCGACATCGCCCAGCTGTCTGGCGTCTCCACCGCCACGGTCGACAGGGTGCTGAACCAGCGTTCGGGCGTGCGCAACGCCACCGCGCAGCGGGTGCTGCAGGCCGCCGCCACCCTGGGCTACCTGCCGCAGGCCGAGCTGCATGCAGCGCTGCAGCCGCAGCCCTTGCGCCTGATGGTGCTGATCCCCGAGGGCAGCAACCGCTTTCTGCAGATGCTGGGCGACGTGATCGGCTATGCCCAAGACCACTGGGCCCCGTTCAATGTGCGTTGCCAGGCGGCGTACATCGAAAGCTTCAACCCCGACGCTTTGGCCAAAGCGCTGCTGCACTACGGCAAGCGCTGCGACGGCATCGCCTTCATGGCGCTGGAGCACCCGGTGGTGCGCGAGGCCGTGGCCCAGCTGGCAGAGCAGGGCGTGCCCACCGTCACGCTCATCTCCGATTTATCCAACTCGCGCCGCGTGGCCTATGTGGGCCTGGACAACCGCGCCGCGGGCCGCACCGCCGCCTACCTCATCGCCCGCTTCATGGGCCCCCTGGCCCACAGCCGCAAGGCGCATGTGGCGATGATTGTTGGATCACTGCGCTACCGCGCCCACGAAGAGCGCGAGGCGGGTTTTTTGCACCTGTTCGAAGAACAGTTCCCCTTGGTGCAGGTCGTGGGCGTGCGCGAAGGGCAAGACGACGCCGAACGCAACTACCGCCAGGCCCGCGCGCTGCTGGAGCAGCACGACGATTTAGCTGGCATCTACAACATCGGCGGCGGGGCCGAAGGCATCGGCCGGGCCCTGAAAGAGGCGGGGGCAGACCGCAAGATCGTGTTCATCGGCCATGGGCTCACGCCGGATACGCGGGCGCTGCTGATCGACGGGACGATGGATGCGGTCATCACGCAGAACCCGCAGGGCGCGGTGATGAACTGCGTGCGGATTTTTGCCAACTTGCGGGATGGGCGGGAGCCGACGAGTGGGGTGGAGGCCACACGCAGCCAAGTCATCTTTCGGGAAAACCTGCCCTAAGCCCGTAAGGCAGAGCCAGTCCTGCTCGGGATGCGCCTATACCGCCGGCTTTGCAGCCTTCGGCAAGTGTGCAGGCGCGCTGCGGCGCCCGACCAGCATCACACCCGCGAGTACCATCGCCGCGCCGCCCATCTGCCACAAAGTCAACGGCTCGCCCAGCAGCCACACCCCAAAAAAGATCGTGAGCACCGGGCCCAGCGTGCCCACGAGCGCGGTTTTGGATGCGCCGATGCGTCGGATGGCGGCTGACGTCATGAACACGGGCAGCACCGTGGAGAAGATGGCCATGCCCAAGGCGTGCAGGTAGACCGGGGCGGGCTGCACCAAGGAGGCCACGGGTTGCGACACCACGAAATGCAGCAGTGTGGCGCCCGTGGAGACCAGCATGGCCAGGGCGGTGAAGCGTGCAGCGCCCAGCCTGCGGATGGCGGGCTCGCTGCCTGCCTGGTAGAACGCATAGGACACCGCCGAGCCAAACACAAAGCCCGCACCGATGAGCACGGCGCGCGTGTCGCCCGCAATGTGCAGGTCGTGCGCGAAGGCCAAGCCGATGCCCGCGTAGGACAGCAACAGCGCGCCCAGCTCCCGGCGGGAGGCACGTTTGCCCATGAAGAGCACGCCGATCAGGATCGTGAGTGTGGGGTAGGTGAACAGGATCAGCCGCTCCAGGCTGGCGGTGATGTACTGCAGGCCGATGAAGTCAAGGATGCTCGCGCCGTAGTAGCCCAGCAGGCCCAGCGCAATCACGAGCAGCCAGTCGCGCCGGGTGAGTGGGGCCAGGTCGCGGCTGGCGCGCCAGCCGACCCAGGCAAACACCGGCACGGAAAACGCCATGCGCAGGCACAGCAGGGTGACGGAATCCACGGGCGTGGCCTGGGGCACCGCGTAGGCCAGTTTCACGAAGATGGCTTTGAACGAGAAGCCCAGCGCTGCCAGGATGGCAAGGAGGAGGCCAAGGCGTTCGGCGGACCAGTATTTCCAGGGCATGGGGGATGGTGGGGGGGTTGCGTAGAAACTGCCAGACCATGCGAAAACAGCGAACGCAGTGCACATGGGGCAGTCGCAATATGAAAGGATGCGGCGATGGTGCCTTGTAGGCACGGCAGGCACAATTGGCATTGCCGCAACCATGCGTTCGTCAAAAACGAACGTGAGAGGGGCCTCCATTGACCTATGACCTGATCGATCTGCGCCTTTTTGTCGCTATTGCCGAAGAGCGCAACCTCACGCGCGGCGCTGCACGAGCCTACCTTGCGCCGTCGTCGGCCAGCCACCGTCTGCGCCGGCTGGAGGAGGCGCTGAACACCTCGCTGTTCGAGCGCCAGACCCGGGGCCTTGCGCTGACCCGGGCGGGCGAGGCCCTGCTGCGCAATGCGCGCCAGGTGCTGGCCAGCGTCGAGCAGATGCATGCCAACCTCTCGCCCTTTGCCAGTGGCATCCGGGGCCATGTGAGCCTGTGGGCCAATACCCATGCCACGCACACCTTTCTGCCCGACGACCTGGCGGGTTTCCTGAGGCAGCACCCGCAGGTCAGCGTGAGTCTGGAGGAGCGCACCAGCGCAGAGATCGTGGTCGCAGTGGCCAGTGGCGAGATCGAGGTGGGTGTGCTGGCCGACAGTGGCACGGGCGCGGGTGTGGAGTTGTCACCCTACCGGCAGGACCGCCTAGTGCTCATCGTGCCCGCAGGCCATGCGTTGGCAGGGCGTGGCCGCGTGGGTTTTGCCGAGGTGCTGGACCAGGCCTTTGTGATGCTGCACGCGGGCTCGGCCATCCACACCTTCACGACCAACGCCGCTGCCGCGCTGGGGCGGCATCTGGACGTGCGCATTCAGGTGCGCAGCTTTGAAGCAGTGTGCCGCATGGTGGGGGCGGGCGTGGGCATTGGCCTGGTGCCCCGGGGAGCAGCCCTGCAGGTGGCGGGCCTGAGCGAGCCGCCGGTGCTGGTCGAGCTGGACGAGTCCTGGGCGCAGCGCGACCTGCAGATCTGCGTGCGCAAGGGGGCGGTGCTGACGGGCTTTGCTGCGGCGCTGGTCGCGCACCTGCACCAGGGCGCTGGCGCCGCCACTGCCTAGTTGCCTGATCAGGCCACTGCGATCTCCACCTTGGCGCCACCGGCCTGCAGCTTTTTGCGCAGTGACTGCGGTGTGGCGGCAGGCACCACCAGCGCGGCCAGTTCGTGCAAGGGGGCCACACTGAACGGCGATGCCGTACCCAGCTTGTCAAGCGAAGCCAGCACCACCGTTTCTGCCGCCCGCTGGTGCAGGGCGCGTTTGACAGCGGCTTCTTCAAAATCTCCCGTGGTCAGACCGGCCTCGGCATGCACGCCGGTCACGCCCATCAGGTACAGGTCGGCCCGCAACTGGGCTGCGGCCTCGACCACGCTGGCACCCAGATTCACCATGGAGTGGCGGAACAACCTGCCTCCCAGCATCAGCACCTCCACCTGCGTGTGCCCAGCCAGCGCCGTCGCTACGGTGGGGCTGTGCGTGACCACAGTGGCGCGCAAGTCCAGCGGCAGGTGCTGCACCACCTGCAGTGAGGTGGTACCCCCATCCAGGATCACCACCTGGCCGGGCAACACCAGCGCGGCCCCGGCGCGGCCCAGGGCGCGTTTGTCTTCGGGGGCCAGTTGCCCACGCAACTGCAAGCTGCCCACTGCGGCCGAGGCGGGCAGGGCGCCGCCGTGCACGCGCTGCAAGCGGCCCTCCGCAGCCAGTTCGCGCAGGTCGCGCCGCACGGTGTCTTCCGAGATGCCCAGCTCCTCGCTGAAGGCCTTGGCCACGATCTGGCCGTCCCGACGCAGGCGGTCGAGCAGGAGCTGTTTGCGTTGGGTGGTCAGCATGAAGAGTTACACGAATTGATTGCACGAATTTGCATGTTTGTGCATGATATTGCGTAAATCAATCTTGTCAAAACCATGCACTCATTACCCGACCACACTGCCTTCGCGCTGGCGCTTGCCGTGCGTCGCTACCCAAGCCCGCTGGCGGGGGGCATTGCATGAGCCGCCCTGTGCCTGAAGTCCCCATCGGTGAGCTGAACGCCCGCACCGAGCATGTGAAGCTGCTGGATGTGCAGGTGCTCTCCGACAACTGGTACGTGCTGCGCAGGGTCACCTGCTCGCTGCGCCGGCGCGACGGTCAATGGCAGACGATGAGCCGCGAGGCCTACGACCGGGGCAATGGCGCCGCACTGCTGTTGTTTGACCCGCGTCGCAGCACCGTGGTGCTGACGCGCCAGTTCCGGCTGCCCGCCTTTCTCAACGGTTGCGCTGACGGCCTGCTGATCGAGACCTGCGCGGGCCTGCTCGACGGCGACGACCCCGAAACCTGCATCCGTCGCGAGGCCGAGGAAGAAACCGGCTACCGCGTGCGCCAGCCGCGCAAGGTGTTCGAGGCCTACATGAGCCCTGGCTCGGTGACGGAAAAGCTGCACTTTTTCGTGGCCGAGTACGAACCGGGCGACCGCATCCGCAGCGGCGGCGGCCTGGAGGGAGAGGGCGAGGACATCGAGGTGATCGAGATGCCGCTGGCCGACGCCCTGGCCGGCATTGCCAACGGCACGATCCAGGACGGCAAGACCATCATGCTGCTGCAGTATGTGGCCTTGGACCTGCGAGGCACCGCCCTGTAAAAAAGGCGGTGCTCGCAGGTGCTCAAGGCCGCACCAGCCGCAGCGGCTCGCCCACGCGCGCCTTCACCACATCGTCGCGGTGGAAGGGCAGGGTGTGCCAGCGCTTGGCCGAGAACTCGCGCATCTGGTCGTTGGCGTGGGGCGATGCGGGGTTGGTGGACTGGCCATAGGTCAAGATGGCCTGGGCCACTGGGCCCTTGGCGTCGAAGGTCACGGTCTGCACATAGCTGGTGCCGTAGTCGATGCGCAAGCCTGCCTTGTTGATGGGTGCGGGCTCCTGGCGGCCCAGGTTGTTGAGCACGCCTTCAAACTCCTCGCCGCCGTGTAGCGCAATCGCTTCTTCGGTGATGGCGGGGCGCTGCACGCTGCCCAGCGTGGCGTCGAGCGTGTAGCCGCTGGTGCGGATGGCCTTGACGGCGCCGTCCAGCGCCTCCCACACCTTGGCGGCGGTGGCGGCGTCCTCCATCTTCAGGCCTGCAGGGGTGGCCACGGGTTGCGCAGGGTCGAAGGGCACGCGGTGCACGCCGGGGATGTTGCGCGCAGTGCGCCAGAACTCTCGGAACACATGGGCGCCGCGGGCATCGACGTTGTTGCGGCGGTCCCAGCCTTTCAGGGCCGCACAGCCGTCGCGCGATTCGGCCGTGGGCGCCTTGTCGCAGGCGGCCAGCAGGTCGGGTACCACCACCTGGGCCATGAAGTTGCGGTTCTCAAACAACTGGCCCTGGATGGCCTGCAGCGTGACCTTGCCCCGGCCGAGCATTTCAGGAATCTCGGCCAGACCGGCGCGGGTGCGTGGCCGGGTCAGGCTGGCGTCGCCCACCAGGGGCGAGATGCCCTCAAACTTCTGGCCGGGGTGGGTGTAGACAAAGCTGTCATTGCTGTTGTGGACCCAGTCCGTGCGGAAGGCCACGGGCATGCGGCCGATGGGGATGAGTCCCGGCACGGGCGATGCGCTGTCGCGGCGCCAGTCGCAGTCAGCGCGTGATCCGTTCAGCACCACCAGGCCGGCAGCGGCGCGCAGCGCGGCGGCGGGCTGGCTGGGTGCGCAGCGGGCGAGCTGGACGGCATCCACATCGGGCACCACGCTCACGTCGGCATACATGGCCTGGCCGCTGCGGTCGGCGGCCAGCGTGTTCACCCAGGGCAGGCCCAGGTTGGCGTGCGCCTTGTGCAGGTCCTGCACCGAGCGGGCGCGGGCAAAGGCCAGGGCCGCGTCCATCATGCGGGTGTTGCCAGTGTTGGCGTCGCGCAGGGCGTAGGCGGTCTTGGCGTTCCAGGTCAGGCCCGCGCGGGGCACCACCACCAGCGGGCCCCAGCGGGTGGACCACACCGTGTGCTCTTGCGTCTGCAGCTTGCCGTCCGGGCCGGGGATCTGGGCGTTGACCTTGCGGGCGGTCATCTTCTCGGGCTTGCCGTCCACCAAGTAGGTGGTGGGGTCGCCCTCGGCCAGCGTCACTTCGTAGAAGGTGAAACGCTTGCCGGTGGACACCGTGTGTGACCAAGCCACGTCCTTGTTGAAGCCGATGGAGACCATGGGGTAGGTGCCAATGCCCACGCCCATCACGTCCATCTGGCCGGGCATGGTCAGGTGCATTTCATAGAAACGGTTGGGGCCGCTCCACGGGAAGTGCGGGTTGCCCAGCAGCATGCCGCTGCCGTTGGCCGTCACGTCCTTGCCAAAGGCCCAGGCGTTGGAGCCGAGGGGCGAGTCGAGCAGGCCCACGTCGCGCAGCGCCTGCGCGGCATCGGCCAGGTTCACGTCAGAGGAGGGCGCCTGCGCGGCCTTGGCGGCGGGAGGCTGGGCGCTCAGCATGCCATCGGCCAGCGCGGCAATACCGGCCTGCACGGCCACCACCTCGGCCATGCGGCGGTATTGGGCCAGGGTCATGGGCTGCACCCAGGGCTTGCCCCGGCAGGCATCGGGCAGGGTGGCGGCGTTGTCGGCCAGGAAGCGGTTGTAGCCCGCCACATAACCACGCGCCAGGGCCTGCGTTTCGGCACTGGTCTTGGCCCAGGCGCGCTCCAGCATGGCGTCGTCCATGTGGGCTGCCATGAACAGGTCGATCTGCGCATTGGGGATGTAGCGGCGGCCCAGCAGCCCGATGGTCTGGGCGCCGAAGGTGCTGCTGCGCTGGCCGCGCGCGGTCACGAGCTGGTCGGCTGTCATGCAGACGTTGTCTTGCGCGTAGGCATAGGCCACGCCGTAGGCCAGCGATTCGGGGTCGTTCGCGGTGATGTGTGGAATGCCGTAGGCGGTGCGCTCAATGGTCACGCTGCGATCTGCGTGTGCAGCGCCTGGCTGGCTGGCGCAGCCCGCCAGAAAGAGGGCGGTGCAGGCCGCGCCCAGGGTGGTCAGGGCCATCGAGAGGCCGCGATGGGTTGAGGGTTCGTGCATGGGTGGGTGTCTCCGTTTGTGTGGGCCCGCAGCGCAGGGCCATGGCTGCGGGGCGCTGTCGTCGCACGGTCATGCTACTGCCCGGTAACACCGAGAAGCGGTGGCGTTTTGGCCACAAAGGGTGGCAAGATCGCCACCATGCCCACTGCCAAAACTGCACTGCCGTCCTGCCTGAACGTGGGCATCCTCTGGGGGCACGGCAGCATTGCCAGCACCGCCGCCGCTGCGGTGGACGCTCTGCGCGCCATGAACATGCTGGCGGCGATGCGCCCCGGGGGCGCGCAGCCCGTGGTGCGCTGGTTGTGGCTGCAGATGCCGCACGAGCGCGACGCCACCCCACCGCCAGTGCCTGGCGCGGAACTGGGCTCGGAGCCGCTGGATGTGGTCGTCATCCCCGGCTGGCTGGTCCCCACGGGGCCGCAGTTGCGTGAGATCAGTCGGCGCTACAGCGAGCACTTTGGCGCCATGCTGCAGGGCCACCTGCAGCGGGGCGGGCTGGTGGCTGCGCTATTCAACGGGTCCAGCCTGCTGGCGCACTGTGGCTTGCTGGCTGGGCGCAAGGCGGCGCTGCCGTGGGTGTTTGCGCCGTCCATCGTGCTGCAGTCCAGCGAGAGTGGGGCAAGGACGGCCGATGTGGCCGAGGTGGCCTGGCAGCGGGAGCGAACCTGGCAGCGTGACGGTGCCCTGTGGACCACCGCATCCCTGCAGGACACCCTGGCCGCCATGCTGGACCTGCTGGCCCAGACACCGGCGGCCGAGCTGGCGCAGGCCGCATCGCACGCGCTGCTTTTTGACCCGCAGCGCCAGCTGACCGCCACCACCGCCATGGAGACCCCCACGGGCAACCCGCTGGCTGCGGGCGCACTGGAGCAGGCGCGGCGCTGGCTGCAGGACCACCGCAACGAGCCCTACAGCCTGCAGGCCACGGCCCGCGCCGCCGCCACCAGCCCGCGCACATTGCTGCGCTGGTTTGCCCAGGTGCATGGCGAAACACCTCAGGACTACCTGCACCGGCTGCGCATTGCCCAGGCCCAGGCGCTGCTGCAGACCACCTACCTCACGGTGGACGATGTGGCGCAGCAATGCGGCTACAACGACACGGGCAGTTTTCGCAAGGTGTTCACCCGCGTGGCCGGGGTGACGCCAGGGGCGTACCGCCAGCGCTTCAAGCTGCGCACATCGCGCAAGCAGTGGTTGGGGCGGCAGGGGCTGCCTGGCACCGACGGGCTGGTGTAGCCGGGCCCACGGCAATTCGCTGTCTCTGGTGGGTGTCTGCGCCAGTGCTGGCGGCGATAATGCTCAATTGCTATTGAATCAATAGCTGCCCAGGCATGCTGGACTAGCGCATCGTGCCGTTTTGATTCTGAAATTGTTTTTTGTCAGCCCTTTTCTCCATGCAAGCCCTGCTCGACGCCATTGCCTCCATGCCCCTGCCCACCGACGCCCAGCGCGTCTTCCACGGCCGGGGTGGGCTGTTCCCGGGCTGCGAGCAGTGGGTGCTGGATGCGTATCCGCCAGTGTTCGTGCTGACGAGCTTTGCACCAGCCAGCGACGCTGAGCTGGAGACCATCGGCGCGGCGTTGCAGGCACGCTGGTCCCAGATTGCCCCGGAAGGCCAGCCGCTGAACTGGGTCTTCCAGCACCGGGGCGAGGCCTTGCGCATCGAGGGGCGCAGCGAAACCCGCCTGATGGCAGGGGCGGTGCCCGACCCCCATGTGGTCACCGAAGCGGGCGTGCGCTACCGCGTGCATGTGCTGCGCGGCCAGAACCACGGCCTGTTTCTGGACATGGCCGCAGGCCGCCAATGGGTGCGCAACTACGCCGCAGCGCGCAGTGCAGACCGCTACGGGCTCAAGGTGCTGAACCTGTTTGCCTATACCTGTGCGTTTTCGGTGGTGGCGCTGCAGGCGGGCGCCAAACAGGTGGTCAACGTGGACATGAGCCACGGCGCCATCGGCATCGGGCAGCAGAACCACCAGCTCAACGGCATCACCACGGGCGCCGCCTTTTTGCCGCACGATATCTTCAGCAGCTGGGGCAAGATCAACCGCAGCGGCCCTTACGGCCTGGTCATCGTGGACCCGCCCAGCTACCAGAAGGGCAGCTTTGTCGCCACCAAGGACTACGCCCGCCTGATGCGCCGGCTGCCCGACCTGCTGGCCCCCGGCGGCCACGCGCTGTTGTGCCTCAATGCTCCCGAGCTGGGCTTGGCCTTCTTGCAGGACCAGATGCAGGAGCTGGCGCCCGATCTGCGGTTTGTGGAGCGCGTGGCCAATCCACCCGTGTTTGCCGACGTGGAGCCGGAGCGGGCGCTGAAGGTGCTGGTGTACCAGGCGCCTGAGCTGGCGGCGCCGGCCTGAGAACCTGTTCTAGAACACCCCGATCCCCAACCCTGCCGCCATGGCCTCACCCAGCGCCCGGCAGCGCTCCAGGTCGGCCGATGCAATCTGTTTGGGGGCCAGGATGGCTTCGGGCGTTTGCGCGTGGGTGCAGACAATCAGCGGGTCCGCCACGGGCCGCAGACGCCAGCCCGTGGCGATGCGTGCGATCTGGCGGGCGGCATTGGTTCCGTCGCTGCCAGCGCAGACCAGGGTGGCGTAGGGGCGGCCATTGATCTGGTCGAGCGCCGCATAGTAGGTGCGGTCAAAAAAATCCTTGAGCAGGCCGCTGACAGCTGCAAGGTTTTCTGGGGTGGCAAACAGATAGCCGTCCGCCGCCAGCACATCGGCGGCCTGGGCCTGTGGCGCGTGCAGCAAGCGCACCGCCACACCGCTATCGGCCGCTGCTGCGCCTGCGCAGGCCGCGTCCACCATCTGCCGGGTGCCGCCGGTGTGGGAGTGGTAGACGATCAGCAGGGTTTTGGCAGCGGTCATGGGGGCAGCATAGAGGCAGCGGCACTGGCAGCGAAGCAGGGCGCGTCACCGAACGGGTTTCTACCACCCTGCAGCGTTGCCGGGCGGCGACTTGCACAGCGCTTTCGATGCCAGAATCGACGGCTGTCAAACACTGAAATGCCCGCTGCCTCATGACCCTGATGCCTGCTGTGTCTTCATGGCTGCAGACCACACGCTCGCGGCTGACCTTGCTGTTTGGCGGTACGGCCGTCCTGGCGGGGTTGGCGATTGGCTTGGTGGCCGACCAGGTGCTGACGCGGCACCTGACCGAGCTGAGTGGCCAATCACTGGTCAGTGCCAGCCAGCCCATCGCGCTGGCGCTGGCCCAGGGCATGCAAGAGCGTGAGCGCGAGATCGCGTTGCTCAGCTACCTGCCCATGCTGACCCGTGACGACGGCTACGCACCCCAACTGCAGGCGCACCTGGAGCAAATCCGCCAGTCCTACCCGTTTTACTCATGGATTGGCGTGACCGACGCGCAGGGCGTGGTGCAGGTGTCCACCGGCAACCTGCTGCGGGGACAAAACGTGTCGCAGCGCCCCTGGTTCAGCGCGGGCCAGCAAGGACCCTATGTGGGCGATGCCCACGATGCGGTGTTGCTGGATAAACTGCTGCGCGCACCCGGCAGCCCGGTGCCTCTGCGGTTCATGGACTATGCGTCGCCCGTCCGGGGACAGGACTCGGTACTCAAAGGCGTGGTGTCGGCCCATGTGAACTGGGCCTGGGTGCAGGACATCATTCGCCGCGCCACACCGCAGTCCCCGATGACAGGCGGGCTGGAGGTTCTGCTGGTGAACAAGGATGGCGTCATCAACACCGCAGGCGCGGTCGAGCAGGCCCGTGCGGCGCTGCCCATCCTTCCGTCGCAGGGTACGTTCCAGGTCATGTCCTGGGGCGATGACCCCAAGGAGACCTACCTGACTGCCGTGGTGCCGGTACGCGCACAGACGGTCACGGACCTGGGCTGGATGCTGGTCACGCGGCAGCCGCTGGAGATGGCGCTTGCGCCCATCAACCGCTTGCACACGCTGCTCGCGCTGCTGCTGGGGCTGATGGCGGCCCTGCTGGTGGCTCTGGCCTACTGGGCGGCGCGGCGCTTTAGCCAGCCGGTGGAGCGGCTGGCCGAGGCGGCACGCCAGGTGCAGGCCTCGGGCCAGGTGGCGGCGCTTGATTTTGAAATGGACACGGTGGAGTTCCAGCATTTGCGCTCCGCCCTGCAGAACATGACCCAGGGCCTGATAGATGGCAAGGCCGCGCTGGAGCAGGCCAACGCCGAGCTGGAGCATCGCGTGATCGAGCGCACCCGGGCCCTGCAGCAAAGCGAGCAGCGCTACCTGTCGATTCTCGAAGACCAGACCGAGATCATCTGCCGCTTTGATGCCGACAACCGCATGACGTTTGTGAACGATGCGTTCTGCAGGCTCTTTCATCTTCGCCGCGAGGATGTGCTGGGGCGGGTATGGTCGCCCATCGTGTACCCGGATGATTTGCCCTTGGTCACACAGAAGCTCGCCGCCATCCACCCTCGCAATCCGCTGGTGGTGATCGAAAACCGCGTGGTGTCGGGCGATGGTTCCATCCGCTGGTGCCAGTTCAGCAACCGTGCGCTGTTTGACGATGCGGGGCAGCTGGTGGAATGGCAGTCTGTGGGGCGTGACATCACCGAGCGCCGCCAGCTGGAGGCCGAGCTGGCAAAGGCCTCAGAGCAATTCCAGGACCTGTACGACCACGCGCCCTGCGGGTACTACGCGCTGGACCGCCAGGGCAAATATGTGCACCTGAACCTGCTCACCCTGCAGTGGTTGGGCCTGCCGCGCGAGGAGATCATCGGCAAGCTGGGCCCCGCAGACTTTTTTGATGACGAGGGCAAGGCGCTGTTCACCGCGTGTTTTCCGGTGTTCTTGCAGACGGGCAAGATCGGACCGCTGGAGTTCAACCTGTGTGGCCGTGGCGGCGTCCACCGGCGGGTGAGCGTGTCGTCCACTGCCATCCTCAATGCGCAGGGCGACTATGTGATGAGCCGCTCCATCATGTACGACGTGAGCGAGCTGCACGCCGCGCGCCAGCAGCTGCACACCCTGAACCTGGAGCAGCAGGCGATGCTGGACAACGACCTGATCGGCATCGCCAAGGTCAAGGACCGTGTCATCGTCTGGCGCAACCCGGCGCTGGAACGCATCTTTGGTTATGCGCCCGGCACGCTACAGGGGCGCACGACCGAAGAGATGTACGTGGACCAGGAGGACTTTCTGGCTTTTGGCCGCGATGCTTACGCGGTGCTGGCCTCAGGCCAGCACTACCGGCAGCAGCGCCGGATGCGCAAGGTGACGGGCGAGATGGTGTGGATTGACGTCAACGGTGTGCTGCTGGAGGGGCAGGGCGAGTCGCTCTGGCTTATGCAGGACATCACCGCCATGAAGCAGTACCAGGAGCAGGTGGAGCACATCGCCTTCCACGATGGGCTCACCCACCTGCCCAACCGGCTGCTGCTGGCCGACCGCATGGCCCAGGCTTTTGCCCTGAGCGACCGCACCCAGACCCAGGCGGCAGTGTGTTATCTCGATCTCAACGGCTTCAAGCCCATTAACGACCGCTACGGGCACGACATGGGCGACGAGGTGCTCAAGGTCACCGCCCGCCGCCTGCTGAAGCAGGTGCGGGGCAACGACACGGCGGCCCGCATCGGTGGGGACGAATTTGTGCTGGTGCTCACCACCGTGAAGGACCCGGCCGAGGTGGACCAGGCGCTGCGTCGGGTGATGGCGGCCATCGAGCAGCCCATCGATCTGAGTGAGGGCCGCGTGGTGAGCGTGTCGGCCGCCGTCGGCACCGCCCTTTACCCCCGCGACGGGACCACCACGTTCGAGCTGCTGCGTGCGGCGGACCAGGCCATGTACGCCGACAAGGGACATGTGTCGGCCGAGCGCAGCTTGTGACTGCCATTGTCAGGCGCTAGGCAGGCCAGCGACGCGCGTCAGTCGCCCTGCAGCAGCACTTCGGTGATGTAGCCCCACTCAGCTGCCTCTACAGGTGTGATGGACAGGCGGCTGCCTTTTTGCAGCACCCGCATGTCCGCCAGCGCCGGGTGTGCGCGCAGCTCGGCCAGGCTGATCAGCCGCGTCTTGCGCAGCGCCTGCACGTCTAGCAGCAGCCAGCGGGGGTTGTCTGCCGGGGATTTGGGGTCGTGGTAGGGCGATGTGGGGTCGAACTGCGTGGGGTCGGGGCGGGTGCCGCTGGCCACGCGGGCCAGGCCGGCGATGCCGGGCTCGGGGCAGCTGGAGTGGTAGAACAGCACGCCGTCACCCACCTGCATCGCATCGCGCATGAAGTTGCGGGCCTGGTAGTTGCGCACGCCGGTCCAGGGGACGGTGGCTTTGGGCGCGGCCAGAGCGTCGTCGATGGAGCACTCGTCCGGCTCGGACTTCATGAGCCAGAACTGGGCCGGGCGGCCCGCGGCGGCGTGCGAGGGGTGTGAAGGGGGGGGGAGCGGTGACCATGGGCGCATTCTGTCAAAGATGCCGCAGGTGGTGGCGGGCGCCGCAGCCCAAGTCGCGGACAGCGAATTGCTATCTATATGATAGCTATCCAGGCATGTTCCACTAGCGCTTGTGGCCAAAAACACCATAAATCGGCTGCCAACGCGTTGAAATGGCCTGCTGTCCGCATGGCAGATTGCGCAGCCCGGGGACGCGCCGCAGAATCTGACCGTGCAAGGCTGGTCGCACCGGTCCAGGCCGCATGTGGCGGCACTCACCAGGGCCATCGCCGCGTCGGTTTGTTGTCTTATTTGCCCTGAACTTTGTCCATGACCAAACGCTCTCCCTCAACCCATGCGCAGGGTGCACGCGACCCGGCTGCCCGTGGCGGCAAGCGCGCTGGGGGCTGGCTGCTGGGCCTGTTTGCCCTGCCATTTGCAGCCGTAGGTGTGGGCATGCTGCTGCTCAGTGTGCTGCCCACGCTGTACGACTGGGCACGCATGCAGTGGTGGCAGCCCGTGCCCGCCACGTTGGTGGCTGCGCGGCTGGAAACCAGCCGCAGCAGCAAATCCAGCTCCTACACCGTCAAGGCTACCTACCGCTATCAGGTGGCGGGCCGTGAGTACCAGGGCGAGCGCGTGGCGATCAGCGGTGGTGGCGACAACGTGGGCGATTTTCAGGAAGCGCTGGGTGTGCGGCTGGAGCAGGCACTGCGCGACGGCGCGCTCGTTCAGGTCTGGGTCAGTCCGTCCGATCCTGCGGACGCCGTCATTGACCGCAGCCTGCGGCCCGGCCTGCTGGCCCTGAAGATGGTGTTTGTGGTGGTGTTTGGCGGCGTGGGCTTCGGTCTGCTGATGTATGTGCTGCGCCCCACCCGCGCCCCGCAGGGCCGTGCGGGCAGTGGCGCCCAGTCGCTGGCGCCAGGCATGCCCGGGCGGGTGGAGCGCACGCCCGGCGGGGTGGCCATGTACTTTCCGGCGGGCCGTTGGTGGGGACTCAAGCTGGCGCTGGCCTTGGTGGGGGCTGTGTTTTTGACCGTCGGGGCGCTGGTGCCCTGGGAGCAGGAATCATCGGGCGATGTGGCGCCGTGGCTGTTCCGCCTGCTGTTTGGCGGTGTGGGCGGTGTGGTGCTGCTGGCCAGCTTCTACGCCATCGCCAACAGCCTGCGCGTGCAGCTGGACCACACCGGCCTGCGCACCGAGCGTCGCCTGCTGGGCCTGATGCTGCGCTGGCACCAGGTGCCTCCCCACGATATCGTCCGGCTGTGTGTGACCGAAAGCTACTCCATGGAGCTCAACAACCGCCGCGAGGTGTATTTCCGCATTGAAGCTCTGCTGCACAGCGGCAGGAGGATCACGGTGGCTCAGGATCTGCGGGGGCGCAAGGAAGCGGACCGGATGCTCGCATCCATCGGTAGCGCCACAGGCTACAACGTCCGCTAACCGCATATACAGACCGCGGGACCCCTGGCCTTGTTACCTGCGCCGCCGGTGTGTCACAGCTTGGGCTTGTTATCTTTCATGGCATCCAGCGCCTTTTTCCGCGCGGCTTCTTCTTCATTGTTTTTCTTTTCCAGCACGTCGTAGCGAACCTTGTGGTCAACGATTTGGATCGCTGATCCGGTGATCATGTCGGAGCCATAGTGGCGATTCAATTTTGCATTCATTTGAATCCCACAGTTTGGCTCAAAGGCCGCTGGTACGGCCAAGTTAATGCTGTCGCCTTTCAATCTGGATAAATCTGTGCGTGGCGTGGTGACGTTGCCGCCCGCTCCAAAGGGGCACATGGTAGATCCCTTAATTGTCGTCAAGGCATAATTTCTGTCATAAGCCCACAGCATGGACAGCTGATCGGGTGTAACGTCAGAAGGGGCACCATATTTCTGCTTCAGTGCTGAAATAAAAGTTGCTGTGGGAATATAGCCCCCTTCTGGGTATTTCTGAGCACGTCCCAGAAACCAAATTTTTCCAGAGTCATCCTGCAGCGCAATCATGTGGTCATTGACTCTGTTTTCCTTGCTTTCTGCAATTCCTTGAATTCCAACCACTTTGCCTTCGCGGGTCTTGATCTCGCTGAATTTGTAGTCTGCATTCACCTTTTCCATCAGCGGTTTTTGTGTGGCAAGCAATGCCCCAATTTTCACCCCTCCAATGTCTGGGAGTGATTGTGCGAAAGCGGACGATGCAGTGATGACTAAGCTGGTAATAATGGTATGTTTGAAAAATTTCATGGCTACTAAGACGTTGATTTGTATTTGGCGCGAGCCATGTTGTAAAACATCTGCCCGCACATATTGCGTCACCCGAAATGGAACTCTCTTGACTCTACAGGGCGAACGAATCTTATAGGCGTCTCGTTGCTGGTGATCGGTGCCAAGTTTTTAATTTGTTTCAAATCATTGCTTCGGTGTGCTTGTGTATTTATCGATCGCACGTGCGATTTTTTCCTGATCATTTGGGCTGATTGCGTACGGCCTCACTGGGAAAAAATGAATCGACTTTTTCCATGCCGTTAGCAGCCGCACCTTGGCAGGCGTGAAGCATGCGCCAGTAGTTCAGCCTGCTGCGCGAAAAGTGAGGTTCATGCGGTGTGCACCCGTCAGCGGGTGGTGTGCTTCGGGCAATGGCAGCACACCATGAAACCGCAAGCGCGCAGGCCCGCCCCAGACCACCACATCGCCGTGCAGCAGCGCAATACGGCGGGTCTTGTCCACCCGTTGCGCACCACCCCACAGAAACATCGCCGAAACACCCAGCGACACCGACACGATGGGGTGGGCGTAGTTGCCTTCGTCGCGGTCCTGGTGCAGTGACAGGCGTGTCCCAGGGGCATAGCGGTTGATGAGGCAGGCATCGGGTGCAAAGTGGGCAAAGCCTGCGGCCTGCGCTGCATCGAGCGCCAGCTGGCGAAACAGCGGCGGCATGGGGGGCCAGGGCTGGCCGGTCTGCGGGTCAATGGGGTCATAGCGGTAACCGCTGCGGTCACTTACCCAGCCCAGCGCGCCGCAGTTGGTCATCGCCACCGACATGCGCAGGCCGCCCGGCGTGATGAGGTGCCTGAAGGGCGCCTGGGCGGTGATCTGCTGCACTGCAGCCAGCAAGTCCGCCGCCTGCGCCAGCGCAAAGCCGCGCAGCACCAGGGCGCCGGGCTCCAGCACCTCGGGTGGCCGGGCGGGCTGGGGTGGGTCGTCGAACAGGCTGGCGGTCATGGCATCTGTCATCTTTGGCGAGGGGCTGCCTGCAACGGCTTTGGCGGTGACAACCTCATTCAGCATCATGAAAGATGATGCCCAGCGCGTGCCGCTGCCCGCTGCGCAAGCGGCTCACGCCATGGCGCATCTGTACGCGGTAGGGCCCGCGCGTGCCTTGCGCGGGGCGGTGGTGCACGGCAAACACCACGGCGTCGCCGCGCGAGAGCGGCACCACCTCGGCCCGCGACTGCATGCGCGGGCGCTGCTCGGTCAGCACGAACTCGCCGCCGGTGAAGTCTCGCCCCGGCTCCGACAGCAGGATGGCCACCTGCAGCGGAAACACATGTTCGCCGTACAGGTCCTGGTGCAGGCAGTTGTAGTCGCCCGGCCCGTACTGCAGCAGCAGCGGGGTGGGACGCACCTGGCCTGCGGCGTGGCAACGGGCGATGAAGTCGGCATGCTGCGCGGGGTAGCGTACGTCGATGCCCATCGCGGTGTTCCATTGGTTGGCGATGGGGGCCAGATGTGGATACAGCGCCCCGCGCAGACCCGCCACCAGGTCGGGCAGCGGGTAGCTGAAATACCGGTATTCGCCCTGGCCAAAGCCGTGGCGCTGCATCACCACGCGGCTGCGAAAGGTGCCCTCTTGCGCGTGGCCGTACAACTGCGCCAGGGCGGCGCACTCGGCAGTATTCAGCAACTGGGGCAGCACGGCATTGCCTTGCTGGCGCAGGGCCTCGCTGGCGGTTTGCCAGTCGATGGTGGCCGCGCGCTGGTGCCACACGCTATCCGCCAGCGTGCCCGGGCTGGAAAAAGCCGCCACGCTCATGCCACCTGCTCCGCCGGCAGCGGGGCCGCTTCTGCATCGCACTCGCGCGCCAGCAGGGCGCGTTTGCGCTCCACGCCCCAGCGGTAGCCCGACAGCGCGCCATCGCTCTTCACCACCCGGTGGCACGGGATGGCCACTGCCAGCCCATTGGCTGCACAAGCCTGGGCCACGGCCCGCACGGCCTTGGGGCTGCCAATGCGCTGGGCCACCTCGGCATAGCTGGCCGTCTGCCCGGCCGGGATGGCCTGCAGCACCCGCCACACCCGCTGCTGGAACGCGGTGCCGCGCACATCCAGCGGCAGGTTCAGCCCCAGGCCCGGGGCTTCGACAAACGCCACCACCTGCGCCACCAGGGCTTCAAACGCGGCGTCGCCGCCAATCAGTCGGGCCTGCGCAAACCGGTCCTGCAGCTCGCGCAGCAGCGCGTCGGGGTCGTCGCCCAGCAAGATCGCGCAGATGCCCCGGTCGCTCTGCGCCACCAGAATCGCGCCCAGCGAGCACTGGCCGATGGCAAAGCGGATGTCTTGCGATGCGCCCCGTGCGCGATATTGGCTGGGCCGCATGCCCAGCACCTGGGCCGACTGTTCGTAAAACCGGCTGCTGGACTGGTAGCCCGCGCCATAGATGGCGTCCGTCACCGAGTCCATGGTCGGGCTGTCGAGCGCACTGCGAAGCCGCTGCGCGCGCTGGGCTACCGCATAGGCCTTGGGGGTGAGGCCCGTGGCCTGCTTGAAGATGCGGTGCAGGTGCGAGGCACTCAGCCCCACGCGGGTTGCCAGTGCATCGAGGGTGGGGGCCTCACCGGGCGCGGCGCTTTCGATGATGCGGCAGGCTTCCGTCACCAGCGCCGCGTGGTGCGACAGCGCGGTGGCCTGGCGCGGCTTGCAGCGCTGGCAGGGGCGGAACCCGGCGCGCTCCGCATCGTCGCAACTGGCATGGAACAGCACGTTCTCTGGCCGGGGTGTGCGCGATGCGCAGCTGGGGCGGCAGTACACGCCCGTGGTCTGCACCGAGTACCAGAACGTTCCATCGGCCTCAGTGCTGCGCGCCACCACTGCCGCCCAGCGCGGGTCGGCCTGGGTGGCGGCTGCCTGCTCGGCTTTGGTGTTGGGACGGTGGCGGGTGGGCATGGGGGTGCTGCGGGGAAGAAGGGCGGTCACATTCATCATGGTGCAGGGCTCACAAGGTGGGTTGCAATGCCATGCACTCTAGGGACGGAGGCCGAGGGGCGCACTCCGAAGCTTGCTTTTGAATTCTGCGCTTTTGCGCAAGGCTCCCCGCACGGATGAGTGCGCTCATTTATTGATAGCTGCCAGCGTGTGATTTACTAGCGCTACAAGGTAAAAACGCCCCAAACTCAGGTTTCAGGTGGCTGCAGCGGCCGGGGCCGCCGTTTGCCCGTGCCACCCCAGCGCAGCGCGTCTTCGCCGGGTATGCCCAGCGGGTTGTTGGCCGGTTCGGTCAAGGGGGCCAGCAGCGCGTGCAGGTCGGCCTCGCTGAACTTGACTGCGCCTTCGGCATCGTGCCCCAGTACGCCCTGGGCCAGCGCGCCCTTGCGGGCCTGCAGCTCCAGCATGCGCTCTTCGATGCTGCCTTCCACCACTAGCTTGTAGACAAACACCGGCTGGTCCTGCCCGATGCGGTGGGCGCGCGCGGTGGCCTGTTCTTCTACGGCGGGGTTCCACCAGGGGTCCAGGTGTATCACGGTGTCGGCGGCCGTGAGGTTCAGGCCCAGGCCCCCGGCCTTGAGGCTGACCAGCAGGATGGGGGCGCTGGTCTCTTCCTGCGTCTGGAACTGCCGCACCACCGCGCCGCGCTGGCGGGGTGGCGTCTGGCCGGTGAGGGTGAGGTAGGGCAGGGCCAGGGTGTCGAGCAGCTCGGCTGCCAGGCCCAGCATTTCGGTGAACTGCGAGAACACCAGCACGCGGCGGCCTTCATCGACCAGGGCGGGCAGCAGGTCGGCCAGCAGTTCGAGCTTGGCGCGCTCCATCGAGTGCGCCGTTTTCGTGGTGCCTTTGACCAATCGTGGGTCGCAGCAGACTTGGCGCAGCTTGAGCAACGCGTCCAGGATGGCGATTTGCGAGCCTTCAAAACCCTGCCGCTCCAGTGCGCGGCGCACCTGTTTGTCGGCGGTGGTGCGCACGGCCTCGTACAGCTCACGCTGTTTGCCTTGCAATTGCACGCGCAGGATGGTTTCGGTGCGCGGCGGCAGTTCGGTGGCCACGTCCTGCTTGCGGCGGCGCAGGATGAAGGGGCGCACGCGCTGCGACAGCAGCTGGGCGCGCAGGGTTTCGCCGTTTTCCTCGATGGGCTTGCGCCAGCGGGCGTTGAAGCTGCGCACATCGCCCAGAAAGCCGGGCATCAAAAAGTCGAACTGCGCCCACAGCTCGCCCAGGTGGTTCTCCAGCGGCGTGCCGGTCAGGCACAGCAGGTGCGGCGCCTGCAGCTTGCGCAGGGCGCGGGCGCTGCGGCTGCCGGCGTTTTTCACCATCTGGGCCTCGTCCAGGATGAGCAGGTGGAAGGGCTCGGCGGCCAGCGCCTCCACATCGCGCCAGAGCAATGGGTAGGTGGTCAGTACCAGGTCGTGGTCAGCGATGTGCAGGTAACGTTTGTCACGGTCCGCGCCATGCAGGGCCAGCACGCGCAGGCTGGGCGCCATGCGCGCGGCCTCGGCCTGCCAGTTGAAGAGGAGCGAGGTGGGTAGCACCACCAGCGCCGGGCGCTTCAGCCGCCCGGCCTCCTTTTCGGTCAGCACATGGGCCAGCGCCTGTGCGGTTTTGCCCAGGCCCATGTCGTCGGCCAGGATGCCGCCCAGGCCCTGGGCGCGCAGGTACTGCAGCCAGGCCAGGCCTTCAAGCTGGTAGGGGCGCAGCTGCACCTGCAGGCCCTGCGGTGCGGCCAACGGCTGGGGCGCACCGATAGAGCGCAGGCGCTTGGCGAGCTGCGCCAGGCCCACGTCGCCTTGCAACTGCCAGTTGTTGTTCCAGCCATTCACCGTGCCCACGCGGTGCACCTGCACGAGCCCGGCGCGCAGGGCCTCAATGCGGCGCGCCTCCCACGCGCCCAGGCGCAGCGGGTCGCCGTCCTTCAGCTGTTTGCGGGTGGGGTCGGTCAGCAAGTCCACCATGGCGCCCACGATGGCCTTGAGTGGCCCGGCAGGCGCCTCGATGCGCTTGCCGCCGGGCGCACGCAGCGAAATGATGGCGATGTCATCGATGGCGGCCATCTGCCGCGCGTTGAGCCAGCGGGCGTCGCGGCGTAGCAGGTCGGCCAGCATGGGGGCCAGATCCAGCGTTTCACCGTCGATCTCGATGCCCAGGCTGAGCAGCCAGGCGCCCTCGCGCTCGGGCAGCATGAGCTTTTGCACGGGGCGCTGGCGTGTGCCCAGCGGGCCATCGACTTCCTTGGCCAGCAGCTCGCCAGTGTCGGGGGCGATGACCAGCTTCCAGCGCGACACGGGCACGCTTTCGTGCGCAAAGCCGGGGTGTACCACCACGCTCCAGCCCTCGGTTCGCAACTGGGGAACCACGTCGGCCCAGAAGTCGCCAAAGTGCGCCTCCTGCGCCAGCGTCCACACAGGGCCCAGCGTGGTGGCGGCTGCGCGGTGGCGCCACTGCAGGCTTTTGGGGTCTACAGGGGTCAGGCCCAGGTCCCACACGCGGTCCATGGCGTCGGCTTCAGCCGCCAGGTTGCGCTGCATGCGCACGACCGGGCCACCGGTGTCGAAGAGGTCTTGCACCGGGGCCGGGCGCGCGTTGAGGATGGAGGTGGGGGCCGGCGTCTGCCAGGTGGCGCCATCGTCGGTGCGGTAGGTCCAGTCAATCTGCACCAGCGTCACGCTGTCACCACGCGGGCCCAGTTTGCCCTGGGGCGCCATGCCCAGCAGACCATCGCCCCGACCCAGCGTCATGAGGGTGATGCGCGGGCGAAAGTGGCCGGGGACGACGCCATCGGGTATGTTGGGCGCCGGGCTGTGGCCCGGCGGGTGGCTGCCATCGCCCCGCAGCTGCGCCATGACCTGCGCGGCCTCGGCGTCGGTCAGCGGGGGCAGCTGCTGCAGGGCGGCACTGTCAGCCCGGTTGCGCAGGGCCTTGGCCCATTGCGCGACCACATGGGCACGGCCTGCGGGGGGCGTGGGCGGAACGGGTGACTGCGGCAGGCTGGGCATGGGCTGGCATTGTGCCCATGCGTGGCGTGCCCTTTCGTCTAAACGCTGCGTTGGGTGCCCAGCGCCAGTGCAAACAGCTCGTTGCGAAAGTGGATGCCCAGGCGGCTGAATGCGCGGTTGCGGTAGGTTTTGACAGTGGGAAGGCTCAGGCCCAGGTCGCAGGCAATGCCCTCCTGCGTCATGCCTTGCAGCAGGCGGGCGCACACGTCCAGCTCGCGCTCGGTCAGCCCCGCGTGGGCGCGCAGCAGGCGTTCGCGCAGCGCGGGCAGGCTGTGGGACAGCGCGGGGGCCGTGGCCTGTGGCGGGGGCTGCAGTGCGGGTTGCAACACCCCGGGGCGCTGGGCCAGGGCGATGTGCTTGCGGGTCAGCGCCAGCAGCACCGGGGCCATGCCCTCAAAGTCGCTGATCTGCCGGTCCTGGAACGGCTTTTGGTGCTGGTGGCGGTAGAAGTTGACGGCAAAGACCGAGCCATCGCTCTCGTGTTCGACCACCGACACCCGCTCGGCCACGCCATGGGCCTCGTATACGCGGGCGCGGTGTTCTGCGTCCACCTCGGGCGCCGTCAGGTGGCACAACTGGGTGGGCGCTTCGGCCGGGGCGGCTTCGTCCAGCGAGCGGCCCCAGGTGCGGTCGGTGCGGTAGGGGCCTGACAGGTAGGCCCACCAGCAGTCCTGCGTGGTGTCGGGAATGCCGTAACTGGCCGACATGAACAAGGTGGGTTTGCAATGGCGCCCGGTGCGGTACACCGACCACGACGCTGCGGGCAGAACGGGTGCCAGCTCCTGCAGCATGCCGCAGGCAAACCCGTCATCGCCCAGCTGGTGAACCATGGCGCCCAGGGCCGAGCCCGTGAGGTTGGGCGGGGGCGTGATGCCGCCGCCGGATGTGCTTGCAGGGAGCCAGTGCCTCATGGGTTGCGCGGGGTATGCCGGGTGGGCTTTGTCATTGCTGTCATCTTCAGGGATGACAGGGGTCAAGCGCCACGGGATTTACGCTAGGTGCAACCCCGCAAGCAGGCTGGGTGCACGCCGCCCCTGGCCGCTTGCCTGCCAGACACCCGAAAGATGGAGCCCATGACCGAACCCGTGCCCTTTGTGGAACCCCGTTTGCGATTTTTTGCCGACCTGCGCGTGGAGGTGGGCGTGCCCCAGGAGGTGGGCCGCACCGTGCACGGCCTGCGTCGGCTCATCCCCATCCTGGGCGGTAAGGCCCAAGGCGATGGCTGGCAGGCCCGGGTGATGCCCGGCGGGGCGGATTTTCAGCTCATCGTGAGCGACACCCTGGCCGAGCTGGACGCGCGCTACACGCTGGAGGCGGATGGCGGTGACTTGATCTATGTGCAAAACCGCGCCGTGCGGTCCGGCCCATCCGAGCTGATGGCGCGCCTGGTGCGTGGCGAGGTGGTGGACCCGGCGCAGATCTACTTTCGCTGCAGCCCCCAGTTCGAGACAGCGTCTCCCGCACTGCGATGGATCGGGGAGCGCATGTTCACGGGCACCGGTGCGCGGTTTCCCGATGCAGTAGCCATGCGGTTCTGGGAGCTGATGTAGTCGCACAGCAGTCCCGCATTTCGCTTTTTTGATGACCGACAGCACACAACAACACCCTGGAGACCTTGTCATGACCTCTTTTTCCACGCTCACCTGCACCCTGTCCCGCAACTTCTCTCGTCGGCATGCCCTGCGCAGCGTCTGCCTGGCAGCCACGGTGGTGGCGGGCCTGGCCCCCGCCACTGGTGCCCTGGCGCAGACGGCGGGCTACCCCAACAAGCCGGTGCGCATCATCGTGGGCTTTCCGGCAGGCACCGGGCCGGACATCGTGGCGCGGTTGCTGGCGCAGAAGCTGTCGGAAGGCTGGGGCAACCTGGGCGTGATCGTGGACAACAAGCCCGGCGCCGGGGGGCTGATCGCTGCGACCGAGGCCGCACGCGCCACCCCTGATGGCTACACGCTGATGCTGGGCGAAACCGGACAGCTCAGCATTGCGCCCAGCAGCTACAACAAGCTGCCCTACGACCCGCAAAAGGACTTTGCGCCCGTGAGCCAGGTGGTCACCGCCGACTTCGCGTTGCTCGTCAACCCACAAAAGGTGCCGTCGCGCAATGTGAAGGACTTTGTGGCCTGGACCCAGCAGCAAAAGGGCCTGTTCCTGGCCACCTTTGGCGCGGGTACCCCGGGGCACTTTGGCGCCTTCATGTTTGGCGAGGCCGTGAAGCTCAAGCCCGAACCGGTGCACTACAAGAACACCACCGACGCGCTGGGCGGCCTGTTCAGCGGTGATGTGCAGGGCGTGTTTGCCAGCGTGGGCCTGGCTGCGCCCAACGTGAAGGCTGGCAAGCTGGTAGCGCTGGGCACCACAGGCGGCACCCGGTCCAACGCACTGCCCGATGTGCCCACCATCAAGGAGCAGGGCTACCCCAGCCTGGAGTTCAACTCCTGGTTTGGCATCGTGGCCCCGGCCAAGACGCCCCCCGAGATCGTCGCCAAGCTGAGCGCCGACATCATCAAGGCCGTGCAGTCGCCTGAGGGCAAGGCCAAGATGGAAGAGGCTGGTTTCCGCGTGACGGGCACCAACCGCGAGGAGTTCGCCCGCATCATCGCGGCCGACACGGTGACCTGGGGCAAGGCCGTGGCCGCCACGGGCTTCAAGGCCGACTGAGTCGGCACTGCCCAGTGATTGCCGGGCGCTACGCATTCCGCTCGCAGGGCGGCGCCAGGCGATAGGGGCAACGCCGTCCGATTACCAAAAAATCCGCGCACCTTCCTCAGCGACGCCCTGACGGCCGTCGCCGGGCGTTGCTGCGCCAAAGGTTCAACCCCACAAGACCGATCAACCGAGGAGACCACCA
Organism: Acidovorax sp. K2F; assembly: GCF_025246485.1. Taxonomy (NCBI): domain Bacteria; kingdom Pseudomonadati; phylum Pseudomonadota; class Betaproteobacteria; order Burkholderiales; family Comamonadaceae; genus Acidovorax; species Acidovorax sp. K2F. Next base: position 164,184 of record NZ_JAOBSQ010000032.1, read on the forward strand.
TGCCGTCCCTTTCGCTGGATACCCCCATCGCGCAACGCGTTGCGCTGCCCGCCGCCGTGCTGCTGCCGTTATTGCTCAGTGCCTGCGGCGGCGGCAACGCTGTGCTGGTGACCGAGAGCGCCAACCCGGCCGCCGCTTGCGCCGCATTGAGCACCAACGCGCAGCTCAGCAACACCAACTTGTCCACCAGCTATGTGCCGCCGGGCACGCGCCGCCCCGGCGGCGCTGCCACGGGCGACTTTTTGCCCGGGCACTGTGTGGTCACGGGTGCCATCAATCCGCGTGTGGGTGTGGATGGCAAGAACTATGCAATCGGTTTTCAGTTGAGCCTGCCCGACCGCTGGAACGGACGCTTTCTGTTCATCGGCGGGGGTGGCAACGACGGCATCCTGCGCGACACCTCGCTCAGCTCCAGCATTTCGGGCGGCACGCCATCGCCACTGGGGCAGGGCTTTGCGGTGGTGTCCACCGATGCGGGCCATACCGGCACCAGCGCCAGCTTTGGCGCCGACCCGCAGGCGCGCACCGACCATGCCTACAACTCTTACGACAAGACGGCTGTGGCCTCCAAGTCGCTCATCAGCACGCGCTACGGCCGCAAGCCCGACTACTCTTATTTCTCTGGCTGCTCCGGCGGCGGGCGCCAGGGCATGATGTTCTCGCAGCGGTTCCCGGACTACTTTGACGGCATCACCGCCGGAGCGCCCGCTATGCGCGTGTCCAGCGGTGCCACGGTGGCCGCCATGTGGAACACCATCCAGTTCAACGCCATTGCGCCCCAAGACGCCAGTGGCAACCGCATCCTCTCCAAGGCCTTCAGCAACAGCGACCTCAAACTGGTGGCCACTGCAGTCAATGCCACCTGCGACGCGGCCGACGGCGTGGTGGACGGCCTGGCCCAAAACGTCAATGCCTGCAAGGCGTTTGACCCCGCCGTGCTGCAATGCACGGGCGGCAAGACCGACAGCTGCCTGTCGTCCGCCCAGGTGGGTGCGCTCAAGAGCGTGTTTGCCGGGCCCCGCAACTCCGTGGGCAAGGCGCTGTACACCGGCCAACCGTGGGATGCCGGGCTGGCGGCTCCCGGCTGGCGGTCCTGGACGCTGGGTAACTCGACCACGGCCACGCCCGACGCACGCTACATCACACTGATGGTGGATGCCCTGGTCAACGAGTTCTTCACACCGCCGGATCTCTCGTTCAACCCGCTGGCCTTCAACTTTGATACCGACCCCGCACGCATGGCCGCGTACTCTGCCGTCTACGACACCTATGCCGACGACAAACTGGCGGCCTACAAGCAGCGCGGCGGCAAGCTGCTGTTCATCCACGGCATGTCTGACCCGATCTTCTCGGCGTTTGACACGGTGGACTACTACGAACGCCTGGCCGCGAACAACGGCGGCATGGCGGCCACGCAGAACTTTGCGCGGACCTTCCTCATTCCGGGCATGAACCACTGCTCGGGCGGCCCGGCCACCGACAACTTCGACTCGATCCAGACCATGGTGGACTGGGTGGAGAAAGGCATTGCCCCACAAAGCGTCGCGGCCAAGGCGCTGCCCACCAACGCCGACTTCCCCAACCGCACGCGTCCGCTTTGCCCCTACCCGCAGTTTGCCAAGTACAAGGGCTCGGGCAGTGTGGAAGACGCCAGCAGCTTTGTCTGCTCGGCCAGCTGACGCGCGGCCTGAGCGACGCTGCAATAAAGCGGAAAGGGCCCTCGGGCCCTTTTTTGGGTCTGTACACCCGGGTCCTGGGGTCAGCGCTTGACCGTTGAGGACTCCACGGGCGGCGGCAACCGCAGCTGGGCTTGTTGCACCACGCGGATGCAGTCGCGCAAATGCTGCTCGCCCAGGTAGCGCAAGGTGGCGTAGCCAAGGGTGGCCGCGATGGCCTGTCCCGCCAGGGGCACGTACTTGGCCGCCTGCTTGGTGCTCAGGCGCAAGCCCACCGTCTGGGTGGCACGGATGACCAGTTCGCGGGTGATGAGCTTGCCGATCAGCACCGAACCCACCAGGCCCACCGCCTTTTGCACCTGCTCCCGCTTTTTTGGATCCAGCTGGTCGATCTGCTCGGCCGACAGGCCGAACTCGGTATTGATCTGTGGAATCAGGCGGGAAAGCAGGGCAGCATCGACCGCCCAGTCCAGCCCCGGCACCGGGACCACGCTGGCCGCTGCCGCCACCATGGCGCGGCGGTGCAGCAGCTTGCGGGCGCGGCGTACAACCGCGGCCAGTTCAGGGTCTCCAGCGGCCATTTGCAATGAGGTGGGCATGGGTGACAACGTGATGGAGGGTGATTGGACGAAAGTGTGTGATTCAAAGCGCAGATGGCGGGCAGCTCAGCGAGCGGGGCAAGATCCACGATCTCTCAGGACCTCTCAGGACTTGCCCTTGACCAGGCCGTACACCACCAGCAGAGCGACGGCGCCCAGCACTGATGCAATCCAGCCAGCGCTGTCGCCCTGCGCATACCAGCCCATGGCCATGCCCACGTAGCTGGCCAGAAACGAGCCCGCTACACCGAGCAGCGCCGTCATGATCCAGCCCAGTTTGTCGTCCCCGGGTTTGACGGCACGGGCAATCAAGCCCACCACCAAACCAATCAGCAACATCCCCAGAAGTGACAGCATGTTTTTCCCCTTGATAGTTGGTTCAGACGATAGAGTCACTTTACAGATGGGGCAGTCAAAGCGCTGTCGGACAATGCCCCCTGTCAGCGTCCCCAGGCAAAGCGACGCGGTGGGACGTGGAGTCCCACGGATGCAGGGGGCGTTCAAAAAGGCAGCGCTCAAAGCGGTGCGCATGTAAGTCCATGCCCGATATCTGGTGGTCGGTGCGCGAGCACACGTAGCGCCCGTTCGGCAGGCTGGCCCAAGCCGCCTCGGTGAGCAGGATCTCGTTGGCCGTGGCAATGTCTTCGCCCAATTTGCAGGCGCAGTTCATCTCGGGGCCAAACAGGTCCTCGCGTGCAATCACCAGGGTGGGCCCAAAGCCAATGCCTGCGCTCACGTTCAGCGTCCGCTCGGGCGGTAACACGGTATTCATGGCGCCCAGGGCGCGCAGGGTGTCCAGCGCGGCCTCCAGGGCTTGCTCGGGCGTGGCGAACACCGCAAACAGGTTATCGGCCTCCTGCTTGATGACCTCACCGCCGTTGCCTTCGATCGCAGGGCGCGCTGCCTGCTCCATCTGGTGGATCATCGCCAGGAAGTGAATGATGCCGTGGCGCTGGGTGATGCGGGAGAAGCCGCACATGTCCAGCACCAGGATGGCGACACTGCGCACAAACGCCTGTTCAATGGCGGCGTCAATCGCCCCGGTGCCGCTGGTTGGGGTCTGGTTGCGCTCTGACAGCAGGCGCCGGAGATAGCCCTTGTCGTGCGCAGTCGCAGCATCGGGGGGCAGCGCGGGGGTGTGGTGCATGGCAACGCCCTGTGGGTGGTGTCCGACATGGTAGCGCGGCCGGTGCTGGCGCCGCGCAGGTTGCGCCCGGGGCTACAGTGAGGCTCGCAAAGGGTGGTGGGGTGCTTGTCGTCCCCACAACTGCCGCAGACTTCTTTCAAGAGAGAAAGGTGTACCCACCATGTTCACTATGTCATCCACCCCATTCATTTCGTACTCCGTTGCACCGGCCGGGGCCCAGCGCTCGTCATGGAGCCGGTTGGTGGCTCGCCCGGCCGCCGTATTGGTGGCCGCCATGGCCTTGGGTGGTGTGTTGTCGTTTCCCACTGCCGCCCAGGCGCAAAGCGACGAGGCATCCCTGGCGCGCGGTGCCGTGCCTGACACCACGCCGCAGCAGCGCTACCAGTCGGCCATTCGTGAAGCGGGGGGCGGGCTCAAGGTGAGCATGGAAGAGTGCCGGGCCATGCCGACGGCGGAGCGTAAGCGGTGTGAGTCCGAGGCCCGGGCGCGTTATCAGGCTGACATGGCAGCAGCCAAGGCGCTGCTGCGGGGCGATCCGTCTGCCGGGCCGGTCAATGTCACCGGCGGTCCGATTCGCAGCACCGAGACGGTGTACGTGGTCAAGCCCTGATCACCACGGCCCACCAATGAAGGAAGCCGGGAGCGTCTTACGATTTATTTCTGCGTCTGGGGTGCCTGGGCGCTCTCGACACCTTCGCCCGGCGTCACACGGCGCGCGCCGTTGAAACGGCGTGCCCAGTAGGCGACGCCCATGTCTTCCACCCGGATCTCCGAGCCGCTGCGGGGCGAGTGGATGAACTTGCCGTCCCCCACATAAATGCCCACATGGCTGAAGTTGCGGCGCATGGTGTTGAAGAACACCAGGTCGCCGGGTTGCAGCTCTTTCTTGTCGATGACCTGGGTGGCGGCTGCCTGCTGATCAGCACGGCGGGGTAGCAAAAGCCCCACCGTCTGCTCATAGATAGCGCGCACAAAGCCGCTGCAGTCAAAGCCGGTCTCGGCACTGTTGCCGCCACGCTTGTAGGGCACGCCCAAAAAACCCATGGCGTTGACCACCAGGTCACCCGCGCGGCCTGCTACGGTCTGGGCCTTGTCAGCCACCTTGTGGCTCACGTCTTCGAGTCGGGTAAACAGCCCTTTGTCCGCGAGCAAGCGGTCCATATCGTCAGAATTGGTGCCCTGGGGCGCCGCATGCGCAGCGGTGGCGCAGGCAAGGATGAGGATGCAAAACCATCTGGACATGGGGGCGAAGGGTAACACGGTATGGTTATTTATCAAAAATAAGCATTTTTGCAAGCTGTTGATTTGATTCAGATAAATCGATGGGCGCAGTGTTTTCACAGGCAAAAGCCGCTTGCAAGATGCGCGCCAGACCGGCTTGCCTCCGCCCCAGGTGAGGTCGGCGGCAAGGCTATGGGCCAAAAGGAGCTTGAGAGCATGGGTTGGACTCTAAATCGGCAGGTAGTGCTAGTGAACAAAGCACGGGTAGCTATATTTTTGATAGCAGCCAGTGCGCACGCAGGCAGCCAGGCCCAAGGCGTCCCCGTGCCGCCGCCGGCGGTGTCGCTGGTGCCGGTGGCCACCGGCCTGGTCCACCCCTGGGCGGTGGCCTTTTTGCCGGGCGGTCAGTTCTTGGTGACCGAGCGGCCGGGGCGCCTCCGCGTTGTCAGCGCGACGGGACAGGTGGGGCCTGCGCTGGCGGGAGTGCCGCAAGTGGCGGCAGGCGGGCAGGGCGGCCTGCTGGACGTGGTGACCGACAACGACTTTGCCCGCAACCGCCGCATCTACTTCTGTTTTGCCGAGCCCGCAGCGGGTGGCGCGGCAGGCAACAGCACGGCGGTGGCGCGCGCCACCTTGTCGGCCGACGCCAGCAGCCTGCAGGAGGTGCGCGTCATCTTCAGCCAGCGGCCCAAGGTGGAGAGCGCGCTGCACTTTGGCTGCCGCATTGCCCAGGCCAGCGACGGCAACCTGTTTGTGGCGCTGGGCGAGCGCTACCACCGCAAGGACGACGCCCAAAAGCTCGACAACCACCACGGCAAGGTCATCCGCATCACGCCCGACGGAGCAGCGCCGCCCGACAACCCTTACGTGAAGCAGCCCGGGGCCTTGCCCGAGATCTGGAGCTACGGCCACCGCAACCCCCAGGGCGCCACGATGGGCCCCGACGGCAAGCTGTGGATGCACGAACATGGCCCGCAGGGCGGCGACGAAATCAATCTGCCCCAGCCCGGGCGCAACTACGGCTGGCCTGTCATCACTTACGGCGAAAACTACGGCGGCGGAAAGATGGGCGAGGGCACGGCCCGCTCCGGCATAGAACAGCCACTGCACCACTGGACACCGTCCATCGCCCCTTCGGGCATGGCGTTTCTGACCAGCACGCACTACGGCACGGCGTGGCAGGGCAGTTTGTTCGTCGGGTCGCTCAAGTTTGGTACCCTGCACCGGCTGGAAGTGTCTGGCGGCAAGGTGCAAAAGGAGGAGCGGCTGTTGCAAGGCAATGGCGAGCGCATCCGCGACGTACGCCAGGGGCCAGACGGCTTGTTGTACCTGCTGACCGACAGCCCGCAGGGACGGTTGCTGCGCTTGCAGCCCGCTGCGGCCCCATGACCGGTTTTGCTTGATGCAGGTCAAGCAAGCCCGGAGATGGGTGACCGAACCGGCGGACCCGGGGTGATCCCGCAGGCTGGGCGCGTATTTTCGGTATAGGCTGGCGCGATGCATGCTGAGCCCACCACCTCTTCCCCTGCCACGCCCACCGCTCCTCCTGCGACCTCGGTCAATCCGGGCACCGCGCCCGACGATCTGGCGAGCACGCCCGCCCGGTCCCAGCTGGCCCTGCGCCGTGTGGCGATCGACACCTGGCGAGAAAACGTCGCCTATCTGCACCGCGACTGCGCCGTATACCGCGCCGAGGGCTTCCAGGCGCTTTCCAAGATCGAGGTGCGCGCCAACGGCCGCCGCATCCTGGCCACGGTGAACGTGGTGGACGACCCTGCCATCGTGGGCTGCCACGAGCTGGGCCTGTCGGAAGACGCGTTTGCCCAGCTGGGCGTGGACAACGGCCACACCGTGTCGGTGGCCCAGGCCGAGCCGCCCGAGTCCATGGGCGCTCTGTTCCGCAAGATCGCCAGCGAGCGCCTCACGCGCGAGGATTTTGGCGCCATCGTGCGTGACATTGCCGACCACCGCTATTCCAAGATCGAACTCACGGCCTTCGTGGTGGCCTGCCACCGCAACGAGCTGGACCGGGAGGAGGTCTTCTTCCTGACCGATGCCATGGTGGCCAGCGGCCGGCGGCTGGACTGGCACGAACCGCTGGTGGTGGACAAGCATTGCATTGGCGGCATCCCCGGCAACCGCACCACCATGCTGGTCGTGCCCATCGTGGCGGCGCACGGCATGTTGTGCCCCAAGACCTCGTCCCGCGCCATCACATCCCCCGCAGGCACGGCCGACACCATGGAGGTGCTGGCCAAGGTGGAGCTGCCGCTGGAGCAGCTGGCCGACATCGTGCGCGACTACCGGGGCTGCCTGGCCTGGGGCGGCACGGCCAACCTGTCGCCCGCCGACGATGTGCTGATCTCGGTAGAGCGGCCGCTGTCCATCGATTCTGCCGGGCAGATGGTGGCGTCCATCCTGTCCAAAAAGGTGGCGGCCGGTGCCACGCACCTGGTGCTTGACATTCCCATTGGCCCCACGGCCAAGGTGCGCTCCATGCCCGACGCGCAGCGTCTGCGCCGCCTGTTTGAATATGTGGCGCGGCGCATGGGCCTGTCGCTGGACGTGGTCATCACCGATGGCCGCCAGCCCGTGGGCAACGGCGTGGGCCCGGTGCTGGAGGCGCGCGACGTGATGCGCGTGCTGCAGAACGATCCGCGCGCACCCGACGACCTGCGGCAGAAGGCGCTGCGCCTGGCTGGGCGCCTGATCGAGTGCGACCCTGATGTGCGCGGCGGCGACGGCTACGCGATTGCGCGCGACATTCTTGATTCCGGCCGGGCGCTGGCGCGCATGAACGCCATCATCGCCGCCCAGGGCAGCACCGGGTTTGACCACAACCACCCGGCACTGGGTGTACTGACACTGGACGTGGTGGCCCCCGCCAGCGGCGTGGTCGCGGGCATCGACAACTACCAGATCGCCCGCGTGGCCCGGCTGGCCGGGGCGCCCAAGGTGCCCGGCGCCGGGGTGGATCTGATGCACAAGCTGGGCGACACCGTGGCGGCGGGCGACCTGCTGTACCGCGTGCACGCCAGCTACCCGGCTGACCTCGAGTTTGCGCGCCACGCGTGCGAGCGGGACAGCGGCTACCGGCTGGGCACGGCCGACGAGGTGCCGCGCGTGTTTGTGGAGTTCTGAGCATGGCCGCACCTGAAGCCGCGTGCGTGCTGTATTTCGACGATGAAGCCGCACCTGCGCTGCGCCTGGCGCAGGCCGCAGGGGTCACCGCCCAGGCCATCGAACGCCACCGTTTCCCTGATGGCGAACTCAAGCTACGCCTGCCCGTGGATGCCACAGGCCGAATGCCAAAGCACGCCGTGCTGCTGCGCAGCCTGCACCAGCCCAATGAAAAGCTGGTGGAACTGCTGCTGGCCGCGCGCACGGCCCGCCACCTCGGCGTGCAGCACCTCACGCTGGTGGCGCCGTACCTAGCCTACATGCGGCAGGACATCGCCTTCCACATCGGCGAGGCCGTGAGCCAGCAGGTGGTGGGCGGGTTCCTGGCAGGGTTGTTCGATGCCGTGATCACGGTGGACCCGCACCTGCACCGCATCGAGCGGCTGGAGCAGGCCATCCCTGTGCCGCAGGCGGTGGTGCTCAGCGGCGCCGAGCCACTGGCCGACCTGATCGCTGATCGGCGCCCCAATGCACTCCTGGTAGGCCCGGACGGCGAATCCGTCCAGTGGATCGCCCAGGCCGCCGCCCGCCACGGCTTTGACCATGCCGTCTGCACCAAGGTCCGTCATGGCGACCGCCATGTGGCCATCGAACTGCCCGCGCTCAACGCCCAGGGGAGGGCGGTGGTGCTGCTGGACGACATGGCCAGCACCGGCCGCACGCTGGCGCTGGCCGCGCGGCTGCTGCTGCAGGCGGGTGCCGCCTCGGTGCATGTGGCGGTGACGCATGCGCTGTTTGCGGGCGATGCGCTGCAGTCATTGCGCGAAGCCGGGGTGGGGGAGGTGTGGAGCACGGACTGCATTCCACACCCGAGCAATGCCGTGCCCATGGCCGGGCCGCTGGCCAAGGCGCTGCAGTCGATCCTTCGCACCTGAAAACCCCGGGCACGGGCTGCGACAATGCACCATTGCCTCCCACGCTGCGCCCGCACAGCGATTCAACGAACACAGAAACGGTCCCACCATGCTGCTTGACGCCACCGAATCCCAACTCGTCCTGGTCGATTACCAGGAGCGCCTGATGCCCGCCATCCACGAAGGCCCCGCCGTGCTGGCCAACGCCCGCCGCCTGGCCGAGATCGCCCGCATGCTGGATGTGCCCGTGTGGGGCACCGAGCAAAACCCCTCTCGACTGGGCGCCAACGACGCCGCGCTGCGCGCCCTGTGCCAGAAGACCCTGGCCAAGATGCACTTCAGCGCCGCCGAAGAAGGCCTGGGCGAATGGCTGCGCCCTCCCGCCAAGCCCCAGGGCGGCAACGCGCGCAGCCTGCCCAAGCACCTGCAAAAGCCTGCCCCGCTGGCTTCAGAGCGCGGCACCATCGTCATTGCCGGGTGCGAAGCCCATGTCTGCCTGCTGCAAACCGCGCTGGACCTGATCGACGACGAGTTTGAAGTGTGGGTGGTGACCGACGCCTGCGGCTCGCGCACCGAACGCAACCGCGACGCCGCCTTTGACCGCCTGGCCGGCGCAGGCGCCGAGCTGGTGACCACCGAGATGGTGGCGTTTGAATGGCTGGGCAGCTGTGAGCACCCGGCGTTCAAGGACGTGCTCGGGCTGATCAAATAGCGCTTTTCAAGCCAAATTGGCTGCTAGTGCACGATTTTCATGCGCTGGTAGCTATCAAAATAATAGTGATTGATGCAGGTTCCGGTCAGGCGAAGTAGGGCGTTGCCAGCTTGACTGCCAGGCCCACCAGGGCACAGCCGCCCAGCAGCGGCATGACGCCCAGCTTGAAGCGGAACAGTGCCACCAGCGCACCCACGGCGATCACCGCCGACACGGCATCGAAGTGGCCGCCAAATCCTTGTGGCCACAGCAGGTGGTAGGCAAAAAACAGCGCCAGGTTCAGGATCACGCCCACCACAGCAGCCGTGATGGCTGACAGTGGAGCGGTAAATCCCAGCTTGCCGTGCGTGGCCTCCACCAGCGGGCCGCCTGCCAGGATGAAGATGAATGAGGGCAAAAAGGTCACAAAGGTCACGACCGTGGCCGCAGCCACGGCGCCTGCAAAGAGGGCGTCCGGCCCCCACACCTGCTGCAGCCAGCCACCCACAAAACCCACAAACGCCACCACCATGATCAACGGGCCAGGGGTGGTCTCGCCCAGGGCCAGGCCGTCAATCATCTGCGGGCCGCTGAGCCACTGGTAATGCTCCACCGCGCCCTGGTACACATAGGGCAGCACGGCATAGGCGCCCCCAAAGGTGAGCATGGCAGCCTTGGTGAAGAACCAGCCCATCTGCGTGAGCGTGCCTTGCCAGCCCTGGGTGGCCACCAGCAGGCCCATGGCGGCGAGCCACAGCGCCAGCCCCGCCGCCAGCACCTTGACCAGGTGGACGCGAGAAAAGCGCGCATGGGCAGGCGTTGGCGTGTCATCATCGATCAGCGCGGGGCCATAGCCCTTGTGGGCATTGGCATGGCCGCCCCCCAGTGCAAACACGGCGGGCCAGCGCTGCGCGCCAAAGTAGCCGATGAGCCCGGCCGCCAGCACGATGGCGGGGAAGGGCGTGTCGAACGCGAAGATCGCCACAAACGATGCGGCTGCGATGCCCCACATCCAGCCGTTCTTGAGCGCGCGGGTGCCGATGCGGTGCGCTGCATGCAGCACCAGTGCCGTCACGGCGGGCTTGATGCCGTAGAAGATGCCTGCCACCACGGGCACATCGCCAAAACGCAGATACACCCACGACAGCCCGATCAGGATGAACAGCGAGGGCAGCACAAACAGCGCCCCCGCCACGATGCCGCCCCAGGTGCGGTGCATGAGCCAGCCGATGTAGGTGGCCAGCTGCTGCGCCTCGGGGCCAGGCAGCAGCATGCAGTAGTTGAGGGCGTGCAAGAAGCGGTTTTCGCTGATCCAGCGGCGGCGTTCCACCAGCTCGGCGTGCATGATGGCGATCTGGCCTGCCGGCCCGCCGAAGCTGATGAGCCCGAGCTTCAGCCAGAACAGAAAAGCGTCGCGGAACGGGACGGACGTGGGGGCAGGGGACGGTGCTGGGTGCATGGTCCGGGAGTGTGACAGGCCGGTATGACGTTTGCCGACATATCAATATGCCTGCTGTATCTGGAGCCATGGATGACGAGGCAGAGGGTTGGCTGCGTCAGTTTGCCGCAAGCCCGTCATGAATAATTATGAATTCAAAACCTGCTGTCCTGGCAGGGCGAGAGAGATGCCGAGGAGACACCCACAATGACCGCACACAGCACCTACGCCGACTTCTACCGCCAGTCCATCGACCACCGAGACACCTTCTGGAGCGAGCAGGCGAAGTTGATCGACTGGAAGACGCCCCCGCAGCAGGTGTGCGACTACAGCAACCCGCCGTTTGCGAAATGGTTTGTGGGTGGCACCACCAACTTGTGCCACAACGCGGTAGACCGCCATCTGGCCACGCGCGCCAGCCAGGCCGCGCTGGTGGCGATCTCTACAGAAACCGACACCGAACGCAGCTACAGCTTTGCCGAATTGCATGCCGAGGTGCAGCGCATGGCGGCGGTGCTGCAAGGCCTGGGCGTGAAGCAGGGCGACCGCGTGCTCATCTACATGCCCATGATTGCCGAGGCCGCGTTTGCCATGCTGGCCTGCGTGCGCATTGGCGCTCTGCATTCGGTGGTGTTTGGCGGCTTTGCCTCGGGCTCGCTGGCCTCGCGCATCGAAGATGCCGAGCCGGTGGCCGTGGTCAGCGCCGATGCCGGGTCGCGAGGTGGCAAGGTGGTGCCGTACAAGCCGCTGCTGGACGAGGCCATTGCGTTGTCCAAACACAAGCCCAGCGCCGTGCTGATGGTGAACCGGGGCCTTGCCCCCATGCACCTGCAGGCAGGTCGCGACCACGAATGGGCGCCGCTGCGAGAGCAGCACCTGAACACCGTGGTGCCCTGCGAATGGGTGGAATCCACGCACCCCAGCTACACGCTGTACACCAGCGGCACCACCGGCAAGCCCAAGGGGGTGCAGCGCGATACCGGCGGCTACACGGTGGCGCTGGCGGCAAGCATGAAGCACATCTTTGACGCCAAGGCGGGCGATGTGTACTTTGCGACCAGCGACATTGGCTGGGTGGTGGGCCACAGCTACATCGTTTACGGCCCGCTGATCGCGGGCATGACCACCATCATGTACGAAGGCCTGCCCACGCGGCCCGATGCGGGCGTGTGGTGGAGCATCGTCGAGAAGTACCAGGTCACGCACATGTTCTCGGCCCCCACGGCGGTGCGGGTGCTGAAGAAGCAGGACCCGGCCTATCTGGCCAAGTACAACGTGAAAAGCCTCAAGGCCCTGTGGCTGGCGGGCGAGCCGCTGGACGAGCCCACGGCCCAGTGGATCAGCGACGCGCTGGCCGTGCCCATCATCGACAACTACTGGCAGACCGAAACCGGCTGGCCCATCCTGACCCTTGCCAACGGCGTGCAGCAGCAGACCACACGCTTCGGCAGCCCCGGCAAAGCCATGTACGGCTATGGCGTGAAGCTGATCGACGAGGCCACGGGCGAAGAACTGACCGGTGCCAACCAGAAGGGGGTGGTCGCCATCGAGGGCCCGCTGCCCCCCGGCTGCATGCAGACAGTGTGGCGCGATGACGCCCGTTTTGTGAACACCTACTGGAAGAGCATCCCCGGCCGCCTCATCTACAGCACGTTTGACTGGGGCATCCGCGATGCTGACGGCTACCACTTCATCCTGGGCCGCACGGACGATGTGATCAACGTGGCCGGCCACCGCCTGGGCACGCGCGAGATCGAGGAGAGCATTGCCTCCCACCCCAACATTGCTGAAGTGGCCGTGGTGGGCGTGGCCGACAGCCTGAAAGGCCAGGTGGCGATGGCGTTTGCCGTGGCGCGTGATGCCTCAGGCCTGACCGATGATGCCGCGCGGCTCAAGCTCGAAGGCGAGGTCATGAAGCAGGTGGACCACCAGCTCGGCGCCGTGGCGCGGCCGTCGCGCGTGTACTTTGTGACCGTGCTGCCCAAGACCCGCAGCGGCAAACTGCTGCGCCGCGCCCTGCAGGCCGTGGCCGAGCGGCGCGACCCCGGGGACCTGACAACGATGGAAGACCCGGCGGCGCTGCAGCAGGTGAAGGACCTGGTGGGCTGAGTTCAGGCCCGCCCGGGCCGGCGGGTCACTGCGGTGGCTTGGCAACAAATGCCTGTTTACCCAGCCGGTCAAACCCCGCCTGCTCGTAAAAGCGCAGGGTGTTTTCGTCCTTGCGGCCCGTCATCAGCATGACCTTGTAGCAGTGCTCTCGCCAGGCATGGGCCAGGGCGTGCTGCAGCAGCGCATGCCCCCAGCCCTGGCCGCGATGGGCCGAGTGCGTCACGACGTTCTCGATGACGCCGTAGGGACGGCATGCGCGCGTGAGGTTGGGGATGACGGTCAGCGTGCAGGACGAGACCAGCACACCCTCATCCCACCCACCAAAGTACCGAATGCGTGGGTTGGCGAGCGCCTCGGCCCACACAGTCTGCACCTCGGGTAGTGGGGGCAGCGGGTCGTCTAGCGCGTGCAGGTGGGTGTACAGACTGAGCAGGGGGGCCAGGTCTTCGGCGCTGAGTTCACGGATGTTCAAGGCCAGCCTCCAAGGGGCGAAGAATATGCTTGGTTGATACCAAACTCATAGCTGCTGACGCATACGATACTAGCGCCTGGCAAGGTTTTAATGCTACAAAACCGGCCGGTTCCGCTGCCACCCCGCAGGCGGCTGCCAGGTGGGCGTCCAGGCGATGAAATCCTCCAGCGGCATGGGCCGGGCAATGCAGTAGCCCTGCGCCTGCAGGCAGCCCAGCTGCAGCAGCATCTGCCCCTGTTCGACGGTTTCCACCCCTTCGGCGATCACCCGGTAGCCGAACGAGCGTGCCAGGCCGATCACACCCTGCACGATGGCCAGATCCCCCGGGTCGCCCATCATGCCGTGCACAAAGCTCTGATCGATCTTGAGCGTGTCCATGGGCAGGCGGCGCAGGTAGGTCAGCGACGAATAGCCGGTGCCAAAGTCGTCCAGCGCCACCGTCACGCCCATGGCGCGCAGGGCGTTCAGGGTGTCGGCGACTGCGCTCAGGTCGTACAGGGCGGCGCTTTCGGTGATCTCGATCTCGACCAGGTGCGCGGGCACCCGGGGGTGGCGCGCCAGACAGCCAGCCACCCAGTCGGCAAAGTCCGGTTGCTGCAGGTGCTGGGCAGCAATGTTGATGCTCAGCGGCATGGGCATGCCCCGGTCCTGTAGCTGCTCCAGCACCGTGAGCGCGGCCTCGGCCACCCATTCGCCAAAGCCGATCTCCAGATCGGTGCCCTCCAGCAGCGGCAAAAATTCGCCGGGGGACACCAGGCCGCGCTCGGGGTGCTGCCAGCGTGAGAGCACTTCGGCGCCCACCACCGTGCCACTGCGCATGTCCACCTTGGGCTGCAGGTACAGGATGAACTGGGCTTGCGCCAGTGCCTCGCGCAGGTAGTGCCCCTGCGCGCGCAGCAGCTGCAGGGCGCGCTCCTGGGCGGCGTCAAACTGGTGGAAGCGGTTGCGCCCCGCCTGCTTGGCCGCATACATGGCCTGGTCGGCATGGCGCAGCAGGGTGTCGGCGTCGGCGTCGTCCTGCGGAAAGATGGTGTAGCCGATGCTGGCCGTGACGACCACGCGCTCGGTGTCCAGCGTGTAGGGGGCCGAGACGCTTTCCATCACGCGTTCCAGCATGCGTTCGCAGTCGCTCACCGAGCCGAGGCCAGGCATGAGGATCACGAACTCGTCGCCTCCCAGCCGGGCCACCGTGTCCAGCGGTTGCAGTGCGCGCGTAAGCCGCCCGGCCACCACCACCAGCAAGCGGTCGCCAGCCCCGTGGCCCAGGCGGTCGTTGACGGGCTTGAAGCCGTCCAGGTCGAGGTAGGCCACACCCAGCTGCTTGCCGGTGTCACGGGCCTGGGCCATGCATTCCTGCAGCTTGCGCGCCAGCAACACCCGGTTGGGCAGGCCAGTAAGGGCGTCGTACAGCGCCAGGCGCTGCAGCATGACCTCCTGCTCGCGCTGGGGGGTCACGTCGATGGCCACACCGAGCATGCGGGCCGGGCGGCCTTGCTCGTCAAAGCCCACGATCTTGCCCAGGTTGCGCACCCAGCGCACCGGCTCGTTGGGCTGGTTCAACCGCCAGGTGGCGTCAAACGGGGTGCCCAGGTGGGCGGTGTGGCGCGACAGCTCGGTGGTGATGCGGTCGATGTCGTCCGGCGCAATGGCCGTGGTCCATTGCACGGCCGCCGAGGTGTCGCCGGTCACCGGCAGCCCGCGCATGGCACGCCAGCGGCGGTCGCCCGTGACCAGGCCGGTCTGCAGGTCCCAGTCCCACAGTCCCAGCGATGCGGCGGAGATGGTGAGCGACAGCAGGGCCTCGCGTTCCCGCACCTGCACCTCGTTGCGCTTGCGGTCAGTGATGTCGTGCACCGAGAACAACCAGCAGGGCTCGCCATCAAACTCGGTGGCGCGCATGGACTGCAGCACGGTGCGCCGGGGACCATTGCGCACGTTCAGCGTCACTTCGTAGTCGCTGAGGTGGCCGGTCTGGCTGACCTGCTCCATCAGGCGCTGGCGGTCTTCGGCGGTGAAGATGCCCAGCTCCACTGCGGTGCGGCCAATGGCTTCCTCGCGGGGAATGCCCAGCATGTCGACCCAGGCGGGGTTGATGTCCACATAGCGGCCGTCGCTGCGGTGCGACAGGCCCATGGGGTAGGGCATGAGATGGAAGATGCGCGAGAAGCGCTCCTCGGACTGGCGCAGGCGCTGCTCGGCACGCTTGGCTTCGTCGATGTCCTGCATCACGCCGCGCACCCTGACCACGCGGCCGTTCTCGATCACCGGCTCGCCCCGGGCGCGCACCCAAAAAAGATGGCCGTCGGCGTGATAGACCTCCATCTCCATGCTCCACTCAGCGCGTGAACGGATGCTCTGGCGGAATTTTTCGCGCAGCGGCTCGCGGTACTGCGGGGCCACATGGCGGTCGATGTAGTCGCTGGGGGGCGGCTGGTTGGGTGACAGGCCGTGGATGTCAAAACACACGTCCGACCAGTACACCAGGCCACGGCCACGCTCGTCCTCCCATGCGCCCAGCCGGGCCAGTCGGCCGGCTTGCTGCAGCTGGTTGTAGAGCGCCCGAAGTTCGTCGCTGGTGCGTTGGGCTTCGGTCATGTCGTGGAAAACGAAAACAAAGCAGTTTTCGCCATTCACAAGCACAGAGCGTGCCGACATCAGGCCCGGAACCTGCACCCCCTTGCTTTGCGCAACCAGGGGCAACCGGTCCACCTTGCCTTCTCGCTGGTAGGTGTCCAGCAGCCGCTTGCGCTCGTGCTCGTTGGCCCAGATGTGCAGCTCCGACGAGGTGCGGCCCAGGACCTCCTCGCGTGTGAAGCCCAGCAGCTCGCAGAACGCCGGGTTCACATCGATGTAGCGCCCGTCGGCTATGCGGGTGATGCCTGCCGGGTCGGGCAGCGTCTGGTAGAAGGTGGTGTATTTGGCCTCGGCGGACAGCAGGGCCTCCTCGGTCTCGCGGTGGGCGGTGATGTCCACGTCCATGCCCATCAGGCTGGCCGGGCGCCCCTGCGCATCGCGCCGGGCGACGGTGCCACGGGACATCAGCCAGCGCCATCGGCCCTGGGTGTCCATCACGCGGAACTCGGCCTCGTAGCTTTCCTCCAGCCCGTCCATGGCACGGGCCAGCTTGGCGGCATTGCGTTCAGCGTCCAGCGGGTGGCGCCGGGCGTACCAGCGCTGCCAGAGGTCGGGCGACTGCAAGTCGGCACTGGTAATGCCATAGGCCTCGTAAAACCGGCCATCACAGAAAAACCGGCGTTCGACCACATCCCATTCCCAGCGGCCGCCGCCCAGGGCATCCAGCGCCAGGCGCAGCTGGTGCTCCTGCTGGCCCAGCGTTTGCTGGATCTCGTTGCGCGCCAGCTCGGCGCGGGCCCGGCTGGCAATCACCAGCCAGCCAATCCCGAGCATCAGCACGCCGGCGCCGTGGTGCCAGTGCATGTTGCTGGTGCCTTCGGGGGCCGCGCTGGTGGCCGTCGTGACCAGCGAAACCACGAGCGGCAGTGTGAGGGTCAGTCCGGCCAGTGGCGCCCAGTCGGGCCAAGCCCAGCGCTGTCCCAGGCGGCGCCACGCCCAGCCGGTAGCCAGCGCGCCGCCCAGAACGGTGGTGGCGGGCCAGACTGCCGAGGTGTCTGTCCAAAGCGCGGCCTGCAAGGCCAGCACGGCGGTGATGGCCGCCGCTGGCACACCAAAAAACAGCGCCACGAACGCCGTGGCGGTGGGGTAGGCCACGATGTGGAGTTCCGGCGCATTCCAGCGCAGCGCCTCGAAAGCTGCGATGGAGACCAGCCCGCCCGCCACGCCGAGCAGGATCAGGGTGCGCCGGGACGGGTGCAGAGACTCCTGCGGCGACAGCCAGACCGGCACGAGCAGCAGCAGCATGAGGGCAGTGCCCGCCAGCAGCGTGTTGTTACCCATGGTGTTTTCCCTGGGTGGTCTGGTCGCTGAAGCGGTTGGCTGCGGGTCTGGAACGTGGCGGACAAGCCAAAAGAAGGAGCGGGTGCATGTCGCGACCTGTGCCGCATGTGGCCTTGCTCAGAAGGCATGCACCCGATAAAAAAACCATCCGCCAAGTTTAGGCCTGTTCTGAGGTGGGCCGGGCGGGCCGCAGCGTCCTGATAAGTCCGGTTGACAACAAAGTGCCGCACACGATCACCAGCGCGCAGCCCACCATCCACGGCGTGATGGTCTCGCCCAGGAACAGCGTGCCATACAGCACAGCGAACACCGGGGTGATGAAGGTCACGGCCAGCGCGCGGCTGGGGCCCGCGTGCTCGATCAGGCGAAAGTACAGGATGTAGGCAATGCCGGTGCACAGCACGGCAATGGCCAGGATGGCCGCCCAGGCGCGTACACCGGGCATCTGCGCCGGCCACAGCCACAGCGTGGGCAAGGCCAGGCCCAGCGCGGCGCCCAGCTGGCTGCCGGCGGCCGTGGCCAGAGGCGGCAGCCCCGTGAGGTGGCGCCGCGCAAAACTGGCCGACACGCCATAGAACGCCGACGCGAGCAGGCAGGCCGCAATCGCCCAGTGAGCGTGGTCGGTCTTGAACCCGGTGCCGGCAGGTGCGCGCCAGGCCAGCAGGGCCACGCCCACAAAACCCAGTGCCAGCCCCACCCAGCGCAGGCGGTTGATGCGGTCGCCCAGCCACACCCAGGCGATGAGCGCACCAAACAGCGGCACCGTGGCGTTGAGGATAGAGGTCAGACCCGTGGCGATGTGCAGCACCGCCCAGGAAAACAGCGAGAACGGAATCGCCGAATTGATGACCCCCGCAAACAGGATGGGCCGCCAATGCTGGCGCAGCGCAGGCCAGTGGCCCTGGCGCAGCATGATGGGCCACAGGAACACCGTGGCCAACGCCACCCGCAGGCCGGCGGTGGGCAGGGGACCAAAGTCGGACGCACCCAGGCGCATGAACAGGAACGACGCGCCCCAGAGTGCGGCCAGCAGGATGAATTCGCCGATCCAGGTGGAGACGGGCCGGGTGGCGGAGCTGTTCATGCAGTGGCTTTCATGGGATGGGCTGCGGCGGCCAAAAGGGGTGCATTCTCCAGCGTCAGCAAAGCCCTCTTGCGATCGAGGCCGCCTGCATAGCCCGTCAGACTGCCGTCGGCACCCAGCACACGGTGGCAGGGCACCACCACGCTCAGCGGGTTGCGACCCACGGCGGCACCCACGGCCCGCACGGCGCTGGGGTTGCCCAGCTGGCGGCCCAGCGTGCCGTAGCTGATGGTCTGGCCCCGGCCAATCTGCAGCAGCGCGCGCCACACCGATTGCTGAAATGCCGTGCCCCCCGACAGGTCCAGCGGCAGGTCGAAATGTTGGCGCTGCCCGCCCAGGTATTGCTGCAGCTGGTGGGCGGCTTCTTGCAACACAGGGTGGTCGCCAGGGGCCAACGCCCAGGCCTCGGAACCGTGCAAGTGGGCGGTGGGCTCGTGGCGCTGGCCTTCAAACCAGACGCCCGACAAGCCGTTGGGGGAAGCGGCCAGCCGCACGGGCCCCATCGGGGTGTCGGCCCGTGCCTGCACGGTGAAAGCGTGGAACTGCATGCTGAGAGGTCTCGAAAGAGTGGGAGATGCCGTTTTTGGTCGAAATTGGCACCATGCACTAGTGTTTATTGCCTGGTTTGCTACTTTTTTGATAGTGTCTGAGCATCTGTAGGCTGAGCCGCTCCGGCACTGCTGCCACCGGCAGCCCAGGCGCGCAGCACCGCGTAGCTGCGCCAGGGGCGCCAGGCCTGCGAGGCCTCTTGCGCGGCGCGTGCCGGGTTCTTGTGCTGCTGCACCCCCAGCGCCTTGTGCAGCGCCACGTCCCCCGCCGGGAAGGCGTCGGGCCAGCGCAGCACCCGCATGGCGATGTACTGCGCCGTCCAGTCACCAATGCCGGGCAGGGCGCACAGGGCTGCGGTAGTGCTGGGCACGTCGGCCCCCGCGTGCAGGGGCAGGGCGCCGCTGTCCACCGAGCGGGCCAGTGCCACGATGGCCGCTTGACGCTGGCGCACGATGCCCAGTTGGCCAAGCGTGTCGCCATCGGCGCGGGCCAGGGTGGCTGCGGTGGGAAACAGCCGGTGCAGCCCGGGCCAGGGCGTGGCGATGGGTTCACCCAGCCGCTCCACCAGCCGCTGGCCCAGCGTGCGCGCGGCCGCCACGGTGATCTGCTGGCCCAGCACGGCGCGCACGGCCAGCTCAAAGCCGTCAAACGCTCCGGGCACACGCAGGCCATCACCCTCCGGAAAGTGCGGGTGCAGCACGGCGTTGATGGCCGCGGGGTCGGCGTCCAGGTCGAGCATGGCGCGCACGCGGCGGATGACGAGCGGCAGCACGGGGTACAGACTGTCGCTGGTCTGCAGCAGCACCTGGTGGCGCGCCAGGTCAAAACGGGCACTCAGCCAGCCGGTGGTCTCCTGCGGCAGGCCGGTGCAGGTCCTGGCCAGCCGCACGGTGCGGCGCAGGCCGGGGCCGTCCGCACCATGCACCACGCACTCCACGCCATGGAACTGCCGCTTTTCAAAAAAGGCCAGCAACGCCGCCACGTCCAGTGGCGGGCGCCACGCCAGGCGCACGGCGCTGGTGCGCCCCGCGCCCGATGCGGCGCTGCCACCGCCGTTGCGCCGCAGCTGGGTGGGGTTGAGCCCGTAATGCCCCACAAAGGCGGCATTGAAGCGGCGCACGCTGGCGAACCCGCTGGCCAGTGCGACCTGCGTCACGGGCATGGCGGTGTCGGTGAGCAGCTGCTTGGCCGTGAGCAACCGCCGTGTCTGCAGATATTGCAGCGGCGATACGCCCAGGGCCGCCTCAAAAATGCGGCGCAGATGCCGGTCGCTCACGCCCAGCCGCTCGGCCAGGCGGGCCACGGTGGCGCTGCCCTCTCCGGGTGCGGCCGGTGTGGGCCAGAGGTCGGGCGCGTCCAGCAGGCGCACGGCTTGCTGCACCAGAATGCCGCTGGCGTCCTGCACCGACCACACCATCGCCTGGGGGGCCAGCTCCGGCCGGCAGCGCAGGCAGGGGCGAAACCCGGCGCTTTCGGCCTGCGCCGCCAGCGCAAAAAACCGGCAGTTCTCGCGCCGGGGTGTGCGCACGGCGCAGACGGGGCGGCAGTAGATGCCGGTGGAGGTCACGCCGGTGAAAAAATGCCCGTCAAACCGCGCGTCGCGCGCCTGCAGCGCCAGGTAGCGGCCTTCGTCGGATGCCACATCAGCGGCGGTGTACGAGGGGGGGGCGGTCGGGGTCATGGGCCAGATCATAGGAGCCTGGCTTCGCACCACTGGCCGTTTTCGGACCTGTGCCTTTGGCAAGGGCAGGGCGCACGCCTGAGGCATCGACTGACAATCACCCCCAGGGCCGCCGCCTACAATGCAGCGGACTTTTCAACCCCATCACGAAAGGCCCCCCTGCGTGCAACCGACCCCCGCCATCTTCAAAGCCTATGACATCCGCGGCATCGTGCCGTCCACCCTGAACGAAGACGTGGCCCTGGGCCTGGGCCGGGCCTTTGGCACCGCAGCACGCGCGGAAGGGCAGACCACCGTTGCGGTGGGGCGCGATGGGCGCCTGTCCGGCCCCGCCATGTCGGCGGCGCTGATCCGGGGGCTGATGGAGGCGGGCATCGAGGTGATCGACGTGGGCCTGGTCACCACGCCGCTGCTCTACTTTGCGGCCAGCACGCTGTGCACCAGTGGTATCCAGGTCACCGGCAGCCACAACCCCAAGGACTACAACGGCTTCAAGATGGTGCTGAACGGCCGCGCCATCTATGGCGATGAGATCCAGGGCCTGCGCCGCACCATGGAGCAGGAAAGCTGGCAGCTGGTGGCCGGTGGCTCGGTCCGCCACGTGGATGTGCTGCCCGCATACCGCGAACGCATTGTGGGTGACGTGAAGCTGGCCCGGCCGCTCAAGATCGTGGTGGACTGCGGCAACGGCATTGCCGGCGCGTCGGCCCCGGCCATCTTCCGCGCCCTGGGCTGTGAGGTGATCGAGCTGTTCTCGGAGGTGGACGGCAACTTCCCCAACCACCACCCCGACCCGAGCAAACCTGAAAACCTGCGTGACCTGATCGACGCCCTGAAGGCCAGCGATGCCGAACTGGGCCTGGCCTTTGACGGCGACGGCGACCGCCTGGGCATTGTGACCAAGGACGGCACCAACATCTTCCCCGACCGCCAGATGATGCTGTTTGCGCAAGACGTGCTTTCGCGCGTGCCCGGCGGCGAGATCATCTTCGACGTGAAGTGCACCCAGCGCCTGGCGCCCGCCATTGCAGCGGCCGGTGGCGTGCCGGTGATGTTCAAGACCGGCCACTCGCTGATCAAGGCGCGCATGAAGGAGACGAACTCTCCCCTGGGTGGCGAGATGAGCGGCCACATCTTCTTCAAGGAGCGCTGGTACGGCTTTGACGACGGTACCTATGCCGGCTGCCGCCTGCTGGAGATCCTGAGCCGCAGCAGCGACCCGAGCGCCGTGCTGAACGCGCTGCCCACCAGCTTTTCGACCCCCGAGCTGAATGTGGCCTGTGCCGAGGGCGAGCCGCACCGCCTGACGGCCGAGCTGCAGGCCCTGGCCGCAGAAACCTTTGCCGCGCCCGCCGCCATCAGCAGCATCGACGGCTTGCGCGTGGACTGGCCCGATGGCTTTGGCCTGATCCGCGCCAGCAACACCACCCCCGTGCTGGTGCTGCGCTTTGAGGGCCACACGCCCGAAGCCCTGGCACGCATCGAGGCCGCCATGCTGGCGCTGCTGCACCGGGTCAAGCCCGACGCCCATGTGGGCGCAGCCAGCCACTGATATTGCCTGCCGCACGCCCGATGCTGTCGCTCTCCACCCCTTTGTGTGTCGCTGCCGCCCAGACGCCGTCGGCGCCGGGCGACTTGGAGCGCAACCTGCAAGCGCACCTGGCCTGCGTGCGGGCTGCCGCCCACCAGGGCGTGCAACTGCTGCAGTTCCCGGAGCTGTCGCTCATGGGCTACGAGCCCGCGCTCATGGCAGACCATGTACTGACGGCCGACCACCCCGTGCTGCTGGCCTTGCGCCAGGCCGCCCAAAGCCATGGCATGGCCCTGGTGGTGGGTGCTCCGGCTGAGCCTGCGCAGCAGGGCGCATTGCCCGCCATTGGTGCCTGGCTGCTGGGGCCGGACGGCAGCGTGGCGCTGTACCGCAAGCGCCATCTGCACGACAGCGAAGAACAATTTGCCAGCGCGGGCACGGACGACGCGCAGGTGCAACTGGTGGCCGGCGAGCCCACGGCACTGGCCGTGTGCGCCGACATCACCCATCCCGAGCATGCCCAGGCGGCCCGCGGGGCGGGCGCGGCCCTGTATGCGGCGGGCGTGCTGATCTCTGAAAAGGCCTATGCGGCCGAATCGGCCATGCTGGAAGGCTACGCGCGCGACCACGACATGGCGGTGCTTGCCGCCAATTACAGCGGCACCTCCGGTGGCTACGTGAGTGCGGGGCGCAGCGCCTTCTGGGCGCCCGGTGGCCGCTGTGTGGTGGCTGCGCCGGGTGACGCGCCCTGCATCGTCTGGGCACAGCGCAGCGACAGCGGCTGGGCGGGTGGTGTGCTGAGCCTGTCTGTGCCCGCATGAACGCCGCGCGGGCCCTGTATTCGCTGCTGACCTGGAGCGCGCAGCCGCTGCTGCGCCGCAAGCTGCGCCGCCGTGCAGTAGCCGAGCCGGGTTACGCCTACGCGGTGGGAGAGCGCTTTGGCCGCTACCCGGCACCCATCGACAGCCTGATGCCCCACAGCAGCACCGACCCGCTGGGGCGGTTTGTGTGGGTGCATGCCGTGTCGCTGGGCGAAACCCGGGCCGCCGCCATCTTGCTGGCCCAGTTGCGTGAACAGCTGCCGGGCATGCGCCTGTTGCTCACCCACGGCACCGCCACAGGGCGGGCCGAGGGCGAAAAGCTGCTGCTGCCGGGCGATGTGCAGGTGTGGCAGCCCTGGGACACGCCGGGCGCCGTGGGTCGGTTTTTGCGCAAGTTCCGCCCGGCCATCGGCATCCTGATGGAAACCGAGGTGTGGCCCAACCTGGTGGCGGGCTGCCGGCAGCGGCGCATTCCGCTGGTGCTGGCCAATGCGCGCTTCAACGAGATATCGCTGCGCAAGGCGCAGCGCCTGTCAGCCCTGGCGCGGCCTGCGTATGGCGGATTAACGGCAGTCTGGGCCCAGACGCAGGAAGACGCCACGCGGCTCGCGGCCATGGGCGCGCCGGTGCGTGGTGTGCTGGGCAACCTCAAGTTTGACGTGGTGCCCGACGCACAGCTGCTGGAGCGGGGCCGCGAGTGGCGCACCCGCACCGGCCGCCCGGTGGTCTTGCTGGCCAGCAGCCGCGAGGGCGAGGAGGCCATGTGGCTGGAGCAGATCCAGAAAATACGGCAAAAATCGCCTCAAGCGCTAGTGGATCATGCCTTGGCAGCTATCAATAGTGAAGCATCTGGCGGTGATCTGCCCCCCGTGCAATGGCTCATCGTGCCGCGCCACCCGCAGCGGTTTGACGAGGTCCACCAGCTGCTGCAGCGGGCCGGCCTGTCGGTGTCGCGCCGCAGCACCTGGGCTGCGGCACCTGCGGCCGCTGACGTCTGGCTGGGGGACTCGATCGGCGAAATGGCGTTGTATTACGGCCTGGCCGATGTGGCTTTGCTGGGCGGGAGCTTCGCCCCACTGGGCGGCCAGAACCTGATCGAGGCCGCTGCCTGCGGTTGCCCCGTGGTGCTGGGCCCGCACACCTTCAACTTTGCCGAGGCGGCCGAACTGGCGTGCGCGGCGGGGGCAGCACAGCGGGTGCCCGACCTCGCACAAGGAATGGCACAGGCTGCAGCGCTGGCGGGGGACGCCCGCGCCCACGAACAGGCCAGCGAGCGGGCCACCCGGTTTGCCGCCACGCACCGAGGGGCTGCGCAGGCCACGGCGCGTGCGATTGTGGCACTGGTGCAGCCTGAGGGCGGCCTGCACTAGGCCTCAGCAATTCATGCACGGGATGCACCCCGGCGCGGGGTGCAAGGCCCCATTACTTGGCCAGCAGTGCGTTGACCGCTTCGATGTCCTGCTGCGACAGCGTGCCTGCCGCTTGGCGCAGCTTGAGCCCGCCCAGCAGCACGTTGTAGCGGGCCTGGGCCAGGTCACGTTTGGTCTGGTAGAGCTGGCTTTGGGCGTTGAGCACGTCGATGTTGATGCGCACACCCACCTGGTAGCCCAGCTTGTTGGCGTCCAGCGCGCTCTGGCTGGAGGCTTCGGCCGCTTCCAGGGCCTGCACCTGGCCCTGGCCAGACTGCACACCGTAGAACGCGGCGCGCGTGGCCTGGGCCACATTGCGGCGGGCAGTTTCGAGGTCGGCCTCGGCCTTGGTTTCGAGGGCCAGGGTTTCCTTCACGCGGTTTTGCACGGCAAAGCCTGCAAACAGGGGGAGGTTCAGTGCCACGCCCACGCTGGCGGCATTGCTGCGGGCCGTGACGCCGGGCGAGGTGATGGTGCCGTGCAGGTTGCGCGTGACGTTGTAGCCCGCCTGCAGGTCCACCGTGGGCAGGTGACCGGTTTCGGCTTTTTTGGTCTCCAGCCGCGCAATGTCCAGCGCAATGGCGGCCTGGCGCACGCCGGGCTGCTGGTCGCGGGCGGTGTCCACCCAGGTGGCAAGGTTGTCCGGCACTACGCCGGGCAGTTGCACCGGCAGTGCCAGGGGCTGCGGCTTGGTGCCGGCGATGCCGACCAGCTGGTCCAGCGCCAGGCGCTTGACGCGCAGATCGTTCTCGGCGGCGATCTCCTGGGCAATCACCAGGTCGTAACGGGCCTGGGCTTCACGCGAATCGGTCACCGTGGTGGTGCCGACCTCGAAATTGCGCTTGGCGGCTGCCAGTTGCTCGGACACAGCGGCCTTCTGGGCCTGCACAAAGGTGAGGGTGTCTTGCGCCGCCAGCACGTCGAAGTAGGCCTGGCTCACCCGCACCAGCAGGTCTTGGGTGGCGGCATCCAGCTGGGCCTGGGCCACGTCCACGCCGCGGTGGCCTTGTTCCAGCGTGATGCGATTGGCAGGCCGGTACAGCGGCTGGGAGGCATTGACCCCCACGGTCTGTGCCGTGCCGGTGTTCTCGATCTTGGGTTTGCTCAGCTCCACGTTGGAGCGGGTGAGGCCCCCGGTGAGTGCGGCGGAAGGCAGCAGGCCGGCGCGGGCCTGGTCGGCCTTGCGGGCTGCGGCGTCCAGCTGCGCACGCGCCGACTGCCAGGCCGTGTCATAGGTGCGGGCCGATTCGACCAGCTGCAGCAGGCTTTGGGCCTGGGCCGGCGCACACAGCGCTGCACCCAGCGCCAGGGACAGGATGGACAGGGGCCTAAACGGTGTCATTGGGGGTCCTTCGGAAGAGTCTGCGAATCGAATCGGGGTGGGCAGCGGCGGGCAGCACTGGGGCATGGGTGCGGCAAGTGCGGTCCATCAACAACGGTCCATCAACCACAAGGGCGTCAGTAGCGCGGCACCGCCGGATCGCTTTCGTGCGACCAGGCGTCAATACCGCCGGTGATGTTGGCCAGATGCTCGAACCCGTGGTGCTGCAAGAACGAGGCCACGCGCAGGCTGCGGGCGCCGTGGTGGCACAGGCAGGCAATAGGGCGTTGCGCCTGGCGGGCGGGCTCCAGCTCGGCCAGCCGCGCGGGCAACTCGCCCATGGGGATGGCCACCAGCTCAAACCCGTCGGCGCGCACGCTGGCGGTCTGCAGCTCCCAGGGCTCACGCACGTCCAGCACCAGGGGCTGGCTGCCTTCAGGTGCAGCGGCAAACCAGGCAGACAGCTGGGCGGGGCGGACGTGATCGATCATGCAAAACTCCGAAGGCAACCGAAGGGCTGGGGGTCAGAACGTGAAGCCAGAGGGCTCGGGGAAGTTCACCAGGCGCGGTGCGATGGTGTCCCACGGCGATGTGGTCTCAAAGCGGTCGCCGGTGCGGCGGGTCAGGGTGAAACGCATCACGGGCTCGCCACCCACGATGGCGCCCAGGCGGCCCCCATCGCGCAGCAGGGACAGCAGGTGGCTGGGTACCTCGGCCACGGAGCCGCTGAGCACAATCACGTCAAACGGGCCGTCAGGGATGGCATCGCGGGCGCCATCGGCCTGGCGCACGTCGGCGTTCTGCACGCCCGCGTCGCGCAGGTTCTCGCGGGCCATTTCGGCGAGCTCAGGGTGGATTTCGAGGGACACCACACGGTCGGCACGGGCGGCCAGCAGGGCGGCCATGTAGCCCGAGCCGGCACCGATTTCGAGCACGCGGTCGGTGGGCAAAACCCGCAGGTCTTGCAGGATGCGCGCTTCCACGCGGGGCTGCAGCATGCTGTGGCCCTTGCGGACGGCCTCTTCGGCGTCATTGCCCAGCAGCGGGACTTCAATGTCCATGAAGGCCATGCTGCGGTAGGCCGGGGGCACAAAGTCTTCGCGGCGCACCACGCCCAGCAGGTCCAGCACGTCGGCATCGAGCACATTCCAGGGGCGGATCTGCTGCTCGATCATGTTGTAGCGGGCCTGGGCGATGGGATCGCTGATGTTGGCGGACGTGTTCAGGGGCAGGTTCATGGGATTTCTCCGTGGGGCAGATGCAAGGCCGATCGGGGCGATCAGGACAAACCTTCGATTTTAGGCGCTGCCGGGGCGCGTCCCATCTTGCGAAGGGCCCACTGGGCCAAGTCGTCCATGTAGCAATACACCACCGGCACCACCACCAGGGTCAACAGGGAGGAAGTAATCACGCCGCCAATCACCGCCTGGCCCATGGGCGCGCGCTGTTCCGAGCCTTCGGACAGCGCAAACGCCAGGGGCACCATGCCGAAGATCATGGCCAGCGTGGTCATGAGGATGGGGCGCAGCCGCACCCGGGCGGCCAGCAGCAGGGCATCGGCGCGGGGCAGGCCGGGTACGGTCTGGCCCTGGTCGTTCACGTGCTCCTCGCGGGCGCGGATCGCAAAGTCCACCAGCAAGATGGCGTTCTTGGTCACCAGGCCCATCAGCATCACCACGCCAATGATGGAGAACATCGACAGCGTGGAGCGGAACATCAGCAGCGCCAGCACCACACCAATCAGCGTGAGCGGCAGCGACGTCATGAGCGCGAGCGGCTGCAAAAAGCTCTTGAACTGGCTCGCCAGGATCATGTAGATGAAGATGATGGCCATGGCCAGTGCCGAGATGGCGTAGCCAAACGATTCGGCCATGTTCTTGGTGGAGCCGCCAAACTGGTAGCGGTAACCCGGCGGGAAGGTCACGGTCTCCAGCGCCTTCTTGATGTCGTTCGACACTTCACCGGCCGAGCGCTGGGACACGTTGGCGTTCACCGCCACTTCGCGGGTCAGGTCGCGGCGGTTGATCTGGTTTGCGCCGGTGGATTCGGTGACGCTGGCGACCTGGTTCAGGCGCACGATGCGGGTCGTGCCGTCGGTGGCGGCCAGGGCAAAGGGCAGGCGCTCCAGGTCGGCCGGGGTGGTGCGCGCCTCGGGCGCCAGGCGCACATTCACGTCATAGGTCTGGTCGTCGGGCGCACGCCAGTTGCCCACCGTGGTGCCTGCCACCAGCGTGCGCAGCGAGGCCGCCATGGGCGCCACCGACAGGCCCAGGTCCGACGCCACTTCACGCTTCACATCCAGCGCAATCACAGGCTTGTCAGGCTTGGCGCTGGTGTCCAGGTCCACGAGGCCGGGAATGTCGCGGATCTTCTCGGTGACGATTTTGGTCAGGCGCTCCAGTTCGCGCAGGTCGGGCCCCTGCAGCGAGAACTCCACCTGCTTCTGGCCGCCCACCGCATCCAGCAGGCCCACATGGGTAACGGTGATGCCGGGCACGGTCTTCAGGCGCTCGCGCAGCACGTCGGACATCTGGTCCACGCTGCGGCTGCGGTCCTTGCGGTCTACCAGCCGCACGTAGATGCTGGCGTACATCTTGCCTTGGGCGTTGCCGGTGTTGATGGTGGCCAGTGTGTAGCGCACTTCGGGCATCTCGCGCAGGATGCCTTCCACCTGCCTGGCCTTGGACTCTGTGGCCTCGAGCGACGAACCCACGGGGGTGTAGAAATTGAGGGAGGTCTCTGAAAAATCGGCCTTGGGCACAAACTCGGTGCCCAGCAGCGGCACCATGACCACGCTCAGCACGAACACCGCCAGGGCGATGACCATGGTGGCCAGCTTGTGCACCAGCGACCACCGCAGGATGTGCTGATAGCCCTCTGCCAGCGCATCGGTGGCGCGGTCAAACCAGCCGGTGACGCGGCCAATGGTCTTGTCGTAGAAGGTGACGGGCGCCGTCTTTTGTCCGTGCGCATGAATGCTCGGGTCGTGCCAGATGCTCGACAGCATCGGGTCGAGCGTGAAGCTCACAAACATCGAAATCATCACCGCCGCGACGATGGTGATGCCGAACTCGTGGAAGAACTTGCCGATGATCCCGCCCATGAAGCCGATGGGCATGAACACTGCCACGATGGACAGCGTGGTGGCCAGCACCGCCAGGCCGATCTCCTGCGTGCCGTCCATGGCGGCCGCGTAGGCGCCTTTGCCCATCTGCACGTGGCGCACGATGTTTTCGCGCACCACGATGGCGTCGTCGATCAGCAGCCCCACGCACAGGCTCAGCGCCATGAGCGTGATCATGTTGATGGTGAAGCCAAACATGTTCATGAACAGGAACGTGCCGATCAGCGCGATGGGCAGCGTCAACCCGGTGATCACGGTGGAGCGCCAGGAGTTTAGGAACAGAAAGACGATGAGCACCGTGAGGATGGCCCCCTCGATCAGCGTCTGGCGCACGTTGTTGACCGCCACGCGGATCGGGCGGGCGCTATCGCCAATGGTTTCGAGCCGCACCCCGGGTGGCAGCTGGTTCTTCAGTTCCACCACGGCGGCGTTCAGGCCATCGACCACCTCAATGGTGTTCTCTCCCTGCGACTTTTGCACCGACAGCAGCAGCGTGCGCTGGCCGTTGTAGAGCGCCAGGCTTTCCACTTCCTGCGCGCCGTCGTTGACGCGGGCCACCTGGTCCAGGCGCACCGGCGCCCCGTTCTTGCGGGCCACGATGATCTTGCCGAAATCCTCGGGCCGCTCCATGCGCGCGTCGATCTGCACCACGCGTTCCTGCGCCAGCGAGCGGATCGCCCCCACGGGCAGGTCCTGGTTCTCGTTGCGCACGGCATTGGCCACCTGGTCGGGGGTTACGCCAAAGGCTTCCAGGGCCTGTGGGTTGAGGTAGATGTTGATTTCGCGCTTGGTAGCACCCACCAGGTTCACCGCGCCCACGCCGCGCACGTTTTCCAGGCGCTTCTTCAGGATCTGCTCGGCCCAGGTTGTCAGTTCCACCGCGCTGCGACCCGATTTTTCGTCGGGCAACACGGCCAGCGACCATACGGCGCGGCTGGCAGGGTCAAAGCGCAGCACGCGTGGCTCCTTGACCTCGGTGCGCAGCAAGGGGCGCACGGTGGCGACCTTTTCGCGCACATCCTCGGCGGCCTTGCGGCCGTCGATGTGGAGCTGGAACTCGATGATGACAACCGCCGTGCCCTCATAGCTGCGCGAGGTGAGGGCGTTGATGCCCGCAATCGAGTTGACACCTTCCTCGATCTTCTTGGTGACCTCGCTCTCGACGATTTCAGGCGACGCGCCGGGGTAGTCCACGGTGACCACCACCACCGGGAAGTCGATGTTGGGAAACTGATCGACCTTGAGGCGCTGGTACGAGAACAGGCCCAGCACGACGATGGCGAGCATCACCATCGTGGCGAACACGGGGTTTTTAAGACTGACTTTGGTGAACCACATGGCGCGTCCGCTGGTCAGGGCGCAGTGCGCGAGGCGGGAGCGGCTTGCGGCGCAGCAGTTGCCGCCGCCACGGGCGTGCCCTCGCGCAGCGAACCCATGCGGCCCGCAATGACCGTCGTGCCCACGGGTACGCCGTCCACCGCGACCAGGGTCTGCCCATTGACCACGGCGCGCGCTCCCGTCTGTACCGGCGCATAGGCCACGCGGCCCTCCTTGATCGTCTGGAGGTAGGGTGCCGGTTTGTCGGTGCGCACGGCATCCAATGGAACGGTCAATACCTGCGCACTGCCCGTGGCCAGAAGGCCTTGCACAAACAGGCCCTGGCGCAGGCTGGCGTTGTGGGGTGCCTGGTCCACCCGCAAATAGACTGGCACGGTGCGGCTGCCCGCCTGGGCGCTGGGGTTGATGCGCACGACGGTGGCTTGTACCGGCGCCGAGGCGCCTTCGACCGTGAGCTGGGCCTTCTGACCCACACGTACGCCGACGGAGTCAGCCGGGGTGAGGAGGGCTTCGAGTTCCAGGCGGGAGAGGTCCACCACTTCGATGATGCGGGCGTCGATGGGCACCCGCTCTCCCGGCTGGGCCAGCCGCTGCGCCACCAGGCCGCTGATGGGGCTTTTGAGGACGGTGTCTTCCAGCGCCTTGCGGGCGACATCGGCGGCCGATACGGCTGCCTGGTAGCTGGATTGGGCCGCTTCCAGGCTGGCCTGCGAGGTGACCAGCGCCGTGGCAGAGATAAAGCCCTGGTCTACCAGTGCACGGTTGTTGTTGTACTGCCGCTGGTTGATGTCCACCTGCGATTTGGCTGCATCGGCCTGTTGCTGGGCCTGGCGCAGGCGTGCACGGGCTTCGGTCGGGTCGATGCGGGCCACTTCCTGTCCCGCCTTGACGCTGTCGCCCTCGCGCAAAGTCAGGCCCTGCAGCTCGCCGGCCACGCGTGCCTTGACCATGGCCGAGTCCACGGCACGCAACGATCCTGATACCGGTACCCCCAGCGAGAGTTGGGACGATTGCACGGTGATCACTTCGTCGGCCGCCAGCTGCAGCGGTGCCTCGGCCCGTTGTGTGGACGCCTCGGCCAAAGCCTTCTGCTGCGCCTGCCGCGCCGCCATGGCACGCCAGACACCGCCACCGAGCAGCACGACAACGACGGCTGCAGCCATCCAGGGAATCCAGCGTTTCATGGTCAGGGTGTGCGCGAGCGCGTGAAAGAAGGGGGAGGGGACGGCTTGTCAGACGGCAATGTGCCTGCTGCGCCGGAAGCCGCAGGCGCCTCGGGGCGCACACACAGGCCGTGCAGGATGTTGTCGATCTGCGTCTCGATGTATTGCTCAGGCGTCAGCTCCTGGGCATCAGGCACGCAGGCGCCCACTGAGTGCTTCCACATCATGAGGAAGATCATGGGGGCCAGCACCAGGTACACGGCGTAGTCGAGGTTCACGGGGCGGAATTCGCCCCGCGCAATGCCACGCTCCAGGATGCGGCGAATCAGCGCCTGGCCGGGCAGGATGACTTCGTGCTGGTAGAACTGCGCAATCTCGGGGAAGTTCTGCGCCTCGCTGAGCATGAGCTTGGTAATGCCTGAGGCCTTGGTACACCCGATGCGTTCCCACCAGACCTGGTAGCAATAGCGCAGGACCTCGCTGGTGGTTCCCACAAAGGTCTCCAGCTCGCTGTTCCACTCGGCAAAGCGGCCGGCGATGTTTTCGCGCACCACCGCCTTGAAGAGCTCTTCCTTGCTGGGGAAGTACAGAAACAGCGTGCCCTTGGATACCCCTGCGCGCGCCGCTACCTCATCCACCCGTGTGGCGGCAAACCCCTTCTCGACGAACAGGTCGAGAGCAGCCTCCAGCAGCTCGCCCGGGCGGGCTTCCTTGCGGCGCTCGCGTTTGGTGCTGGTCGTGGCAGAGGAGGGTGGGGGGGGAGTGGTCAAACCGGCTATTTTTAATGACTGACTGGTTAGTAATGTAGCCAGTGCCTGTGGGCGCGTCAATGCGGCCTTGTCACAAGCTGCCAAAAAGGCGCGTCGTTTCGCATTGATGCGGTGCACATCTCTCCTTGCTGGCACGGTGGTTGCGTGCGCTCGGTGCAGTGCACCGGTGCCGCAAATGTCTGCAGCGAGACAAATTTCGCTTCTAAATGTCTTATTGACAGGACATTAGAACTATTCCTAATATGACCTCCATGCCGTCCAACAACCTGCCGCTCCCCAAGTACCACCAGATCTATCTGGTGCTGCGCGAGCAGTTGCAAGAGGGGCGGTTTGCCGATGGCCTGCCGGGCGAACTGGCGCTGATGCGGCAGTTCGCGGTGGCGCGTGTCACGGTGCGCCGCGCGCTGGAGCTGCTGGAAGGCGAGGGCATGATCTCCCGCGAGCCCGGCCGGGGCACCCGCCCTGTGCCACCCGCCCCAGCTACCGCCAACGGCGCGGGCGGTGAGGGCGAGAGCAGCCGCGCGCATCTCACGGGTCTGCTGGAGAACCTGGTCAGCATGGGCCTGCGCACCTCCGTCAAGGTGCTGGATGTGGACACAGTCACAGCATCGCGTGCCGTGGCCGGCGCGCTGAACATCGCGGTGGGCGACGCCGTGCAAAAGGCGGTCCGGGTGCGGAGCACCAAAGAGGGGCCGCTGTCCCATATCACCACCTATGTGCCCGCCGACATTGCCCGCCAGTTCGGACGGCGCGAGCTGGCGCGCAAGCCCATCCTGGTGCTGCTCGAAGAGTCGGGCGTCAAGGTGGGCCGCGCGCACCAGACCATCTCGGCCAAGCTGGCTGACGCTGTCGTGGCCCGCCACCTGGATGTCTCGGTGGGCTCGGCACTGCTGGCTGTGCGCCGTCTCATCTATGACGACCAGGAGCGCCCTGTGCAGTGGCTGCACGGCCTGTACCGGCCGGACCGCTACGAATACGAAATGCAGCTGTCCCGTGTGGGCAGCATCGACGCCAAGGTCTGGGTCAGCAAAGAGCTGTCGGCCCAGTTCCACTGAATCCGTTCCTCCAACCTCAACCCGACCCATCTGCCAGGAGAATGCCCATGAGTACTCGCCGCCATTTCATGTCCCAGTCGGCTGCCGCCGCGTCGGCGCTGGCCTTCCCATTGGTGGGCGGGGCGCAGGCCAAGTCCGTCAAGGTGGGGGTGCTGCACCCGGTGACCGGCGCACTGGCCTATTCGGGCCAGCAATGCCGCGAAGGCGCGATGATGGCCATTGAAGACATCAACAAGGCTGGTGGCATCAAGGCTCTGGGCGGCGCCAAGCTCGAAGCCCTGCTGGGCGATGCGCAGTCACAGCCTCAGGCCGGTGCCGCCGAGGTCGAGAAGATGAATGAAGCGGGCGTGTCCGCCGTGGTGGGGGCGTTTGCCTCGGCCATCTGCCTGGCCACTACGCAGGCCGCCGCCAAGTACAACCTGCCGCACATCGTGGATGTGGGCGTGGCCGATCAGATTGTGGAGCGCGGCCTCAAGAACACCTTCCGCTTTGGCCCCGGCTACAAGAAATGCGCCGAGACCGCCGTGGCCAACCTGCATGTGCTGAACACGGCGGCAGGCAAGCCCGCCAAAACAGTGATGATCATCCATGAAGAATCGCTGTTTGGCACCGGCACTGCACAGCTGCTGGCGCGTGAGCTGCCCGGCTACGGCTACGAGGTCAAGGAAGTCGTCAAGCACGCCAACCCCACGCGCGACTTCAACAACATCGTGCTGCGCATGAAGGCGATCAACCCTGACATCGTCATCCCCGCCAACTATTACAACGAATACGCATTGCTGGTGCGCACCATGCAGCAGCAAAAGGTCACGCCCAAGGCGATCTACTCGGTGTTGGGTGGGGCGGCGTCGAGCTACAAGTTCGTCAAGGAGTTTCCGGACGCTGCCAACGGCATCATCGACTGCAACCACTGGTTCAACCCCAAGGACAAGCGCGCGCAGGACCTGAAGAAGCGGGTCGAGGCCAAGGGCCTGTTCTTCAGCTACGAGCTGTTCATGACCTACACCTCGATGTGGCTGCTGGCCGATGCGCTGGAGCGCGCCAAGTCGATGGACCGTGCCGCCCTCATCGACGCACTGGAAAAGAGCACCTTTGCCGATCACATCATGCCGTACGGCCCGACCAAATTCGTCAATGGACAGAACCAGGGTGCCCAGCCGCTCATGACCCAGGTGCTGAACAAGGACATCAAGGTCATCATCCCGCGCGACTATCGCGAAGCGGACCCGCTCTTCCCGCTAAAGGCCTGACACCCACCACTTTTCGGCCCTGAATGCAGGGGCTGCGGGGCGCTCCCACGCGGAGCGCCAGGCCGCGCCTTTGCCTCAACGCCGGACTCCACACCTATGTTCGAGCTCAGCATCCTCTTTCCCTCCCTCCTGAACGGCCTGACGACGGGCGCGGTCTATGCACTGATCGCGCTCGGGCTCACGCTGATCTACGGCGTGCTGCACATCATCAACTTCGCGCATGGCGCGTCGCTGATGTTGGCGCTGTACGCCGTGTACCTGCTCAAGCAGCACTTCGGGCTCGACCCCTACCTGGCGCTGCCCATCCTGGTGCCTGGCATGTTCGCCCTGGGCTATGGCCTGCAGCGCCTGGTGATCAACCGCGCCAGCCACGGCAAGGACGAGAACATCCTGCTGGTCACGCTGGGCATCTCCATCGTGATGGAGAACCTCGCCCTGCTGTTCTTCAAGTCCGACACGCGCACCATCGAAACGGCCTACACGCTGACCACCGTCGCTGTAGGCCCCGCCATGATTGCGCTCCCGAAGCTGGTGGCCTTTGCCGGGGCGCTGGTGGTGTCGGGCGTCTTGCTCTGGATCGTCGGCAAGACCGACCTGGGCCGCGCCATCCGTGCCGTGGCCAAGGAAAAGCATGGCGCCAAGCTCATGGGCATCAACGTGGACCACGTGTACGCGATGAGCTTTGGCATCGGCCTGGCTTGCCTGGGGGCGGCCGCGTGCTTTCTGCTACCGGCTTACTACGTGAATCCGCAGGTGGGCAGCGGCTTTGTGCTGGTGGCTTTCACCATCGTGGTGCTGGGCGGCATGGGCAGCTTTAGTGGCGCGCTGGTGGGTGGGCTGCTGATTGGGGTGGTGGAGTCGCTGGGCGGCCTGTATCTGGGCGAATCGCTGGGGCAGATCGGCATCTTTGCCATCTTCATCGCGGTGTTGCTGTTCCGCCCGCAGGGCTTGTTTGGAGCCAAGGCATGAAGCAACTCTGGACCATTGGAGTGTTCGCGGCCATCGTGGCGGCCGTGACGGGCGTGTCGGACTCCGGCGTGCTGCTCAACTTCGTGATGATGGCGCTCTACGCCGCCTTGCTGGCCCAGGCATGGAACATCCTGGGCGGCTTTGGCGGGCAGTTCTCGTTCGGCCATGCACTGTTCTTTGGCACGGGAGCGTACATCCAGGCCATTGCGCAGATGCAAGGAGGCATCAACCCCTGGGTGGCCTTGCCCATGGCCGTGGCGGGCAGTGCGCTGGTGGGGTTGTTCGTGGGCGGGCTGTCGTTCCGCTACGGGCTCAAGGGTTCGTACTTTGCGCTGGTCACACTGGCCTTTGCCGAGGTGTTCCGTATCCTGGCGCTGTCGGTGCCGTTCACCGGGGCGGGTGTGGGCCTGATGCTGCCGCTCAAGGAATCTCTGGGCAACATGCAGTTCGGATCGCGCAAGGGCTATGTGTTTCTGATCCTGGCGCTGGTCACGCTGGCGCTGCTGGTGAGCTGGTGGCTCAAGAACTCGCGCTTTGGTGCCTGGCTGCAGGCCGTGCGCGACAACGAAGACGCGGCGCGCGCCATTGGCGTGAATCCTTTCAACGTGAAGATGGGCGCGATTGCACTGTCGGGTGGTTTCATGGGCGCTGCCGGTGCGTTTTATGTGCAGGTGTTCCAGTACATCGACCCGGGCATTGCCTACGGCTCCGTCACGTCGGTAGAGGCCCTGGTGGCCGCCATCGTGGGCGGTATCGGCACCGTTTGGGGGCCCGTGCTGGGCGCCCTGGTGCTGCACATCCTGGCCGACATCACGCGCAACCTGTTCGGGCAGCTGCCAGGCATCAACATGGTGATCTACGGCGTGGTGCTGGTGCTCATCGTGATGTTCCTGCCGCGTGGTATCGCAGGCATTGGGCAGTCGGTGGTGGCGGTGTGGAAACGTTCGGGAGGCCGCCATGGCCAATGACCTGTTGCAGCTCAGTGGCCTGAGCAAATCCTTCGGCGGCCTGAAAGCCGTGCAAAACGTGAGCCTGGCGGTGCCAGAAGGTTCGTTAACGGCGCTGATCGGCCCCAATGGCGCAGGCAAGACCACGCTGTTTGCACTGATGTCGGGCTTTGTACGGCCCGACGCAGGCACGGTGCGCTTCGCAGGCCAGGACATCACCGCCCAGGCGCCCCATCTCAATGCCCGGCTGGGCATGACGCGCACCTTCCAGATCGTGCAGCCGTTTGCGGCACAAACCGTGCGTGAAAACATTGCCGTGGGCGCGCACCTGAAGGAGCCCAACCGCCGCGCGGCGCTGGCATTGGCGAGCGACGTGGCCGCCCGCGTGGGCTTGTCGCCCCAGCTGGACAAGCCTGCAGCCGACCTCACGGTGGCGGGCCGCAAGCGGCTGGAGCTGGCGCGCGCGCTGGCGACACAACCGCGCCTGCTGCTGCTCGATGAAGTGCTGGCGGGCCTTAATCCCCAGGAGATTGCCGAGATGATTCCCGTGGTGCGCGGCATCGCCGATGGTGGCGTGACCGTGTTGATGATCGAGCACGTGATGCAGGCCGTGATGAACCTGGCCGAGCATGTGTGGGTGCTGGCGCAGGGCCAGTTGATTGCCGAGGGCAGCCCGGGCGTGGTGACGTCCGACGAGCGCGTGATCGAGGCCTACCTGGGCCACGGCACGGCGGCGCGCCTGCGTGCCGCTGCCGCGAAGGAGGCCGCATGAGCATCGCCGTCCCATCGTCCGCATCCAGCCCCTTGCTCAGCGTGGCGGGCTTGCGCGGCGGCTACGGCCGCGTCGAGGTCCTGCGGGGCGTGGACCTGCAGGTCCAGCCCGGCGAGACCGTGGCGCTGCTGGGCAGCAACGGCGCGGGCAAATCCACCTTCAACAACGTCGTGTGTGGCATTTACAAGGCCTGGGACGGTACTGTCGCTTTTGGCGGTGCGGACCTGAGCGGCGCGCACTACACCGAGGTTGTCAAGGCCGGG
This sequence comes from Acidovorax sp. K2F, assembly GCF_025246485.1. NCBI lineage: Bacteria > Pseudomonadati > Pseudomonadota > Betaproteobacteria > Burkholderiales > Comamonadaceae > Acidovorax > Acidovorax sp. K2F. The sequence continues at coordinate 201,533 of NZ_JAOBSQ010000032.1, forward strand.
CTAATCCAGGTGCCCGAAGGGCGCAAAATTTTCCCGAACCTCAGCGTGCTCGAAAACCTCTCGCTGGGCAGCTTCACCCGCGCGCGGGAGCGCCGGGCCGACAACATTGACAAGGTGTTTGCCACCTTTCCACGCCTGAAGGAGCGCACCACCCAGCTCGCGGGCACCATGAGCGGCGGCGAGCAGCAGATGCTGGCCATTGGCCGGGGCCTGATGGCCGAACCCCGCCTGCTGATCCTGGATGAGCCATCTTTGGGCCTGTCGCCCCTGCTGGTAGAGGAGATGTTCGGCCTGATTCGCCAGCTGCGTGCCACCGGGCTGGCAGTGTTGCTGGTCGAGCAGAACGTGGGCCAGTCGCTGGAGATTGCGGACCGTGCCTACGTGATGGAAAACGGCAGCATCCGCTTTTCTGGCGCGCCCGACGAACTGCTGCGCAGCGACGACCTGCGCCGCGCCTATCTGGGCCTTTGAATCCCATGCTCCTCGCCCGTGCCATCCCGTTTGACCAAGGCACGGTGATGCCTGCGCTGTGACTGAAGAAGGAGACACCACACCATGATCCAACGCCGCAGAATCCTCCAAGCTCTTGCCCCTGTGCCGGCCGTGCTGATGGGCGGGCGGGCCTTTGCCCAGTCCGCGCCCATCCGCATCCTGGTCGGCGCCCCGGCCGGCGGCTCCACCGACACCCTGGCGCGCACCCTGTCCATCGAAATGGGCCGCCTGCTGGGCCGCACCGTGATCGTCGAGAACCGGCCCGGTGCGGGCGGCAACATTGCCGCCGACGCGGTGGCCAAAGCCGCACCCGATGGCAACACGCTGCTCATGAGCTTCACCAGCCATGCCATCAACGCCAGCCTTTACCCCTCGCTGCCGTTCGACCCTGTCAAGGACTTCACCCCGCTGACCTGTGTGGCCACCTCGCCCTCGGTGCTGGTGGCCCACCCCACGCTGCCTGCCAAAGATGTGCGTGAGCTGATCGCACTGGCCAAGGCCAAGCCTGGCAAGCTCAACTTTGCGATTGGCGCGGTGGGTTCATCGCTGCATCTGGCGGGCGATGCCTTCAAGATGCAGTCGGGCGCCTACATCGTCAACATTCCGTACCGGGGCACTGCGCCAGCGTTGCAGGATGTGCTGGCCGGGCAGGTCGACCTGATGTTCGCCGCCGTGGGCAATGCACAGGCGCAGATCCGCGCGGGCAAGCTCAAGGCGTTGGGCGTGACCAGTGCCAAGCGCCTGCCCGCCTTTCCGGATGTGCCTGCGATTGCTGAGGTGCTGCCGGGCTACGAATCCAGCGCCTGGTTTGGCCTGTTTGGCCCGGGGCAGATGAACCCCGAGCTGGCCAAGCGCCTGAGCGATGCCGCACGCCAGGCCATTGCCACCCCCGACGTGAAAAAGCGCCTGGAGCTGGAGGGTGCCGTGCCCGTGGGCAACAGCCCGGACGAGTTTGCGCGCTTTGTGCAGGCTGAAATCCCGCGCTGGGCCAAGGTGGTGAAGTTTGCCGGAGCCAAACCCGAATGACCGCCACCCCTGATGTTGTGGCCAGCACCCTGGCCCAGAAGCTGGTGGCCCGCGCCAGCGGCCGCGCCAGCGTCACACCCGGTGAAATCGTGAACTGCCGGGTGGATCTCGCCATGTTCCACGACTCGTCCGGCCCCCGGCGCCTCAAGCCCATGCTCGACGAACTGGGCGCGCAGATCTGGGACAAATCGCGCGTGGTCCTTGTCATGGACCACTACCTGCCCGAGCGCGACGAAGAATCCCGCCGCATCGTGCGCATCGCCCGCGACTGGGCGCGCGAGCAGGCTTTGCCCCATGTGTATGACGGCCAGGGCATCTGCCATGTGGTGGTGCCCCAGCACGGACATATCCGCCCCGGCATGTTCTGCGTGGGCGGCGACTCGCATTCGCCCACAGGCGGTGCTTTTGGTGCCTACATGTTTGGCATCGGCAGCACCGAGATGTTGGGCGTGGTGGTGACCGGCGAAATCTGGCTGCGCGTGCCCCACACCCTGCAGATGCATTGGAGCGGACAGCTGGCCCAGGGCGTGACGGCCAAAGACATGATGCTGCACATGATTGGCCGTTTTGGTATGAACGGCGGGCAGTACCAGGCCGTGGAGTTTGCCGGCCCCGCCGTGCAGGCGCTGGGCATGCAGGAACGCATGACGCTCTCGAACATGAGCGCCGAGCTGGGCGCCCAGGCCGGGCTGATTGCCCCCGACGCCACCACACGCGAGTGGTTGCGGGCGGCGGGAGTGCCCAACGCAGACCTTCAGGGGCTGGATGCCTGGCGCACGGATGAAGGCGCAGCCCTCACGCGCCACACCTTCGACGCCACCACGCTCACGCCGCAGGTCGCCGCGCCCCACAGCCCGGCCAACGCCGCCCCCGTGGCACAGCACGCAGGGCAGGGCATCGACGTGGCCTACATCGGCGCCTGCACGGGCGCCAAGCTGGACGACCTGCGCGCTGCCGCCTCGGTGCTGCGTGGCAAACGCGTGGCCAGTGGAGTGCGCCTGATGGTGGCCCCTGCCAGCCAGCAGGACCAGGCCGCTGCGCGCGACGAGGGCGTTCTGCAGGTGCTGCAGGACGCGGGGGCCGAACTGTTCCCTACCACTTGCGGTGCCTGCGCCGGCTATGGCGACACGGTGGGCGATAACACCAAGGTCATCTCCAGCACCGCGCGCAACTTCAAGGGCCGCATGGGCTCGGCCACCGCGCAGGTGTACCTGGCATCGCCCTACACCGTGGCGGCCTCGGCCCTGCGGGGCTTCATCACCGACCCCCGCGAGGTGCTCGCATGAGCATGATTCCCCCCCTGAGTCGCTTCGCGCCTTCCCCCTCTCTCGCTGCGCGGGAGGGGGACGCCACCGGAGGCCTGGCAAAGCCAGTTCCACGGTGGCACTGGTCTGGGCCTTGCCGGTTTCATACACAGCGCGTTGGATGAACGAAATGACGAATATTCACAGGGTATGGCGCCTTGGCGCTGACATCGACACGGATGTACTCGCCCCCGGCCATGCCATGAAGCACGGCCTGGACGTGCTGGCGCGCCACTGCCTCGAATCGGTGCGGCCAGATTTCGTGGGCGGCGTGCGCAAGGGCGACGTGATCGTGGCCGGGCCCAACTTCGGCATTGGCTCCTCGCGCGAGCAGGCGGCTGCGGTGCTGGTGCGGCTGGGCATTGTGGCGGTCATCGCGCCGTCGTTCAGCGGCCTGTACTTTCGCAACGCCTTCAACCTGGGCCTGCTGCTGCTGACCTGCGCCGAGGCCGATGCACTGGGTGCGCTGGGTGACGGCGATGCCGTCACGCTCGACTGGCAAGCGCCCGCTGTCATCACCCCCCAGGGCCGCGCTCTGGCCTGCGATCCGATTCCCCCGTTTCTCATGGACATGGTGCGCGCTGGCGGTCTGCTGAACCAGCTGCGCACCCGCTTTGGCAAGGAGGCCCTCAATGGCTGAACACAACACCACCACCGCACCGCCCTCGATGGACCCTGTCACCCTGGCCGTCTTGCGCGGCCGCCTGGAGCAGATCGCGGACGAGATGGACGCCACGCTGTACCGCAGCGCGTTCAACCCCATCATTGCCGAGGCGCACGATGCCTGCCACGGCCTGTACGACGCCATCAGTGGCGACACGCTGGTGCAGGGCAAATCGGGCCTGCCCGTGTTTGTGGGGGCGATGGCTTTCGCCGTGCGTGCTGCCATGCGGGCAGCGGGCGAGCGAGGTGGCATCACAGCGGGCGACACCTGGCTGTTCAACGACCCCTACGAAGGCGGCACACACGCCAATGACTTCAAGCTGGTGCGTCCCTTCTTTCGCGGTGGCACGCTGTACTGCTTTCTGGCATCGGCCGCGCATTGGCACGACGTAGGCGGCAATGTGCCCGGCAACTACAACCCGGCCGCTACCGAATGTTGGCAAGAGGCCGTGCAAATTCCGCCCGTGCGCATCGTGCGCAGCGGCGTGTTCGATGACGATGTGCTCGCCATCCTCAAGGCCAACACCCGCCTGCCCGACAGCCTGTGGGGCGACCTGAACGGTCAGCTGGCCGCGCTGGACCTGGGCGAGCGGCGCCTGCACGACCTGCTGGACCAATACGGTGACGCCCTGGTGCAACAGGCCATGGGCGAGCTGCGCACGCGCGCCGTCAAGCTCATGCAATCGCACATCGCGGCGCTGCCCGACGGGCGCTACAGCTTCAGCGACATCCTAGACAACGACGGCGTGAAGGATGAGGCGCTGACCATCGCCCTCGACATGACGGTGCAGGGCGAGCGCCTCACGCTCGACTTTTCGCGCACCTCGCCGCAATGCGCCGGGCCGGTCAATATTTCGCGCGCCACGGCGATTGCGGCGTGCTACGTGGCGCTCAAGCATTTGTTTCCCGATGTGCCTGCCAATGCCGGTGTGCTGGACGCGGTGGACTTTGTATTGCCCGAGGGGCTGGTCATCAGCGCCGCACGGCCGCGCCCCGTGGGTGGCTACACCGAGACCATCTTGCGCATGATCGATGTGATCTTCAGCGCCACAGCGCAGGCCGACCCCAAGCGCGCCATGGCCCAGGCCTACGGCACCATCAACGCGCTGTCCATCGCCGGGCTGCGCACCGACGCCGCGCGCAAGGGTCAGCGATGGGTCATGTTCAGCTTCTTTGGCGGCGGCCACGGCGGGCACAGCGATGGCGATGGCCTGAGCCATGGCAATGCGCCCATCTCCACCGCCACCATCCCGCCGCTCGAAATTCTGGAGGCTGCGTACCCCGTGCGCTTTACGCAATGGGCGCTGCGCCCTGATTCGGGCGGTGATGGCGAGCACCGCGGCGGCTTGGGTGCGATCTATGAAATCGAGCTGCTGGAGCAGGACGCCGAGGTGTTCATTTTTGGCGAGCGCGGCAAGGCCGCACCCCAAGGCATTTCGGGCGGTAGCGCCGGTTCCATGAACGTCTTCAGCTATGAAAACAATAGTGAATGGAAGCAGCCACCCATGCGCTCCAAGATGATCGGCATCCGCCTGAAGCAGGGCGAGCGCGTGCGGCTGGAAACCCCCGGTGGCGGTGGCTACGGTGTGCCGGCCGCACGGGCCGCAGCAGCGCGTGATAAGGATTTGGCGATGGGCTACGTCACTGCCCCCGCCACAGCGAAAGGCAAGGCATGAGCAGCGGCAAGGTTTCGGATCAGGCTTCGTATGTGGTGGGTGTGGACGTGGGCGGCACGTTCACCGACCTGTTTGTACTGGACGAGCGCGATGGCAGCGCCCGCATCGTCAAGGTGCCCAGCACCCGGGGCGAGGAGGCGCGCGGTTTCATGAACGGCGTGGCGCGCGTGGCCGACTCGGCCGCGCAGATCGCCACCATCGTGCACGGCACCACCGTGGGCACCAATGCGCTGCTGGAGCGCAAGGTGGCACGCACCGGCATCATCACCACCCGCGGCTTTCGCGACGTGCTGGAGATGCGCCGCCGCGACCGGCCGCAGACCTGGGGCCTGCGCGGCAGCTTCGAGCCCATCGTGCCGCGCAACCTGCGCCTGGAGGTGGACGAGCGTGTGCTGGCCGATGGCACGGTGCACACGCCCGTGGACATCGAGCAGGTCAAGGCCCAGGCGCGCGCGCTGCTGGAGGCGGGCTGCGAGGCGGTCTGCGTGTTCTTCATCAACACCTACGCCAACCCCGCCAACGAGCAGGCCGCCGTGGCCGCCGTGCGCAGCGTGTGGCCCAACCCACATGTGACGGCCGCCAGCGAGGTGCTGCCCGAAATCCGCGAGTTCGAGCGCTGCTCCACCGCCACGCTCAACGCCGCCCTGCAGCCCGTGGTGGGTAGCTACCTGGAGCGGCTGGAGGGCGACCTGCGCACGCAGGGCTTTGGCGGCGAGCTGCTCATCGTGCAAAGCAACGGCGGCGTGATGTCGCGCCAGACGGCTTGCGATGTGCCCGTGCGCACCGCGCTCTCGGGCCCGGCGGCGGGCGTGATTGCCTGCGCGGCGATTGCGCGTGCGGCAGGCTTCCCCGAAGTGATCACGGGCGACATGGGCGGCACCTCGTTCGACGTGTCGCTGGTGGCCAAGGGCGAGGCGGCGTTGGCCGCACAGACGGCCATTGAATTTGGCATGGTGGTGCGCTCGCCCATGATCCAGATTGAGACCATTGGCGCGGGTGGTGGCTCGATTGCCTCGGTGGACGCCAGCGGCATGCTGCAGGTGGGCCCCGAGTCGGCCGGCAGCATCCCCGGCCCGGCCTGCTATGGGCGGGGCAATACGCGCCCCACGGTGACGGATGCCAACGTGCTGCTGGGCCGTATCGCCGCCGACCGGCCCCTGGGCGGTGGCCTGCTGGCCGCCATGGACGCGCAAAAGTCGCGCGACGCCATCGAGACCCACGTGGCCCGACCCCTGGGTCTGGATGTGATGGCAGCCGCCGAAGCCATCCTCACGGTGGCCAACGCCAAGATGGCGGGCGCCGTGCGCGTGGTGTCCATCGAGCGCGGGCACGACCCGCGCCAGTTTGCCTACATGCCCTTTGGCGGCGGCGGCGCACTGCATGTGTGCGCCATGATGCGCGAGGTGGGCGTGGGCACGGGCATCGTGCCGCGCTACCCCGGCGTCACCTCCGCCCTGGGCTGTGTGATGGCTGACATGCGCCACGACGCGGTGCAGACGCTGAACAAACCCCTGGTCGACCTGGACGTGGCCGACCTGCGCCAGCGCGTGGCCACACTCGCAGCCACCTGCCAGCAGCGCCTGGATTCAGCGGGCGTGAAGTTTGTGGAAGTGCAGGAAATCATTGCGCTCGACATGCTCTACGCCGGGCAGACCCACACCGTGCAGGTGCCCGTAGCAGCCGACGCGCTGAGCCACGAAGGCATCCGCGCCGCGTTCGAGACCGCCTACCGCGCCGCTTTTGGCCGTGTGCTTGACGGCATTGCCGTGCGGGTGATGAACCTGCGCTATGCCCGCGTGGGCGTGCGCCCCAAGTTCGACCTGACGGTGCTGGCACCGCAGACCACCACCGTGAACCCGTCGCTGGGCGTGCAGCGCGTGTTCCACGCCGGCCGCTGGTGGGACGCCGCGCGCCACGCACGGCTGGACCTGCCCGTTGGCACCCGCATCGACGGCCCCGCCATCCTGGAGCAGCCCGACACCACGGTGTGGCTGGAGCCTGGCTTCAGCGCCACGGTGGACCCGCTGGGCAATCTGCTGGTGCGGGCCGACGGGGAGGGCGCAGCATGAGCCACAGTGCCATCGACCCGCGCCACACGGCGCTGGTCATCATCGACCTGCAAAACGACTTTTTGGCCCCGGACGGCGCCTACGCGCGCGGTGGCGCGGTGAGCGCTGCCGCCCAGGCCTTGCCACCCCGGGTGGCAGCGGTGGCCAAGGCACTCAAGGCGGCGGGCGGCATGGTGGTGGGCAGCCAGTTCACCCTGTGGCCTGACGCGCAGGGCGAGCCGATGGTCTCGCCCCACCTCAAGGCCTTGCGCCCGTTTCTGCGGCGCGGCGACTTTGCGCCCGGCAGCACAGGCCAGGCGCATGTGGCCGAGATCGCACCGTGGGTGGACGTGTCGGTGTGCAAGGTGGCGTATTCGGCTTTCTTCAACACCCAGCTGGACTGGGTGCTGCGCCGCGCAGGCATCACCACCGTGGCGGTGTGTGGCATCGTCACCAATGGGGGCGTGGCCAGCACGGTGCGCGATGCACACATGCGCGACTACCAGACGCTGGTGCTGTCCGACGGCTGCGCGGCCTTCAAGCAGGCAGTGCACGACACCTCGGTGGCCGACATGGCCAACGTGGCCCAGGTGCTGACCTGCGCCGACTTTGTTGCCGCTGTGGCCGCCCCTTCCGCATGAATGCGCCCATGAGCACACCCCGCATCTGCCATGCCGAGCACATGCCCGGCACCGTGGCGCAGGACGCACATGTGCCAGTAATCATCGTGGGCGGCGGCGCCTGTGGCCTCACGGCGGCGCTGATGCTGCACGACGCCGGTGTGGACTGCGCGGTGCTGGAGCGCGATGCCACGCCGCTGGGCTCGTCGGCCCTCTCATCCGGCTTTATCCCCGCGCCCGGCACGCAGGCGCAGCGCGCGGCGGGCATTGATGACAGCCCGGAGCGGTTTGCCGTCGACATCAGCGCCAAGGCCAAGGGCAGGGCGGCGCCCCATTTGGTGCAGGCCTATGCCCAGGCCATCGGCCCGGCGCTCGACGCACTGCAAGACCGCCATGGCCTGCAGTGGCAGGTGCTCGATGGATTTTTGTACCCCGGCCACAGCGTGCGCCGCATGCACGCCACGCCCGAAAAAACCGGCGTGGGCCTGATGGGCCGCCTTGCCAACGCGGTGACGGCGGTGGACATTCCCCTCATCACCGAAGCCACCGTGCGCGAGCTGTGGGTCAATGCCCAGCAGCGCGTGATCGGCGTGGGCTACGAGCGGCCTGATGGCACCCTGGAGCACCTGGCCTGCGACGCACTCATCCTGGCCTGCAACGGCTTTGGCGGCAATCCGTCCATGGTGCGCGAGCTGCTGCCCGAGATGCGCGATGGGCTGTTCGCCGGCCACACCGGCAACGACGGTAGCGCCATCGCCTGGGGCCAGGCGCTGGGCGCACGGCTGGCGGACCTGGGCGGCTACCAGGGCCACGGCTCCTGGGCCATTCCGCAGGGCGCGCTGATCTCGTGGGCGCTGATGATGGAAGGCGGCATCCAGGTCAATGCGCTGGGCGAGCGCTTTCACGACGAGACGCAGGGCTACTCCGAGGCCTCGGTGCATGTGCTGGCGCAGCCGGGCGGCGTGGCGTGGAATGTGTTCGATGCGCCCATCCTCGCACTGGCGCGTGGATTTCCGGACTTTGTCGATGCCGAGGCAGCCGGTGCGGTAAAGCACTGTGACAGCGTGCAGGCGCTGGCGGCATTGATCGGCTGCGATGAATCAAAATTGATAGCAACCCTGGCAAGTACTACTAGCGCTAGCGGCCAGAACGACCACAACCGACGTGTGTTTGCCCGCCCATTGCAGGCGCCGTTCTGCGCGGTCAAGGTGACCGGCGCGCTGTTCCACACCCAAGGCGGGCTGGACATCGACGCCCAGTGCCGCGTGCTGACGCAGACCGGCCAGCCATTCCCCAATCTTTTGGCCGCAGGCGGCGCGGCCCGTGGCGTGTCGGGCGATGCGGTGTGGGGTTATCTCTCCGGCAACGGCCTGCTCAGCGCCGTGGCCGGTGGCTACATCGCTGCGAACACGGCGGCCGGGCTGAACCGTCAGAAAGTGTGAAGACATGACCCCCCCATCGTTGAAAGAACGCCTTCACGAACCCCGCGCCATCCTGGCCCCCGGCGTGTACGACGCCCTGAGCGCCCTGGTGGCAGAGCAGGCGGGCTTCGAGGCGCTGTACCTCTCAGGCGCGTCGATTGCCTACACCCGCCTGGGCCGCTCCGACGTGGGCCTGACCACCTACACCGAGGTGGAAGACACCCTGGCACGCATCACCGAGCGCGTACCCACGCCGGTCATCGTCGATGCCGACACCGGCTTTGGCAACGCACTCAACACCCAGCGCACCGTGCGCGGCTTTGAGCGTGCGGGCGCCGCCATGGTGCAGATCGAGGACCAGGGATTTCCCAAGCGCTGCGGCCACCTGGACGGCAAGACGGTGGTCCCGGTGGGCGAGATGTGCGGCAAGCTCCACGCTGCGCTGGACGCGCGCCGCAGCGCCCACACGCTGATCCTGGCCCGCACCGACGCGCTGGCCGTGGAGGGCATCGACGCCGCCTTCGACCGCGCCGAGGCGTACCTGGAATGTGGTGTGGATGCGCTTTTCATCGAAGCCCTGCGCACCCCCGAGCAGATGGACGCGGCCTGCCAGCGCTTTGCCCACCGCATCCCGCTGCTGGCCAACATGGTCGAAGGCGGCAAGACACCGATCCAGAGCGCGGCCGAGCTGCAGCAGCGCGGCTTTCGCATCGTGATCTTCCCCGGCGGCACCGCCCGCGCCGTGGCGCACACGCTGCAGGGCTACTACGCCAGCCTGCACACGCACCAGACCACCGCGCCCTTCAAGGACCGGATGATGGACTTTGACGGACTGAATGCGCTGATCGGCACGCCCGAACTGATGGCACAGGGTCGCCAGTACGAGTAGCCCCCCAAGGGGTAAAGGCCAATGCCCCCGCCCGCACTGCGGCGGGTGAGGGCGCGTACCATGCCGTGGATCTTTTCCCCTGACTTCACCGCATGGAGACCCACATGGCCCACAACCAACAAACCATCACCCTGGGCGGCGGCTGCTTCTGGTGCACCGAAGCCGTGTTCGACCGCGTGCGCGGCATCACCGATGTGGAAAGCGGCTACACCAACGGCCACACCATCAACCCCACGTACGAGCAGATCTGTGAAGGCGATACCGGCCACGCCGAGGTGGTGCGGCTGACGTTCGACGCCGACGAAATCAGCCTGGAAGAAATTCTGGAAATCTTCTTCCACACCCACGACCCGACCACGCTCAACCGCCAGGGCAATGACGTGGGCACGCAATACCGCAGCGGTATTTACTACGACAACCCCGAACACGGCGAAATCGCCAACACCATGATCCGCCAGATGTCGCAAGACAAGCTGTTTGGCGCGCCCGTCACCACCGAGGTGAAGCCGCTGTCGAACTACAGCACGGCCGAGGCCTACCACCAGGATTACTTTGCCAACCACCCCAACGCGGGGTATTGCGCGTTTGTGGTGGGGCCGAAGGTGGAGAAGTTTCGCAAGACGTTTGCGCGGTATTTGAAGGGCTGACGCTGACGCGCTGGCGGCTGCCAGAGGGGCGGGATCCGGGGTTTGCGCTTCGGGTTCAATGCTTGGAGGGAGCAAATTCGCTCAGAGCGAGGCCGCATGCAGGCATAATGCAACCCGATTGCGTTATGCGCAGTTCATGCGCACCACCCATGTCTTCCCCGTCCCCCCAAAGTCTCCAGCCTTGGTCGCTTCCCCACGGCATGCGTGCCACCCGCGCCACACGGGCGTTGGCTGCCGTGTACGAAGCCCGGCCGGATGCAGCCCTGTCGGAGCCCGAGGTTGAAGCGGCCTTAGCTGCAGCGGGCGTTGCGGTCAACAAGGTCACGGTCTACCGCATGCTCGATCGTTTTGCCGCCGCCGGCCTGCTGCACAAGCAAGTCGATGCCGCCCGGGTGACGCGCTACGCTTTAGCCCCACAAGGGGAAGAGGGTGCCGCACCGCGCTTTGAATGCGACGACTGCCACCGCCAGTTTCGCCTGTCGCAGGGTTCGGCCAAGGTGCAGACCGCCCTCAAGCAGGTGCTGCAGGCGCTGGCCACCGCAGGACACGAAAGCCTGGCGGTGGACATTGCAGTGCACGGGCGCTGTGCCGACTGCGCGCACCCGGCAGAGGGCGCTGCCGCATGATCCGCACCCGGGGGCTTTCTTACACCTATGCCACGGGTGGCGCCGCGCCGCTGCGCTTTCCGGATGTGGACCTGCGCCAAGGCGGCACGCTGCTGCTGCGCGGGCGCTCGGGCACCGGCAAGTCCACCTGGCTGGCGCTGATGGCGGGCTTGCGCGGCGCCAGCGGGGGCGATCTGTTTGTGGCGAGCACCCAGCTGGGCACGCAGCGTGGGGCCGAGATCGATGCCTGGCGTGCCCGCAACATCGGCTTTCTGCCGCAAAAGCTGTACCTCAGCAGTGCACTCACCGTGGCGGACAACCTGGCGCTGGCGTACTTTGCAGCCGGGCTGCCGCGTGACGATGCGGCCATCCACCGCGCGCTCACCCAAGTGGGCGTGGCCGAACTGGCCGCCCGCAAGCCGCACCAGCTCTCCAGCGGGCAGGCGCAGCGCGTGGCTCTGGCGCGGGCCGTCCTTTTGGCGCCGCAGGTGCTGCTGGCTGACGAGCCCACGGCCAGTCTGGACGACGAGGCGGCGGCCGACGCATTGGCCCTGCTGCAGCACAGCGCCGCTGCCTGCGATGCCAGCCTGGTGATTGCCACGCATGACCAGCGTGTGGTGTCCGCCCTGGCAGGTGTCCAGACCCTCAATTTGAATGAAATCGGCACGGAGCGCCGGTTGAATATGCCTGAGCAGCTATGAATTCAGGAGTGTTCAAACTCGCCCGCCTGTCCTGGCGCTACCTGTGGTCCCGACCGCTGGCCGCCGTGCTCAACCTGCTGGTGCTCACGCTGGGCCTGGCCGCCATCACTTTGGTGCTGCTGGTGGCCACGCAGCTCGACAAGGCGTTTGAACGCGACCTGAGTGGCATCGACCTGGTGGTGGGTGCCAAGGGCAGCCCGCTGCAGCTGATCCTGGCGGGCGTGTTCCACATCGACGTGCCCACGGGCAACATCCCGCTGCAAGAGGTGCAGGCGCTGCAGAAGAACCCGCTGGTGGCGCAGGTCATCCCGCTGAGCCTGGGCGACAGCTACCAGGGCTTTCGCATCGTGGGCACCACGCCCGACTACGTGGCGCACTATGAGGCCCAGTTTGCCGAAGGCGCGCTGTGGCAGCAGCCCATGGACGCGGTGCTGGGCGCCAGCGTGGCGCGGGGCATTGTCAAAGCCAGCCATCAAGGCGCGCCGCTGGTGGGGGCCACCTTCATTGGCAGCCACGGCCTGGGTGGAGGAGGGCACGCCCATGGCAACCACCCCTACCGTGTGAGCGGGGTGCTTGCGCCCTGCGGCTGTGTGCTGGACCGATTGATCCTGACCAGCACCGAATCCGTCTGGATGGTGCACGAGACCGCCACGGCCAACGATGCTGAAGACCTGGAAATCATGAAGGAAGAGCGTGAGGTGACCGTAGCCCTGGTGCGCTACCGCACGCCCATGGCGGCCATCACGCTGCCACGCCTGATCAACGGCGGCACCTCGATGCAGGCGGCGGCGCCCGCCATCGAGGTCACGCGCCTGCTGCGCCTGCTGGGCGTGGGTGCCGATGTGCTGCGCGCCTTTGGCGGCGTGCTGCTGGCCGTGGCTGCGCTCAGTGTGTTCATCGCGCTTTGGAATGCCGTGCGCGAGCGCCGCGCCGACCTTGCCATGCTGCGCATGCTGGGCGCGCCGCCAGGCCGTGTGGCCGGGCTGGTGCTGTGGGAGGCGCTGTGGCTGGCCGCGCTCGCGTCCATCCTGGGGCTGCTGCTGGGCCACGGCCTGGCGCAGGCCTTGGGCTGGGCATTGCAGGCGCAGGGCTTGCTGCCGGTGACGGGCTGGATCTGGCTGCCCGCCGAAGCCGGGGTGCCGCTGCTGGCCGCAGGCGTGGCGGCCTTGGCGGCGCTGCTGCCGGCCATGCAGGCCTACCGCACCGATGTGGCCGACTTGTTGAGCCAGCCCTGATGCGGCCCCCCGAGTTCTGACCTCCATAAACCCTCTAGCCACTCAACCTGAAAGTCTTTCCATGAAAAAACTTTTCGCTGCTCTCGCCCTGGCCCCCATACTGCTCGCCGGTGCCCTGGCCCACGCGCAAGCCCACAACGACAAGGACACCCAGGAAGACGTCGCCCGCCACCGTGCCATGGCTGCCGCCCACGAGGCCGCCGCCAAGTGCCTGGAGTCCGGCAAGGGCCACGACCAGTGCCAGAAAGACCTGCAGGCGGCGTGCAAGAACCTGGCCATTGGAAAATACTGCGGCATGAAACACACACATTGAGCGCCTGTTTTTTTGATGCTCGTTCGCCCGGAGTCCCCGCCATGTCCTGCACCTTGAAACCCTTGCCCATCCCCGGCCTGATGGCTCGCGTGGCTTGTCTGGCCGCCACGCTGGTTCTGGCAACCGGTGCGCACGCGCAGCAAGGCGGCGCCACCAAGCCCGCGCCGGGCGCTTTTGAGCGCGCCAAGGAAGGCGCGGCCGCAGCGCCAGTGCTGTCGTCGCCCCTGCCTGCGGGCGCTGGCACTGTCGTGCCATCGGGGTCGGGGGCGGGCTACCACAGCCCCAACAGCCCGATTGCCCCGCTGCCCCAGCGCAACGACGTGGTGCCCTGGTTGGTGCTGACCGACCTGAGCAAAAAGACCACCAAGGACGGCATCCTGCCCGTGTTCAACGATGCCCAGAAAGGCATGGACAAGACCACGCAGCGCATTCAGGGCTTCATGGTGCCGCTGGACGCCAAGCCGACGCAGACGCACTTCATCCTCACCTCCGTGCCGCTGACCTGCTCGTTCTGCACGCCGGGCGGGCCCGAGAGCATGGTCGAGGTCAAGGCCAAGACGCCCGTGCGCTATTCGCTGGAGCCCGTGGTGGTGGAGGGCAAGTTCACCGTGCTCCCTAATGACCCCTACGGCCTGTACTACCGCGTGGTGGACGCGGTGCCGGTGAAATAATCCACGGCTTTTGGCGCTGCAGGCGCTACAGCCTCCGCCGCAATCCTTTTCCCTTTCGCTCCTGACGTGACCCGCGCGCTTCTTCGCCCCCAGTACCTGCCGTCCGCCGCCCTGCGCGGCGCAGCGGTGCGGCGCATGGCGTTGGCGTGGCTGCTGCTGGCATTGGTGGTGGTGCCCACGCTGGGTCGGCTGCACCAGGTGGTGCACGGCGGCGCGCTGGACCAGGCGCATGCCGGGGTGCTGGCCGCGCCCTCTTCGTTGCCCGGGCAGCCGGCGTGGGACCTGGCCCCCACTGTGCGCCCCGCTGCCACACCCGGCCACGGTCTGTGGCTGCCCTATTTGCTGGCCCACCACGCGCCGGTGGACTGCCTGTTGCTCGACCAGCTGGCGCTGGGCGACGCATTGCATGCCGCCCCGCTGGCGCTGCCTGCGGCCGATGCGCCACTGCCGCCGGCCGTGCATGCGGCAGGGCGGGCGAGCACACCCCACATTGCGCTATTCCACGCGCGCGGCCCACCGGTCGCCTGACGCGCAGCGCACCTCCAGCCCCACCTTCTCAGCCGGCGTACCCGCTGTGTGCCTTGCAGGGCAACGCGGCGGTGTTGCGCCTGCTGGCGCAGGGCGCGGTATGCAAGCCGATGTATGCAGGCCGATCTGGCGGCTGCCAGCGGCCGTATCACGGCGCGCCGCCCATCATTACTCCTGTTTTCATAGCTGCTAGCGCATATTTCACTAGCGCTTGCAGCGGTTTTTATTCATCAACCCGCGCCCCGGGCGCGGGTCGGCATGCGCAGGCGCGTTGGCACCGCCAGCGCCGCGCATGCCTTGTTGCAGGCCACCACCATGACCCACACCTTTTCTACCCACCGCTTTGCTTCCCGCCGTGCACGCCCGGCGCTCCACCCTGTGGCCCTGGCGACCCTGCTGGCGCTGTCTGGCACCAGCGTTGCCACCCAGGCGCAGACTGCACCCGCGCCCGCTGCGGCGGCTGACGCTGCACCCAGTCTGCCCGCAGTCACCGTTTCGGCCAGCGGCCTGCAACTGGGCGCCAGCGACATGACCACCCCCGCCACCGTGCTGGAAGGCGATGAACTGGTGCGCCGCCGCGAGGCCACACTGGGCGAAACGCTGAACAGCGAGCCCGGCATCACCAGCAGCCACTTCGGTGCGGGCGCCAGCCGGCCCATCATCCGCGGCATGGACGGCCCGCGCGTCAAGGTGCTGAGCGATGGCGCCGAGCTGCACGACGCCTCCACCATCAGCCCCGACCACGCCGTGGTGTCCGAGCCGCTGCTGGCCACGCAGATCGAGGTGCTGCGTGGCCCCTCGGCCCTGGTTTATGGCAACGGCGCCGTGGGCGGCGTGGTCAACGTGCTGGACGGCAAGGTGCCCACCGCCATCCCGCAAAAGGGTTACGAAGGCAGCGCCGAGCTGCGCGCCAACTCGGGGGCGGGCGAGGGCGCCGGGGCCTTTTCGCTGACGGGTGGGGCGGGCAACCTGGCCGTGCATGTGGAGGGTGTGGCGCGGGATGCGGGCGACTACCGCGTGGGCAAGGGCTGGTCGGGCGGTAGCAAGGTGCTGGGCAGCTTCAACCGCACGGACACTGGCAGCGTGGGCCTGTCGTGGGTGGGCGACCAGGGCTACCTGGGGGCGGCCTACACCCGCCAGACCGCCAAGTACGGTCTGCCCGGCCACAATCACAGCTTTGACGGCTGCCACACCCATGGCGACCACCTGCACTGCGGCGCCCACGCCGACGACGAAGCCGACGGCCATGACCACGACGCCGCCGCAGGCGATGTGCCGGTGGTGGACCTGCGCAGCGAGCGCTTTGACGTGCGGGGCGAGCTGCGCAACCCGTTTGCGGGCTTCTCGGCACTGCGGCTGCGCGCGGGTGTCACCGACTACAAACACGACGAGGTCGAAGACGGCGCCATCAGCACCACCTTCAAGAACAAGGCCTACGACATGCGTGTCGAGCTGCAGCACGAGCCCATCGGCGGCTTCAAGGGCGTGATCGGCCTGCAGACCTCACAGCGCAAGTTCAGCGCCGAGGGCGAGGAGGCCTATGTGCAGCCCACTGTGACCCGCAAGACGGGCCTTTTCGTGCTGGAGGAGTACCGCTGGAACGACTGGCGCTTTGAAGCCGCCCTGCGCCATGACCGCCAGACGGCCGAGGCCCAGACCAGCGGCATTGAGCGCAGCCACAACGGCACCTCGGCGTCGCTGGGCGCGGTGTGGAAGTTCACGCCGGGCTACCAGGTGGGCACCTCTTTCACCCGCGCCAGCCGCGCGCCGTCGGCCGAAGAGCTGTACGCCCAGGGCCTGCACATGGCCACCAGCACGTACGAACGGGGCAACGCCGACCTGCGCTCCGAAATCTCGCAGAACATCGATGTGAGCCTGAAGAAGACCAGCGGCGACACCACCTTCGGCGTGAGCGTGTTCCGCAACCGCATCCAGAACTACATCTATGGCCGCACGCTCGACGCGCTGGACGGCCTGCAACTGCTTCAGTACAGCCAGGCCGACGCCACCTTCACCGGCATCGAAGGCCAGGTGCGCCAGCGCCTCACACGCAATCTGGGCATCACCCTGTTTGGCGACACCGTGCGCGCCAAGCTGGACGGCGGTGGATTGCTGCCGCGCATCCCGGCCACCCGCGCCGGTGTGCGGCTGGACGCCAACTGGCAGGCCTGGGAAGGCCAGGTGGAATGGGTGCAGGTGGCCCGCCAGAACCGCGTGGCCGATTTTGAAACCGCCACGCCCGGCTACGGCATGCTGAACCTGGGCGTGAGCTACAACGGCCAGTTCAGCAGCGGTACCCCCTGGCAGGTGTACCTGAAGGCCAACAACCTGACGGACCGCCTGGCGTACGCGCACACCTCGTTCATCAAGAACGCAGCGCCGCTGATGGGGCGCAATCTGACGGTGGGGGTGAAGGTGGCGTTCTGACGGGTGATGCCGTCGTGATGTTTTGAGTGAGCCAGCGGCGGAGGAGGGCGTTGCTGGCTCGCACACCTCCCGGACCCAAACCACCGAGTCCAAAGGTGACTTGGATGCATGCCATACTCGCTTTGACGTGGTTGATTTTTCGATCCGTCAAGGCGACGCTGCCTCAGTCCCGGTGATGGCGCGCAACCGATTCGGAAATGGGATTGGCACCGCAGCAGGCCGCCCAACGCCGGGTCGCGCGACGCGCGAAGGACTTGTTTGGCGCGGCCCGGCATGAATCTGACCCATTTGCAATAGCCCTGCATGCCCATCACTCCCACGCCGTCCGCAAACCTGTTGCAACTGCTTCCCGAGGCGGTGGTGCAGACCGATGCGCTGTGGGAGATCACGTATCTGAACCCGGCGTGGCACAAGCTCACTGGCCACTCGGTGGCAGCGGCGCTTGGCAGGTCATTGCTGGAGTTCGTGCATCCCGACGACATCGGAACCATGCGCTCGGGCATGCCGGTGTTCCGCTTGCGCTTTGCCGACGCGGACTACCGCTGGGTGCGTCTGCAGTTCCACCCGGAGACGGATGCGGCAGAGCGGGTGATCAGCCGCCAGGGTGTCCTGATCGAGATCACCGAGGTCACCGAGCAGGTGCTGGTGGAAATTCGCCAGCGCTTTCTGCGCTTGCTGGAAACCATTGATGGCGTGGTGTGGGAGGCTGAAATCGGGGTGGGCAATACCTTTCTGAGCCCACAGGTCGAACGCTTGTTCGGCTACTCCGTCGAGGAGTGGCGGGCTGACCCGGGCTTCTGGAGGGCGCATGTGCATCCCGATGATCTGGAGGAGGCCTTGGTGATCGACGATGCCGCCTACACCGCCACGCACAGCCATGCCTACGAGATGAGCTACCGGCTGATTGCCAAGTCGGGCAAGGTCGTGTGGGTGCGTGACCTGTGCCGCGCAGTGGTCGAACCGGGTCGCCCGAACCGCATGATCGGCCTGATGATCGATGTCACCCAGCAGAAGAACACCGAACTCGATCTGTTGCGCTCCGAAAACCGCTATTCGCTGGCGACCCGCGGATCCAATGACGGTATCTGGTATTGGGACTTGCGAACGGACGCCCTGCATGTGTCCGGGCGCTTTCTCCAGATCGTCGGGCTGGGTAGCCGCGATCATGTGTACGACGGAGGCTGGCGCTTTCTCGAGCAACTGATTGATCGCGAGGATCGCGCTCGCGTGCAGGAGGCCTACCGCAGGCACCTGTCCGGAAACAGCGCGAACTTTTCGGTGGACTTCCGTGCGTTCCACGGGGCGGGGCGGCTGGTGTGGGTCAATTGGCGCGGGCTCGCCGAGTTTGAAGACGGTGTTCCCGTGCGCATGGCGGGATCGTTGAGTGATCTGGCCGAGCGTGGCAGCTCCTACGATGCGCTGACCAACTTGCCCGGCCGGCCGTTGTTCCGCGATCGCCTCGCACAACTCATCGCGCTGCACCAGAACGACGGGGTGAACGGTGATGGCGAGCCAATACGCGGTGGGGCCACGATGTTTGCCGTGCTGCTGCTGGACCTCAACGGGTTCAAGGCCGTCAATGACTGCTACGGACACCATGTGGGCGACCAGCTATTGCAACAGGTGGCGCGGCGGCTCGAATCATGCGTGCGGGCGGTGGATCTGGTCGCCCGCATGAGTGGCGACGAGTTCAATGTGCTGCTGGAGTCCATTGACCCCGCTGAAGCCAGCCAACGGGCAGAGCAGATCGCCGCCGCCCTTGCCGCGCCCTATGTGATCGGCGAACACACCGTGATCAGTGGCGCGAGTGTTGGCTTGGCCACCAGCGCATCCAGGCTGGCGACGGTCGACGACTACCTGCGCGCGGCAGACACCGCCATGTACCAGGCCAAAAGTCAGTCATTGGGCGTGTGCGTGGCCCCATAAGGCGTCGTGGCCACGCCCTGCGAGGGCGTGCGGATCCGGGCTGCAGGGCCGCAGGTGGGCACCTCAAGGAACAATCGCCACCGATTTGACCTGGGCCCACACCGCGCTGCCGGGCACCACCCCCAGCGCATGCAGGGACCGGTGGGTGACCCGCGCGAGCAGAAAAGACTCCCCACAGCGCAGCTGCACGAGCGCCTGCGAGGGGTGGGCGTCGGGCGCGACCGAGTCGATCACGCAGGGCAGGTGGTTCTGGATGCTGGTCTGCATGGGCTCCTGCACCGTCAGGCTCACGTCGCGGGCCAGCACTCGCAGCCGCACCGCCTGGCCCACGGGCAGGCCGCTGTCGCGCAGCCACATGGCGCCACCGGCAAAACCCACGCGCGCCAGGTGCCAGGCCGTGTCCCTCTCCAGCACCTGGCCGCGCAGCAGCGCGCCCGCATCGTCGCCCAGCACCACGGGCAGGTGCACCGACGACAGCACCTGGTCCACTGGCCCGGCGGCCTTGACATGGCCGCCCTCCAGCACCACCAAGTGGTCGGCCAGCCGTGCCAGTTCGTCGGCAGAGTGCGTGACATACAGCATGGGGATGTGCAGCTCGTCGCGCAGGCGCTCCAGCCAGGGCATGATCTCCTGGCGCCGCGCCAAGTCGAGTGCGGCCATGGGCTCGTCCAGCAGCAGCAGCCGGGGGGAAGTTGCCAAGGCACGGGCAATGGCGACCCGCTGGCGCTCGCCGCCCGAGAGCTGGCCGGGCCGGCGCTGCAACAGACGGCCGATGCCCAGCAGTTCGATGGCCGTGTGCAGCGTGGCCTCGGCCTGCGCAGACCGGGCGCGCTTCAGGCCATACCGCAGGTTGCCCAGCACGTCCAGGTGCTCGAACAGGCTGGCCTCCTGGAACACGTAGCCCAGCGCCCGCTGGTGGGTGGGCAGAAACACCTGGGTGGCATCGTCCTGCCACACCTCGCCAGCCACCACCACCAGGCCGGGGTGCGCGCGCTCCAGCCCCGCCACGCAGCGCAGCACGCTGGTCTTGCCCGAGCCCGAGGCGCCAAACAGCACCGTGATGCCGCTGCCGGGCAGGTGCAGGTCCACGGCCAGTTCAAAGTCGGCACGCAGCAGAGCGAGCCGGATGCGCAGGTCTCCAGGCGCACTCATGGCAGCACCCGCGAGCCACGGTTCTTGAGCAGCGCCAGGCACAGCAGCACCACGAACGAGAACAGCACCATGCCGCCCGCCAGCCAGTGCGCCTGGGCGTATTCCATGGCTTCCACATGGCCGTAGATCTGGGTGGAGACCACCCGCGTCTTGCCCGGGATGTTGCCTCCAATCATCAGCACCACGCCAAACTCGCCCACCGTGTGGGCAAAACTCAGGATGGCCGCGGTGAGCAGACCAGTGCGGGCCTGCGGCAAGGCCACCGTGAAAAACGCATCCACCGGGCTGGCCCGCAGGGTGGCGGCCACTTCCATAGGACGACGACCCATGGACTCAAAGGCATGCTGCAGCGGCTGCACCGCAAACGGCATCGAGAACACCACCGACCCGATCACCAAGCCCGTGAAGGTGAACGACAGCAGGCCCCAGCCCATGGCCTGCGTGAACTGCCCCAGCGGCCCGGCGGGCCCCATGGCCACCAGCAGGTAAAAGCCGAGCACCGAGGGCGGCAGCACTAGCGGCAGGGTCACAAATGCGCCCACGGGCCCTTTCCACCACGACTCGGTTTGCGACAGCCACCAGGCCAGTGGCGTGGCGATCAACAGCAGCACGAGGGTGGTGAGGGTGGCAAGCTGCAGGGTCAGCCAGATGGCTTGCAGTGCTTCAGGGCCCAGAGGCATAAAAGAAAAGGGCGGTGGCGTGGATGGGGTGTGAGTATCTCAGTGCTCGTAGCCAAAGCCGCGGATGACCGCACGCGCCTTGTCGCCCTTAAGGTATTGCAGCAATGCCGCCGCTGCCGCGTTGCCCTGGCCCTTGTTCAGCAGCACGGCGTCCTGGCGCAGCGGGGTATAGAGCGCTGCAGGGACGGCCCACACCGAGCCCTCCACCAAGCGACCATCGGCCATCACCTGCGACAGGGCGACAAAGCCAAGCTGGGCATTCTGGGTGGCAACGAACTGGTGGGTCTGGGCAATGTTCTCGCCCTGCACAAACTTGGGCCGCAGGGTGTTCAGCACGCCCATCTGGGTCATTACCTCCACTGCGGCGGCTCCGTAAGGGGCGAGCTTGGGGTCGGCCAGCGCGATCTTTTCGAAGGTGCCGGATTGGAGCACCTGGCCCTGTGCATCTACCAGGCTGGGCTGCTTGCTCCAAAGGGCCAGCTTGCCAATGGCGTAGGTGAAACGGCTGGCATCGACCGCCAGGCCTTCCTTCGCGAGCCTGGCTGGGGTTTCATCATCGGCGGACAGCAGCAGGTCAAACGGCGCACCGTTCTTGATCTGCGCATAGAACCGCCCGGTGGAGCCAAAAGCCAGCGTGGCTTTGTGGCCGGTGTCCTGCTCAAACAGGCGGGCAATCTTTTGCATCGGGGCTGTGAAGTTGGCGGCCACGGCCACCGACACCTCACCCGCTTGGGCCGAAACCGCCATCGCCAACGAGGCGGCCACGGACAACAGGAAACGCTTCACGACAGACTCGCTATTCTTCATTGGAATAGCGGGACTGTAGCATGTCAGCCGCTGCGCTATTCCGTTGATGAACAGCGAGGCCTCAAGCGTCAGCACCACCCAGTTAACATGCCCGCATGAGCAATTCTTCACTGCCACTGGCCGAGGTGCTGGGCCACGAGGCCACGGACAAGCGCATCGACATCCTGCGCCGCATTGGCGAGGTGGGCTCCATTTCCGAGGCGGCGCGGGGCGCGGGCGTGAGCTACAAGGCCGCCTGGCAGGCACTGGAGACGCTGACCAACCTGGCCGGGGTGCCACTGGTGGAGAAGGTGGTGGGCGGCACCGGCGGCGGCGGTGCCGCGCTCACCCCAGCCGGCCAGCGGGTGCTGCAGGCGGCACATGCGCTGGCGGATGCACGCCAGCAGGTGCTGGGGCGATTGAAGAGCGACGACGACGCAGCGACTGGCCGCGCCGCACTGGCGCTGCGCACCAGCATGCGCAACCAGTTTCCTTGCACCGTGGGCAAGGTGCGGGCAGTGGGAGGGCTGGTGCGTGTGCAGCTGCTGCTGGCGGATGGGCAGGCGCTGCATGCATCCATCACCCGGGTCAGCGCGCAGTTGCTGGGTTTGAAGGCTGGGCTGAGTGTGCTGGCGCTGTGCAAGGCGACAGCGGTTCTGGTGGCCCCAGAATTGTCCAGTCCCAGAGGCAATGCCATGGCCGGAGTGGCGCGGAGCGTCGCTCGCGGTGCAGCCCCCGAGGTGGTGCTGCAGCTGCCGAGTGGCATCCAGCTGGTGGGCTTTGCCGCTGAGGGAGCCAAGGTCCGAGCGGGCCAGCAAGCCACGGCGGTTTTTGACGAATCCAGCATCGTCATCGCTGCAACTTCCTGAGGATTGAGCGCCTTCCTCGACATTTGAAAGGCAGGAGGGTCAGCGGCACCCACTATCTGGCGCGGTCGCCGTCGCGCACAGATTCGATGGCGCCGTTGTAGATGCGAACCACCCCCAGGAAGGTGCCCGGCCCCCGGTCGTAGGTCCACTCTTCCATGGGTACGCACTGGTTGGCCAGCACCGCTGCGGGGCTGCCCGGGCGGTAGGGCGTCACCACCCAGCCCAGCTGCAGCATGGAAATGCACACGCCCTGGCGGTAGATAGGGTCACCACATTTCTGGAGCAGGGTCACCGGAGAGTCGCCTTTGCCCACCAGCGAACCATTGCAGCGCAGCGACTGCGAGGCCTGGGCGGGCAGCACCATGCACAGGGCCAGTGCGGCTACCAGCAGTTGCAAGGTCTTTAGACGAGGGCCTGACAGCGCGGTCTGGGTCAAAAGTGATCTCATGGCGGCGGATTCCAGAAGGCTGGGCCCCACTGTACAGCGGCACGCCGCAGAAGGACGAACCCGCCTTTCGCTTCCCTTTCATCGCGCGTCCGTAGAAGCACAGTGGCTCGGGCCTGCCGCAGGCGGCATGATCGGGGGATGAAACTGTTGTTGGTCGAGGACGATTTTGATCTGGCCGGGGCCCTGAGCCGGAGTCTGGTGGCCCGTGGGTTCGAGGTGTTGTGCTGTGCCGATGGCAAGGAGGCCCTGGCGGCTGCGCGGCGCACCGCGTTTGACGTGATCACGCTCGACCTGTCGCTACCGGGCCTGGACGGGCTGGAGGTGCTGCGGCGCCTGCGCGACGGCGGCAGCACCACGCCGGTGCTGGCATTGACGGCCCGCGCGGCCGTCACGGACCGGGTGGCGGGGCTGGAGGCCGGGGCTGACGACTACCTGGCCAAGCCGTTTGACCTGGACGAACTGGTAGCGCGGCTGCGGGCCCTGACGCGCCGTGTGGGGCGCGACGGGCAGTTGCGCTGCGGGGCGCTGTACCGAGAGCCGGGCAGTGGCGTGTTCTACAACGATGCCTTGCCGCTGGAGCTGTCGCAGCGGGAGTCCGAACTGCTGCGGCTACTGATGTCGCGCGTGGACCGGGTGGTGAGTAAGGAAGAGTTACGCACCCAGGTGTTTGCCAACACGGACGAGCAGGTGCAAGCCGACGCAGTGGAAGTGGTGGTGCACCGGCTGCGCAAGAAGCTGGTGGGCACCAACGCCGAGATCGTGACCTTGCGCGGCGTGGGCTACCTGCTGTGCGACGCCGACAGCATGGCCGCCCACAAGACGGAAAAATCCGAAAAATCCGACAAAGGCGGGGTCGCCCGGTGACGCTGCGGCGGTGGCAGCGGCGGCCCTGGCGGCCGCGGGGCGGCTCATTGCAGCGGGTGCTGCTGGTGGGCTGGCTGGTGCCGCTGTGGGGGCTGGTGGCCGTGATCTGCGTGGTGCAATGGACCTATCAGGCGCAGCATGACGCCACCGCGCAAGACGAGGCCCTGCGCCAGGCGTTGGCGCACTGGCCTGCAGATCTGTCAGCAGAGCCTGCCGCATCCCTGCCTGCCCAACCAGTGCCCGGTGTCTGGTACCGCGAGAGCAATCTGGACGGCGAACGCCTGGCGGGCAGCGCCGACCTGCCGCGCGTGCCTCCCACCGAGGTGGTGCGTGACCCCGGTGCCGTGCACTTCTACCTGGCGCAGGTCGGGGACCAACTGGTGCGGGTGGCCGTGACCCTGTACCAGCCCACCGGGGTGAAGGAGGGGCACGCCGTGGCTGCGCCCGTGGTGCGCCAGGCGGCACGCCCGCTGGCCGAGCGCCTGCCGGGTGGGCGCCGCCTGCTGGGCGGTGGCTCGGGCCTGTGGTGGGCGGTTCTGCTGGCACTGGCGATGACCACCGTGGCGGTGCTGCTGGCGCGGGCGGCATCGGGCTGGTTGCGGCATGCGGATGTGTCGCTGATGCGGCCGCCCAGCGGCGACGTTGTGGGCACGGCAGAGCGCATCTACGAAGGCCCGTCGGAACTCGCGCCCGCCGTGCAGCATTTTGCCGAGCTGCAACACAGCCAGAGCCGCTGGATTGAGGAGCAGCGGCGCTTTCTGGCCGATGCCACCCACCAGCTGCGCACCCCCATGGCCGTGCTGCGCACCCAGCTGCAGGCCGCCATGGCGGGTGACATGCTGGTGGGCGATGCGCTGCAGCAGATGCTGCACACCGTGGACCGCGCCTCGGGCCTGGCCAACCAGTTGCTCAGCCTGAGCAAGGTGGAGCAGCTCAAGCGCATGGGCGAGCTGCCCAGCGTGGACCTGAACGCGATTGCCCGCGAGGCCGTGATGGAACTGGCACCGCTGATTGCGGCCAAACGGCTCGACTTTGCGCTGGAGGGCCCCGACACGCTGTGGGCACCCGGCGACGCGGCGCTGCTGGGCGAGCTTATGCGCAACCTGCTGGCCAACGCCATCCACCACACGCCCACCCATGGGCGGCTGGGTGTGCTGCTGCGCGACAGCACTGGGCGGCGCGAGGTGCTGGTGTGGGACGAGGGCCCCGGCATCGACGACGCCGTGCGGCAGCGACTGTTCCAGCCGTTTTCGGCGGGGAAGGGAGGGGTGGGGCTGGGGTTGTCCATCTGCCGGCAGATTGCCGAGGCGATGGGCGCCCAGGTCACGCTGTTCAACCGCATGGACGCGGGGCAGGTCATCGGCGTGGATGCCGTAGTGGCCTGGGAAAGTTGATATGAAGCCCCCCTGTGTCGCCTGCGGCGCCTTCCCCCCAGGGGGATGCAGCCCTTGCTGCGGGGCGGCCCTTGCTCGGCTGCTCTGGCGCAGGGCGCGCGGGTTTCATGGGGCCAGTTGTCGTTCATTGAGCTTCCCATCGGCCTCAGACATGGCAGTCGCCAAAACGTACGCACCATGACGAACTCTGCGGGCCATCACGGCATTGAATTCAGGGACGTGTGCAAGCGGTATGGGGCATCGCCCGGCGCCCCGCTGGTGGTGGACCACATCAGCTTCAGCGTGCCACGCGGCACGCTCACCACCATCCTTGGGCCGTCGGGCTGCGGCAAGACGACCACGCTGCGCCTGATTGCCGGGCTCGAATCTCCCACATCGGGCCGCATCTTCATCGACGGGCAGGACGTGACCCCCCTCGGCCCGGCGCAGCGTAACGTGAGCCTGGTGTTCCAGAACTACGCGCTGTTTCCGCACATGAACGTCATCGACAACGTGGTCTACGGCCTGCATTTGTCGGGGCTGGGCAAACAGCAGGTGCGCGACAAGGCGCGTGCCATGCTCGACACCGTGGGCCTGCACGGCCTGGACCAGCGCAGGCCGCACGAGTTGTCGGGCGGGCAGCAGCAGCGCGTGGCCCTGGCCCGCGCGCTGGCGCTGGAGCCTGCCGTGCTGCTGTTTGACGAACCCCTGTCCAACCTGGACGCCCGCCTGCGCCGTTCCATGCGCGAGGAAATTCGCGCCCTGCAGCAGCGCCTGAAGCTCACCGTGGCTTATGTCACCCACGACCAGTCCGAGGCCCTGGCCGTCAGCGACCAGATTGTGGTGATGGACCGGGGCGCCATCGCCCAAAGCGGCGCGCCCAGCGCGCTGTACGAGCAACCGACCTCCGAATTTGTGGCGGGCTTCATGGGCGAGGCCATGCTGTTCGCGGCCCAGAACCACGCGCCCAGCCCGGGTAGCAATGCAGACACCGGGTATGCGCAACTGGGCCCGCTGCTCGTGCCGTCACCCGCCGCACTGCCCGCAGGCCCGGTCAAGATCGCCGTGCGCCCGGAGGCCTGGGTGATCGGCCCTGCAACATCGGCAGGCCTGGCCGCGCGGGTCACCCGCTGCACCTACCTGGGCAGCGTCATGGAATACACCTTTGCCAGCGCCCTGGGCGCCATTTTTGTGGTGTCGCCTCTGGTGGAGTTGCCGCTGGATGTGGGTGCCCCGGTCAGCCTGACGCTGGCAGACCACGGGGTGTCCGTCGTGGCCGGATGAGGCGGGCGGCGTTTGCCCGGCACGCGCCACGCCGTTCAGTGATACCTTTTTTGATGAGCGATGCCCTTGGACTACACCGTTGCTGTTTTTGATCTGGACAACTGCCTGATGGATGCCCGGGCTGTGGGGCCCTTGTTCGAGCCCGCTTTCGAGGCGGTGCGGCAAGCCAACCAGGGCGCACTGAGCCCTGAGGCCCTTGCGCAAGCGCTGCAGGCCTGCTGGTTCACCGCGTTCGACCTGGTCGCCCAGCGCCACCATTTCACGCCCGCCATGCGCGCGGCGGGGTGGCAGCAGTTCAGCCAGATGGAGGCGAAGGCGCCGTTGCGAGGCTACGCCGACATCGAACTGCTGCCCCGCATCCCGCTGCGGCGCTATCTGGTCACCAGCGGCTTTCAGCGCCTGCAGGACAGCAAGATCGATGCGCTGGGAATCCGCCCCTGGTTCGAACAGGTGCTCATCGACGCGATTGACGCACCACCCACCGGCGCCGCGCATGGCAAGCAGGCCCTCTTTGAGCAGATCCTGGCCCGCGAGGGCTGCGCGCCCCGCCAGATGCTGGTGGTGGGCGACAACCCCTTGTCCGAACTGTCGGCCGGGCGCGCGCTGGGGGCTACCACCGTCCAGACGGTGCGGCCGGGGGTCGAACCCTGGCCTCTGGCCGACCACCGGGTGGAGGGGCTGCAAGGGCTGCTGGCTCTGCTGTCGCCGGATGCGCCGCGCGCCGCAGCGGATACGCCCCCAGCGAGCGCAGACCAGAGGATTTGAAAGAAATCGGCGCCAAGCGCTAGTGGAATATGCGTTAATAGCTATTGAATATGCAGCAAAACGTGGGTGTGCGTTGGGCGCAGCACGCCGAGTCGGCAGGGATCATGGGAGACAATCGGCGCCCACCTTTGCCTACCTGGCGCGCTTTTCTCCGTGAACTCTCCTGTCTTCACCTCGCTGATCCCCGTCATCCTGTTCATTGCCATCGGCTTTTATGTGGGGCGGCGCGGCTGGATACGTGCCGAATCCGTCAAGGACCTGGCCAACCTGGTGTTCATGGTGCTCACGCCCGCGCTGCTGTTTCGCACCATGAGCACGGTGCACATCGAAGACCTCAACTTCGGCCCCGTGGGCATCTACTTTGTGGCGTTTGGCGTGGTCTACGCGGCCACGCTGGCGGTGCAGGGCTTCAACACGCTGGGCGCCGCCCGGGCGCTGGCCAACACCTTCAGCAACACGCTGATGATCGGCGTGCCGCTGGTGGGCCTGGTGTTTGGCGATGCGGGGCTGGTCACGCTGTTCACCCTGATAT
>NZ_JAOBSQ010000033.1:0-19364 GCF_025246485.1 Acidovorax sp. K2F
GATATCGGTGCATTCGCTCATCCTGCTGACGGCCGCCACGGTGGTGTTCGAGCTGGCGGCCGCGCGCGAACACGCCGGGCGCCCGGGTGGCGTGCAGCAGCCCATGTGGCGCACCGTGCTGCAGGCCATCCGCAACGGCATCGTGCACCCCGTGCCGCTGCCCATCATTGCGGGCCTGCTGTTTGCTCAGACGGGGCTGGTGGTGCCCGAGGTGGTGGGCAAGCCTCTGCAGCTGCTGGGCCAGGCGCTGGGGCCGATTGCGCTGCTGCTGGTGGGGGTGACGCTGGCATTCACCAAGGTCGGCCACCAGTTCAAGGCCGCGCTGCGCATTGCGCTGGTGAAGTGTGTAGTGCACCCGCTGGTGCTGGCCAGCATGGGCTGGGCGCTGGGCCTGTCGGGCATGCCGCTGGCCGTGATGATCGTGGCGGCATCGCTGCCCGTGGGGGCCAACGTTTTCTTGTTCTCCCAGCGCTACCGCGTGGCAGAAGAAGAGGTGACCGCCAGCGTGGCGGTGTCTACCGCGCTGGGGCTGGTGACGATGCCAGTGGTGATTGTGGCGGTGACGCGATGGGTGGCGGGCTGAGCTGGCGGCCCAGTGCCCTAGTTCAGGTCAGGGCGCCAGCCGCTCCCGCACCCAGTCGCTGCCATCGAGGCGGTAGCGCAACCGATCATGCAGGCGGCTCTTGCGCCCCTGCCAGAACTCCCACTGGTCGGGCTTGAGGCGGTAGCCGCCCCAGTGTGGTGGGCGGGGTGGCTTGAGCATGAATTGCGCCCCGTATTTGGCCGCGTTGGCCACCAGCACGCTGCGGCCTGCAATGACCTGGCTTTGCGGGCTGGCCCAGGCGCCGATGCGCGAATCCAGGGGACGGCTGTGGAAGTATTCGTCGCTTTCCTCGTCGCTGACCTTCTCCACCACGCCTTCGATACGCACCACACGCTCCAGCTCCACCCAGTGAAACTGCAGCGCTGCAAACGGGTTGCCCGCAATCTGGCGGCCCTTGCGGCTGTCGTAGTTGGTAAACCAGACAATGCCGCGCTCGTCATAACCCTTGATGAGCACGATGCGTGTGCTGGGCCGCAAGTCGCTGCCCACGGTGGCCAGGGTCATGGCGTTGGGCTCGGGCACCTGGGCGCTGATGGCTTCCTTGAGCCACTGGTCAAACTGCTGCAGGGGGGCGGCATGCGAGGCGTCTTCGTTGAGTTCGGCGCGCTCGTAGCTCTTGCGGAGGTCGGCGATGGAGTTCGTGGTCATGGTCACGATTGTGCATCCCCCGTACGATGTCGCATTGCGCCAGGGCATGTGCAGTGGGTTTTGATAGTGGTCGAATTTGTGTTCGTTTATATTCCTGGTTCCGATGAAACCCAAAGACGACGAGAAACAGCGCGCCATTGCCCAGGCCACCTTTGACCTGGTGGCCCAGCGCGGCCTGAGCGGCCTGACCCTGGCCGACATTGCCCGGGCAGCGGGTGTGGCCACGAGCACGCTGTACGTGTACTACCCGTCCAAGGACGAACTGATCAGCCAGCTGTACCAGGATGCCAAGACCGTCACGGCCGCGCGCATCATGGACGGGATAGAACCTGGCATGCCCTACCGCGCACGGGTGCGCCGCGCCTGGGGTAATCTGCTGCGCCATCGGCTGGACCAATACGCCGAGGTGGTGTTCCAGGAGCAATACTACAACTCGCCCTGGTTCACCCAGGGCAACCGCGAATTTTCGACCCGGCTGATGGCGGGCTTTTTTGCGCTGATGGAAGAAGGCCAGCAGCAGGAGATCCTCAAGGCCGTGCCCATTCCGCTGCTCACGGCCAGCCTGGTGGGCTCGGTGCGGGAGACCGGCAACCTGATCCGCACCCAGGTGCTGCCCGATGACGAGGCTGTGCACCAGATGGCGTTTGGCCTGTGCTGGGACGCCATCAAGGCGTAAATCGTGCCGCTGCAGAAACTCGAATTTTGCGGTTTAATCGAATAGTTATTCTCTTAAAACAACAAAAGCGGCTTGATGTCTGCCCGCGCCGCCCTACCGATTGCGCTGTGCTTTTGAGCGCTGACCTTCATCCCAAGGAGTCCCACGATGCCCACCCTCAATATCAACGGCAAAGACACGGCCGTGGATGCCGACGAATCCACCCCCATCCTCTGGGCCCTGCGCGACACGCTGGGCATGACCGGCACCAAGTTTGGCTGCGGCCAGGCGCTGTGCGG
Source organism: Acidovorax sp. K2F (assembly GCF_025246485.1). NCBI lineage: Bacteria > Pseudomonadati > Pseudomonadota > Betaproteobacteria > Burkholderiales > Comamonadaceae > Acidovorax > Acidovorax sp. K2F. The sequence goes on from NZ_JAOBSQ010000033.1 coordinate 2,207, forward strand.
TGCGTGCACCGTGCACCTGAACGGCGCGCCGGTGCGGTCCTGCATCACGCCCATCTCGGCGGCGGCAGGCCAGAAGATCACCACCATTGAAGCCATTGCCGCCGACGACAAGGTGGGCAAGGCCGTGCATGCCGCCTGGGTCAAGCACGATGTGGCCCAGTGCGGCTACTGCCAGAGCGGCCAGATCATGAGCGCCACCGCGCTGCTCAAGGGCAAGAAGAAGCCCTCCGACGCCGACATCGACGCTGCCATGGCCGGCAACGTGTGCCGCTGCGGCACCTACGTGCGCATCCGCGCCGCCATCCACGACGCTGCCAAGACCCTGGCCTGATTGAAGGAGACCACCATGCACTTCGAACCCCATGCCCTGCAGGGCCAAGCACAACATTTCATGCCAAAACACCTCCAAGCGCTAGTGGATAAAGCGCAGGGCGATATGAATTCAGGAGCTTTTGATGCGTCGGAAGGTGTGGCTCGCCGCACCTTCCTCAAGGTGTCGGCTGCCTCGGGCTTTGCGCTGGGCGCGTTTCCCCTGGTGTCTGCTGCACAGGGCGCAGCCGCTGCGGCCCCCGCTGGCCTCAAGCCGCACGAACAGCCCTCGGCCTTTGTGCGCATCGATGCCGATGGCACCGTCACCGTCACCATCAATCGCCTGGACTTTGGCCAGGGCGTGCAAACCGGCCTGCCCATGATCCTGGCCGAGGAGCTGGATGCCGACTGGAGCAAGGTGCGCAGCGTGCACGGCGACGCCAACCCGGCCTACGCCGACCCCGCATTTGGAATGCACCTCACCGGTGGCTCCAACTCCATCAAGAACTCGTACACCCAGTACCGCGAGCTGGGCGCGCGCACCCGGGCCATGCTGGTCGGTGCTGCTGCTGCGCAGTGGGGTGTGGATGCGTCGGCCCTGCGCACCAGCAACGGCTTTGTGGTCGGCCCCGGTGGCAAAAAGCTGGGCTACGGTGCGCTGGCAGGAGCTGCCATGAAGCAGCCCGTGCCTGAAAAGGTCGCACTCAAGGACCCCAAGCAATTCCGCCTGATCGGCAAGCCCACCGGGCGGCTGGATGCCAAGGCCAAGTCGAGCGGCCAGCAGGATTACGGCATTGACGTGCGCCTGCCCGGCATGCTGACGGCCGTGGTGGCCCGCCCTCCCGTGTTTGGCGGCAAAGTGAAGTCGCTGGACGACAGCGCTGCCAAAGCCATCAAGGGCGTGAAGGCCGTGCTGCGCGTGCCTACCGACCGGGGCGGCGAGGGCGTTGCCATCGTGGCCGACGGCTACTGGCCCGCCAAGCAGGGGCGCGACGCCCTCAAAGTGAAGTGGGACACCAGCGCGGTCACCAAGCCTGACAACACTGTGCTGCTGGCGCAGTACCGCGAACTGGCGGCCAAGCCGGGCAATGTGGCCATGCAGGCCGACATGGCGCCACTGGCGCGTGCACCCCACAAGATCAGCGCCGAGTTCGTTTTCCCCTATTTGGCACACGCTCCCATGGAGCCGCTGAATTGCACCGTCAAACTAGACGGTGACAAGGCTGAACTCTGGATGGGCACCCAGATGCCCGGCCTGGACGCCATGGCCGTCGCCAAGACGCTGGGTCTGCCGCCGCAAAACGTCAAGGTCAACACGCAGATGGCCGGTGGCGGCTTTGGCCGCCGCGCCATCCCCACCAGCGACTACGTGGTGGAGGCCTGCGGCGTGGCCAAGGCCGCGCGCACGGCGGGCATCACCGCCCCGGTGCGCACCCTGTGGAGCCGCGAGGACGACATCAAGGGCGGCTACTACCGCCCCATGCACGTGCACCGTGCCGAGATCGGCTTTGACGCCAAGGGCAAGATCCTGGCGTGGGACCACACCATCGTCGGCCAGTCCATCACCAAGGGCTCGCCGTTCGAGGCCTTCATGATCAAGAACGGCATTGACGCCACGGCCGTCGAGGGCATGAAAGAGCCGTACGACGTGCCGATGAAGCTGTCGGTGCACCACCCGGATGTGAACGTGCCGGTGCTGTGGTGGCGCAGCGTGGGATCCACCCACACGGCCTACGCCATGGAGACACTGATCGACGAAGTGGCCCGCACCACCAAGCAGGACCCTGTGGCCTACCGCCTGGCCCTGATGGGCGACAAGCACCCGCGCCACAAGGCGGCGCTGCAGCTGGCCGTCGCCCAGTCGGGCTACGGCAAGAAGAAGCTGGCCGCAGGCCGTGCCTGGGGCGTGGCGGTGCACGAGTCGTTCGAGTCGGTGGTGGCGTATGTGGTCGAGGCCTCCGTCAAAGATGGCACGCCCAAGCTGCACAGCATCACCGCGGGCGTGCATTGCAACCTGGTGGTCAACCCCAAGAGCGTCGAAGCCCAGGTGCAAGGCGCCGCGCTGATGGGCCTGGGCACCTGCCTGCCCGGTGCAGCCATCACGCTCAAGGACGGTGTGGTGGAGCAGAGCAACTTCGGCGACTACGCCGTGCCCCGCATCACCGACATGCCGCAGGTGACGGTGCACATCGTGCCCAGCGCCGATCCACCGAAGGGCATGGGCGAACCTGGGTTGCCGCCGCTGGCACCTGCGTTTGCCAATGCCATCGCGCAGATCACGGGCAAGACGCCACGCGAGCTGCCGTTCAAGCTGGCTTGATAAAGCTTGTTGGAATGAGAGCGCCGGGTTTGGGAAAGCACGGCGCTTTTTTTTAGACCCATCCATCTGCTTCAGTTCGGTGTCCACCATGGCATCGCTCTGGCTGTGTTTTGGCGCGCAGCTTTCGGCGTAGCTCAAGCGGCAGAGAAATGACTGCAATGCACCCAATACCATCATTGAATGGGGCGTTGGAGACAACCAGAATCAAACGGCCATCTGCCTCCGATGCGGCGTTGATGCACTAGTTGGTTTCAATGGTCCGCCCGATGACCTGTGGTTGAGAACTACTTGTACGCACGCATTCGGCGAGGATTGAGCTTCAGCTTTGGGCCCATACAGTCATCTCCCGACGCGCACTTTGTAAGTGAGAATGAGGAATGACCGATAGCGATCTCCCAGAACGGCCTTCGTATGAAGCCGCATGTCATTGCGGTACTGTGCGGTTTTCATTGCGCTTAAGAGATGGCCTGAGAACAGCCCGTAGATGCAACTGCTCCTACTGTCGGATGCGAGGGGCAGTAGCGGTATCGGCCGACCTAGACGATATTCAGGTCACGCATGGCAATGAGGCACTCACGCTGTACACGTTTAATACGGGAGAGGCCAAGCACTACTTCTGCTCAAGGTGCGGTATTTACACCTTCCACCAGCGTCGCTCATCGCCAGACCAATACGGAGTCAATGTGGCCTGCATCGAAGGGATGAGTCCTTTTGACTTCGCGGAAGTGCCAGTCAACGAAGGCAGAACACATCCGAAAGATCGAATTGGAGGAGGCTCTGCGATCGCAGGATGGCTTAGATACGAAGCCAACCCCGAATCCCGCGAGAGAGCCTCTGGGTAGCAAGTTCTACGTCCGGTTCTGGCCGGTAGTACTCATTCGTTTACCGTCACTGAATGACTGCAACACAGCTATAGCGGTTTCCATCTCTCTCAACACCTTTGTAATCTGGAAAACGAAGACGCTTCAACTGCCGCGCTTGGAAAACATGCAAATCGGGGCAGAACCCATGACCGATTCTGTTTTCAGATTACGGAGATTATTTTGATGATCAAGGCCCCTTGTGCGCGGTCGCCAATGGTGGGTGTTAAGCCATGGGCTTGGCGGCACTCAATACTTTAGGTCCACCCCCAGATCGCCCAGCTTTTTCGCAAAAGAGTCCCTGCGTTTTGCCGCCTTTGCCGCTGTTTCTGTGGCGGCTTGGATCGCCTTCGGACCTTTGTTCGCAGCCGCTTGGATCAGCCCGAATTTGTGAGCGGCATCTGCCTCGGCCCGCTTGAATGTGGCAATCAGTTCAGCATGGGCAATGGTTGGATTCACATCGGCTCCTTGTCGATTAGCGCCGTCACGCTTAAATTTGGACGTTGGTGCGAAGCAAGGCCGTTTTCAATTCGCGCGTGGCCGGCTTGGAAATATCCACCTTTTGCACCGCCAGATCGAACGAAGAGCCTGGCTTGATGCTGGTGGGCAGTATCTTTTTGGCTGGAAGCTTGGCAGGGTAGGTGCCTTTACCCGGACACATGCGAACGGAAAACCCGAATTCTTCGAGCAAGCCTTTTGCATACAGCTCCGCCAATTGGTGAAACGATACGAAGGTGGAGCGTTTCACATCTTTGAGTCCGGGCTGGCTGATGTCGCGGACGAGCTCGAATTTGCCCAGTGAATCGCGCTGTGTATCAGTAAAAGGATGCAGCAAGAAAGTCTGACGAACGCCATCCTTTTTAGACACCAAAGTGTGCTCGACGGCTATATCGGTTAGCAGCATATTTCTTTCTATTTCCGCGAGTTGCGGTTTGCACGGCCACATCAGCCGGCGTGCCACCCAAAGTCGCAGATTTTGTTTTCAAACCCAGTCACTGGGGTGCACGAAGCGGCCAAAAATCACCAGCGGGGCGAGGACTTTAACTGAAGGGCCACCCATGGCAGTTCCATAGTGCGCGGCAAACGGGACGGTTCGGGTCAAAAACTGCCTGCCAATGGTGGTCGAGTGAAAGTTCGAAATCAGCCTGAGGCTGTCCGCGACGCTGCAGACCAACCCTATTAAATGAAAAGTGCTACTAGCGCTTTGTGGATAAGCGCTGGCAGCTATGAATTTTAAAGTGATCGACGAGGAGCGTTGGCGGCCCTGCCATCACTTCATTTCAAACTGCGCTGATTGCACTTTGCTCCCCAGCTTGATCAGGCCCCCGACGAGAAGCGTGCGCCGCAGTCCGCTACGGTGCTCGGCGGTCCATGAGATGCTCTGGCCCCAGCGCTGCGCAGGAGGTGGCGCCCAGCATTGCCAAGTTGCGGTCCACCTCGGCGCGCAATAGATCGATGGCCGCTGTAACGCCTGCCTCGCCGTCCACTGCTGCTGCGTAGTTGAAGGGCCGCCCCACAAACACTGCCTGCGCGCCCAGCGCCAGGGCCTTGATCACGTCGGTGCCCCGGCGGATGCCGCCGTCCAACATCACTGTCATGCCGCTGCCAGCCTGCTCGGCAATGGCGGGCAGCACACGCAACGGGGCCACGGCACCGTCGAGCTGGCGACCGCCGTGGTTGCTGACGATGATGCCGTCCACCCCGTGCTGACGGGCGAGGGCGGCATCCTGCGGGCTGAGGATGCCCTTGACGACCAGCGGGCCGCGCCACTGGCGGCGTATGTGGGCGATGTGGCTCCAGTCAAAGTGGTCACGCGCGGCAAAGTCGCGCTGTACACGTGAGGACAGGATGGGCGCGCCGCGCTCGGCAAACGAGTTTTCAAAATGCGGCATGCCGTGGTGTGCCAGCGTGCGCAGCAGTGTGCCTGCCAGCCAGCGCGGGCGCACCATGCCGTCCCACGCCAGGCGAAGGCTGGGGCGTAGCGGGGTGGAGAAGCCCGCGCGGATGTTGTTCTCGCGGTTTCCCGCCACGGGAATGTCCACCGTCACCACCAGCGTCTGTACGCCCGCCGCAATCACGCGCCACAGCAGGGCGTCGATGCGTTCGGGGGTGCCTGGCAAGTAGGCCTGGAACCAGGTGCCGGGGGCGGCGGCCATCACTTCTTCCAGCCGGATGAGGGAGCTGCCGCTTTGTACGGCCGGGATGCCCGCCGCTGCCGCCGCACGGGCCAAAACGATGTCGCCCCGGTAGGCCGACAGCGCCGCTATGCCCATGGGCGCGATGCCGAAGGGGCTGGCATAGCGCTGGCCGAACAGGGTCACGCCCTGGTCGCGTTGGGCCACGTTGCGGAGCACGCGGGGGACGAGGGCGATCTCTCGGAACGCCTGACGGTTGTCGTCCAGGGCCAGGTTGTCTTCCGCCGCCCCGGCCACGTAGCCAAAGATAGGGCGGGGTAGCACGCGGCGGGCAGCGGCTTCAAAGTCGTCGAGTGACAGCAGATGGGCCGTGCGGCCACTCCGGCGCGTGCCATTGAAGGCGCTCCAGGCATTGGTGGCAGGCTGTCGGGGTGTGGTGGAGGGGGTGGACATGGCGTGGTTCCAGACAACGGTAAACGGGGGTTGGAAAGCAGTGTCCTGAAACCGCAATAATCAAGAAAGCGAATTTATTGCTAATGATTTGTTCGCTAAATTGAAAATACATTCACGACATGACCCTTAAGCAGCTCGAAGCCTTCTACTGGGCCGCCACCTGCAGCAGCTTTGCCATGGCGGCCGAGCGGGTGCACTTGTCGGTGTCGTCCTTGTCCAAGCGGATCGCCGAGCTGGAGGCCTCGCTGGGCCAGGTGCTGTTTGACCGCGCCGGCCACCGCGCCGCGTTGACGGAGGCGGGCACGCGACTCGTGCCTCTGGCGGGCGCGTTGCTGCAACAGGCAGACCATTTGCAGCAGGAGATGGGCAGCACCATCGGCCTGCGCGGCCCCTGCCGCCTGGGGGTGGGCGAGCTGACGGCGATCACCTGGCTGCCGCGCCTGGTGGAAGCCCTGGCGGCGGCGCACCCGGCACTGGAGGTGTCGGTGCACGTGGATGTGGGTGCAGCCCTGGCAGAGCGGTTGGACAAAGGCGAGCTGGATGTGGCCGTGATCGCCGGCCCCGCCAGCCGCAGTGCGCTGACCTCGGTGCCGCTGGCGCATGCGCGCTTTGCCTGGTGTGCTGGCCCTGGCGTGACGCACGGCCTGCGCCAGATGGATGCTGATGCCATGCAGTCGCAACCGCTGGTAACGCTGCCGCAAGGCTCGGGGGTGACCCACCTCATCGACGACTGGCTTCGGCAGGCCGATGCACGCCCCGCGCGCAGATTGGTGTGCAACCACTGGGGCGCCATCGTGGGCTTGCTGGCACAGGGCAGCGGCATTGGCCTGCTGCCCGAGGGCTGGGCGCAAGCCCTCCACGCCAGGGATGTGTTGCAGGTGTTACCCAGCTCTGTGCCGCTGGGGTCGCTCGGCTATGCGTTGCACAGTCGGCGTGATGACCTGCGGCCGCTGGTGAGCATGCTGCACGGACTGGCAGCGCAGCATGCGGATTTCACGGTGGCGAGTGGCGCGTTGTGAAGACTGCTGGCCCGGCATCGCAGCACTAGAATCGCGCCCGCTGCACGCCACAGTTGATGGCCCAGCAACCTGTTCAAGCGGAACCCCATGCTCGTATCGCCTTTGCTCCCCGTCGTTCTGGTGCTGGCCTCGGGCCGGGGAGCGCGTTTTGCCGCGTCCGGCGGTGCGGTGCACAAGCTGCGCGCGCCCCTGGGAGCAAAGACCGTGCTGGAACACACCCTCGATGCCGTGCGCGCCAGCGGCCTGCCCTGGCACCTCGAAGACGCAGGCCACCCCGGCATGGGGGATTCGATCGCCGCAGCTGTGCGCGCCACGACCCAGGCGCCCGGTTGGCTGGTGTTGCCGGGGGATTTGCCGCTGATCCGTCCCGACACCTTGCGCACCATCGCCGCCGCGCTGGCGGACCCGGACTGCGCCGTGGTCATGCCGGTGTACCAGGGCGAGCGCGGTCACCCTGTGGGGTTTTCGGCCGCATGCTTGTCCAGCCTGTTGGCGCTGACCGGCGAGCAGGGCGCCGCCAGCGTGGTGCGCGCGCAGGCGCAGCAGGGCAGGGTACGGCAGGTGGAGGTGGATGACGAAGGCACGGTGACCGACATTGACACCGTGCAAGACCTGGAGCGCGCCGCGCAGTTGCTGGCGGCGCGTGGGTAACGGCGGCGAGGGCCGCTTCCGCTTTATTTGGAAGCAATCACCGCGCAAGCCAGGCGTGGTCCTGCGTTGCCGGTGGGTTGGGTCTTGTAGTCGTCGGGGTCGCGGTGAACGATCAGGCCCTTGCCGACGATGTCGGTGGTTGGGCCGCCCACGCTGATGGACCGCGACACAAAGCTGAATGCGGCGACGCCATATTTGTCGGCCTTGAGGCTGGGCAGGTCACCGGTGTGGTGTTCGCCCGCGCCGTGGGACCCGTGCGGTTTGGCCGTGGGGTTGAAATGTCCGCCGGTGCTCATGCCGTCGCCGCTCGAGCAGTCGCCCTTTTCATGCACATGAAAGCCGTGTTCTGCATCGGGTTTGAGTCCACGAATTTCACCCGACACCTGCACGCCATCGCCGGTCTGTACAAACGTCACCGTACCAGTGGCTGTGTTGCCCCGGGTGGGCTCCAGCTTGGCGGTAGCGCGGTTGCCAGACAGGTGGGAGGCACAGCCCGCCAGCGCCACAACAGCCAGGGAAGACAGGGCAAAAGCAAAACGAATCTTCATGACTCAAACTCCTCGGTGCGAATGAATGAACGCGGGATTGAACCCGATACAAAGGCGCAGTCTCGCAAGCCACCACGCGAGAGTCCAGAAAAATGTGCACTATGCCTCTTTTTGGGCCAACGCGATCAACCGAGCCAAAGCCCTGTCGTGGATGCCGTGCTTGCGCAACTCGTCATAGGTGGCCTGGGCGTAGTCGCGGGTGGTGCCGTAGCGTCCACAGGCCTGCTCGAAAATGCGGCAGTATTCGTGGTCTGGTAGCTCGCCCGTGTGGTTGGGACTTTTGCGCGACAGGGTAAAGGCCAGCGCCCGCACCGGGCCATGGGGCGTGTGGCACACCAGCCAGCGCGGGTCGTAGACAGCGGTGACCATCTCGCGTTGCCACAGGTTGATCATCACCTGCCGCGCATGCGCCTTGTCCACGCGAAACACCATGCCCCGGCAGCTTCCGCCCGACAGCATGCCGAACACCAGCCCCGGGCACTCCGGCGTGCCGCGGTTGATACGGCTCCACATCTTGAGCGCCCGGTGCCAGCCGTGGACCTTGGCCGGGCGGCGCTCGGCGTAGTCAAAATCCGGCCGCCAGATGAGCGACCCATAGCCAAAAATCCACAGGTCCTGATGGCCACCCCATTCCTGGAGGGCACGCTCCAGCATCGGCGCCGGGTCTCGCAGTGGGGCGGGCAGATTCGTCATGCCTTCACTCTACAATCGAAAGCTTTGCTGCAAGCGGCCGGGGCCTTGTTTTCGCAACGCCTGCATTGGCCGACCAACCACTTTATTCATCACTACAGGGATCTTCCATGTCCAGCTCTGACGACGATAGCCAACAACGTTTTGCCCTCGGTTTTCTGTTTGCACTGATTGCGTTGGTGATCTCCGTGGTGGTGGGCACCGTGGTGGTCAAGCGTCTGGGCGCCAAAGCACCGGTCCGGCCTGCCGCCGTTGCGGCCAGCAACACGCCCGCAGCACCCGCCGTAGCCGTGGAAGAAGATATTGCCAGCGTGCGCGTGGAAAACGGCGTGGTGAAGTTCTACTTTGCCACCGCCAAGGCCGAGCTGGCCGTGGGTGCCAACGAAGCCCTGGCCGACGTGGTCAAGGGTGTGGCTGAAGGCAAGAAGGCCGTCATTTCCGGCTTCCACGATGCCACGGGCGACGCCGCACTGAATGCAGAACTGGCCAAGCAGCGCGCAGTGGCCGTGGCCGAAGCGCTCAAGGCCCTGGGCGTGGCCGAAGACAAGGTGGAGCTGAAGAAGCCAGAAGAAACCACCGCGACCGGCAGCAACGCCGAAGCCCGCCGCGTGGAAGTGACGCTGGGCGCCCTGTAAGCGCCGCCTGCTTCTACAACAAAAAACCCGGCGCTGCCGGGTTTTTTTGGGCCAAATGGCCGCATGCGCTAGTGGAATATGCGCCAGTAGCTATCTATTTGATAGTAATTATTACCGCAGGCCCTGGCCGCCTGCGCCTTCGGCGCGCTGGATCAACTCGATCTTGTAGCCATCGGGGTCGGTCACAAACGCGATCACCGTGGTGCCGCCCTTGACCGGACCTGCTTCGCGCGTCACGTTGCCGCCCGAGGCCTTGATCTTTTCGCACGCGGCATACGCATCGGGCACGCCCAGCGCGATGTGGCCGTAGGCCGTGCCCATGTCGTAGCTTTCCACGCCCCAGTTGTAGGTCAACTCGATCTCGGCCTGGCTGGGGTTGCCGCCCTCGAAGCCCAAAAAGGCCAGCGAGTATTTGTACTCGGGGTTCTCGGACTGGCGCAGCAGTTGCATACCCAGCACCTGGGTGTAGAAATCAATCGAGCGTTGAAGGTTGCCAACGCGCAGCATCGTGTGGAGGAATTTCATCCCTTCGATTGTGCAGGCAGATCGAAAACCAGGCAGGTGGTGGTGGCGTGGGCATACAGCGTGCCGTCCGGCCCCACCAGGCGCGCCTCGGCCGTGGCCAGCTGGCGCCCGCTGTGGATCACCCGGCCCTCGGCGCGCACGCGCTGTACCTTGGGCGTGATGGCCTTGACCAGGTTGATGCCCAGCTCGGCCGTGGTATATCCGCGCCCGGGCTCCATGCGCGTGTGGATGGAGCAGCCCAGGGCGGAGTCGAGCAAGGTGGCAAACCAGCCGCCATGCACCGTGCCCATGGGGTTTAGGTGCTCTGCGCGGGGTGTTCCCTGGAAGATGGCCGTGCCTTCGCCCACTTCCACGATCAGGAAGTCCAGCGTCTTGGCAATGGCCGCGTAGGGCAGCTCGCCGCGCAGCATGGCCTGCATCTGCTGCAGGCCGTTCAGGTGGGCGATCTGCTCGCGGCGGGCCACTCCCGGGCCGGGGCCTGCATCCAGCGTGGCCAGGATGTCGCGCTCCTGTGCCAGCCAGTGTTCAAGGTGGTTTTGCTGTGTCATGGGTTGTCCTGGTTGGTGGCGTGGTTGAAATGCATGAGTTGCATATGCAATTATTGCAGATACAATCAAATCCATGCACGCCAACCCATCCACCCTGGCCCCTGTGCTGCCGCAGGGCTGCACCAACTTCAAGCTGCGCCAGCTGATGCGCCGCGTGGCCAACCACTACGACGCCGAAATGGCGAAATGTGGACTCAAGACCACGCAGTATTCACTGCTGTCGCATGTGCTCAAGCTGGGCCCGATTCGCCCCGGTGATCTGGCCACGGAGATGAAGATGGATGCGTCCACGCTGACACGCAATCTGCGCCCGTTGGTGGATGCGGGCTGGGTGACGCTGAGGGCGGGTACGGACGCACGCAGCCGCCTGGTGCACATCACCGACGCAGGCCGCGACAAGCGCGCGGAAGCGCAACGCCACTGGAAGGCCGCACAACTGGCGCTGAACGAGGCACTGGGCGTGGAACGCGTGATGGCCTTGCACGCGTTGGTGGACGACTCGCTCGATCTGCTGGCTGCACTGCCAGTGCAGGGGACTGCGCATGACGAATAACCACACCCCGCAGGCGACGGCAACCAAGCCCGCCGCACCGCTGGCCCTGTGGCTGGTGCTGCTGGCGGCCGCAGGCGCCTTTGCACTGACCATGGGCACGCGCCAGACCATGGGCCTGTTCCTGTCCGCACTCAACACCTCCACGGGCCTGGGCATCGGCAGCATCAGCCTGGCGTTTGCGTTTGGCCAACTGTGGTGGGGGCTGACCCAGCCGTTTGCCGGGGCTGTGGCCGACCGCATCGGCACGGGTCGTGTGATCCTGATCGGTGTGGCGCTCGTGGCGCTGGGCACCTTCATCACGCCGTACATGACCACCACGGCCGGGTTGATTTTTGCGATTGGCGTGTTGGCCGCAGGCGGCGCAGGCATGGCTGGGCCGTCTGTGCTGATGGCGGCCACTGCCCGGCTGGTGCCTGTTCAAAAGCGCGGGCTGGCCAGCGGCATCGTCAACGCGGGCGGCTCGTTCGGGCAGTTTTTGATGGCGCCCATCGCCATCAGCCTGACCGCCGCAGTGGGCTGGGCCAGTGCGATGCAGTGGCTGGGCGTGCTGGTGCTGCTGGCGCTGCCGGCGGTGTGGGTGCTCAAGGGCAACTCCAACGCCCTGGCGGCACAGGCTGCAGCCGTATCCGGCCAGAAGGCATTGACCGCGCGCGAGGCCATTGCCCAGGCCCTGGCCACACCGAGCTACCGGTATCTGGCGGCAGGCTTTCTGGTGTGCGGCTTTCACGTGGCGTTCCTGGCCACGCACTTGCCCGGCGTGATCGCAGCGTGCGGGTTGGCGCCCGAAGTAGGGGGCTGGTCGCTGGCGGTGATCGGGCTGTTCAACATTGTGGGCAGCCTGGCCATGGGGTGGGCGGTAGGGCGCTGGCGCATGAAGTCGCTGCTGTCGCTGCTGTACGCCACGCGAGGTCTGGCGGTACTGATTTTCCTGTTTGCTCCCAAGACGCCGGCCGTGGTGCTGGTCTTCGCCGCCGTCATGGGCATCACCTTCTTGTCCACCGTACCACCCACGGCCGGACTGGTCGCCAAGATGTTTGGCACGGCCAACATGGCAATGCTGTTCGGCATCGTGATGCTGTCGCACCAGATTGGCGGATTCCTGGGTGCCTACCTGGGCGGCAGCGTTTTCCAGGCCACCGGCAGCTATGACTGGGTCTGGTACATCGACATCGTGCTGGCTGTAGGCGCAGCACTGGTCAACCTGCCGATCCGGGAAGCGCGCGTGGCGCGCCCCGCCGCCACGGCGGCCTGACCAACCACCTACTCTCCACGAAAGCCATCGACATGACGCAGACCCCCGCCAGCAACGTTTCGACAGCCCCCACGTCCCCGATCTACCTGGACGACCTGTCTGTCGGCGACCAGTTCCAAAGCGGCGAACACGCCATGGACGAAGCGCAGATCACCACCTTTGCCGCGCAGTTCGACCCGCAGCCCTTTCACCTGGACGACGCCGCTGCGCGCGAGACGCTGTTTGGCGGTCTGGCCGCCAGCGGCTGGCACACGGCTGCCGTGACCATGCGTCTGCAAGTGACCAGTGGGCTGCCGATTGCGGGCGGCATCATCGGTGCGGGGGGCGAACTGAGCTGGCCCCGGCCCACACGCGCCACCGATGTGCTGCATGTGGTGAGCGAGGTGGTGCAGATCCAGCCCTCCAAGTCCAAGCCCGACCGGGGCATGGTCACGGTGCGCAGCGAAACCCGCAACCAGCACGGCGACGTGCTTCAGTTGTCTACCGTGCGCATCGTGGTGCCACGCCGGCCTGCAGCCGGTGGGGCAGGGGCCTGATGTGACCGAGGCCCTGAACCCGCGTACCCGCATGCTGCTGGAGGCGCCCATTGCGCCCACCTTGCTGCGGCTGGCCGCGCCCAACGTGCTGGTAATGCTGGCGCAGGCGGGCGTCGGGCTGATCGAGACCTACTTTGTCGGCCAGCTGGGCACCGATGCACTGGCCGGCATGGCGCTGGTGTTTCCGGTGGTCATGCTGATGCAGATGACCTCGGCGGGCGCCATGGGCGGCGGCATTGCCTCGGCCATTGCACGCGCCCTGGGCGCACGGCGGCGGGACGATGCCGACGCGCTGGTACTGCATGCGCTGGCCATTGCGGCGATGTTTTCGCTCGTCTTTACCGTTGGCGTGGTGGGAGGAGGGCGCTGGCTCTACACCCGCATGGGCGGCACGGGCGGCGCGCTGAATGCGGCACTGGTCTATTCCAACTGGGTGTTTGCGGGCGCGTTCCTGGTCTGGCTGTTCAACACGCTGTCGGCAGTGATCCGGGGCACGGGCAACATGGCTGTGCCAGCCTACGTCACGGTGCTGGGCGCGTTTGTACTGGTGCCGCTGTCGCCACTGTTCATCTTTGGCTGGGGCCCCATGCCGGGCCTGGGCATTGCCGGTGGCGCCATTGCGCTGATGGCGTATTACCTGATCGGCAGCGCAGTGCTGGCCGCATACCTGTGGTCGCCACGCAGCCTCCTGCGGCCGTCGCTGGCGCACATCCGGTTTCGTTGGGTGCTGTTCAAAGACATCCTGCGGGTGGGTCTGGTGTGCACGGTGTCTACCGTCGCCACCAATCTGGCGATTGGCGTCACGACCGCATTGGTGGGTGGTTTTGGCACAGCGGCCATCGCGGGCTACGGCACCGCATCGCGGCTGGAATACCTGCTGGTTCCGTTGGTGTTTGGCCTGGGCGCGCCGCTGGTGGCCATGGTCGGCACATGCATCGGCGCTGGCCAGCGCGAGCGCGCCTTGCGCGCCACCTGGATTGGCGCGGCCATGGCGTTTGTGATGGCCGAGGCGATTGGCCTGTGGGCGGCAGCCTTTCCCAACGCGTGGCTGTCCCTGTTCAACAGCGACCCCGCCATGCTGGAAGCGGGTGCGCTGTATCTGCGCACCGTCGGCCCCGTGTACGGCTTCTTCGGCCTGGGCCTGGTGCTGTACTTTGCCTCGCAAGGGGCAGGGCGCCTGCTCTGGCCGGTGATCGGCAACATCGTGCGCCTGGCGGTGGCCGTCACCGGCGGCTGGCTGGCGCTGCGCTGGGGCGGTGGACTGGCCGCCGTGTTTGCAGCGCAAGGGGCGGCGCTGGTGCTTTACGGCTTGGTCAACGCCTGGGCGATTGCTGGCGGCGCCTGGTTCGGTCCGGTGGGCTGGCCGCGCAGTACCACCCGGCTGTTGCAGCGCATGCCACAGGTCTGAAAGTGATGAAAATAGCTGCTAGCGCTAGTGAATTATGCGCTGGCAGCTATCAAAACAGGAGTAGCCAGAAGTGCGTCAGACCGGCACGGTGTAGTTGAGCGTCATGCGCCCACCGTCCACGGTCACAATCTCACCGGTCACATAGCTGGCCGCATCGCTGGCCAACCAGGCCACCACATCGGCAATCTCGGACGGCTCGCCCAGCCGCTTCATGGGCGTGCGGCTCATGATCTTGTTCTTGGCCTCATCGCTGGTCAGCACGGCCTTGGCGGCCAGCTCGGTGGCGATGGTGCCCGGCGCCACCGCGTTCACGCGGATGTTCTTGTCGGCCAATGCCAGCGCCATCACCCGCGTGAGCTGGTTCACGCCGCCTTTGCTCACGTTGTAGCTGGAGATATTGGGAATGGTCAGCACACCGTTGACCGAGCTCATGTTCACGATCGAACCGCCTCCCGATACCACCATGGCCCGCGCCACCGCCTGGCCGACCAGGAACGAGCCCTTGAGGTTGACCCGCAGCACCGCGTCAAAGTCGGCCTCGGTCACATCCAGAAAGTCTGCCGCACGAAAGATGCCCGCGTTGTTCACCAACACGTCGATGCGCCCATGGTCCGCCAGGGTCTGGGCCACCAGTGCATCCACCTGCGATTTATCGCCCACATCGCAGCGCACATACAGCGCGCCCAGCTCCTGCGCCAGCGCCTGGCCACGCGCATCGTCCACATCGACGATCACCGGCTTGGCGTCTTCGGCCGCAAAGCGGCGGACACAGGCCTCGCCAATGCCTTGGGCGCCACCCGTGACGATGCAGACGCGGCCCTGATGACCGAAGTGGATGGACGATGTAGAAGGTGCTTGGGTGGGAAGGTTCATGGGCGGTGATGGTAGCGGCTTGAACAGGATGCAGGGCCGACGGCGCATTGGCGCTTCGTTGGGATGACATCACTAGCGCTAGATACGATGTATATTATGTTAAATATCAAATACACACTCTGTGCGGTGTCGAACAGACACTCCACGCCCCCCAACCGCACCATGCGTCGGCCTTGGGGGCACCTGCTGTGGCGGCGTTCTCCCAAGTCTCCCTTCCGAAAAGTCCGTCTGGACTGGTTCCAACGCCTCCCACCAAAACGCGAGCGCCGCTGCGTTGAAAGAACCCATGACCACTTACCTTGCGTGTTTAGGCACCCGCCCTGAGATCATCAAGATGGCACCGTTGCATCGCGAGCTAAAGCTGCGTGGCCACCGCGTGGTGGTGCTCCACACCGGGCAGCACGCTGAGGTGGCCGAGGTGCTTTACCGATTTTTTGACATGGGGCCAGACCTGCGCTTGGCACTAGAGCGGCGCACACCGAGGTTGGGCGACCTCACGGCGCTGTTGCTGGAGGGAGTGGACAGGCTGGTGGACGAAACCCAGCCTGATGTGGTGCTGGTGCAGGGCGACACGACGTCTGCGCTGGTCGGAGCGCTGAGTGGCTACTACAACGACAAGCCGGTCGCCCACATCGAGGCGGGTTTGCGCACAGGCACACGCGAGCCGTTTCCGGAGGAAAAAAACCGGGAGCTGATTGCACGGCTCGCCCACTGGCACTTCGCACCGACGGCGCGGACCCGGGACAACCTTTTGCGCGAAGGCATCGCAGACGCCTGTATCTCCGTCGTCGGCAATACGGTGATTGACGCGGCGCGCTGGACGCAGGAGCGCCTGCAGACCAATGCATCGTCCGCGCCTTCTGTCTTGCCGTCCGGTTCGTCTTCAGTGGTACCAGCCATGGTCGCAGAGTTTCTAGATCAGCAAATAAACCAACGGCTTCTGTTGGTGACCGCCCACCGCCGAGAGAACTGGGGCGACCCCATACGCAATATCGCCACTGCCATCGGGCAGTTGCTGGCGGCCCATGGCGATCTGGTTGTGGTCTGGCCGCTTCACCCCAACCCAGCCGTCAGTCAGGCGGTGAGGCCGGTGATCGACGCATTGCCGGACGACCTGCGCCAACGGGTGTGTCTGACCGAACCCATGGACTACCCTGCCCTCATCAGCCTGCTGCAACGCTGTTACTTCACGCTGACGGACTCGGGCGGCATTCAGGAAGAAGCCTCTGCGCTGAGGCGGCCAGTGCTGATTGCGCGCGACAGCACCGAGCGGCAGGAGCTGGTGGAAGCTGGTGGTGCGGTACTGGTTGGCACAGACATCCGCCGCATGGTGACTGAGGCGGCACGCCTGCTGCGCGACGATGGGGCGTACCGCAGCATGCAGCTGGAAAGCAGCCCGTTTGGCGATGGCCACACCGCGCAGCACATTGCAGACCGGCTCTGCACGGTGGACTGACAGCGCTTGCGGCCCCACCACCATCCAGGATGGTGCGGGGACGGCGGCCGTTCAGGCGGTAACTGTATCCAGCGCCGCGGGTGCGGTCAGCAGTTGGCTGACCTCTTTGGCAAACCGGCTGGCCATCCGCTGCGCCCTGAGTGCAGTACGGCACTCCACCAGCACCCGCACAACAGGCTCGGTGCCCGAGGCACGCAGCAGCACCCGCCCATCGTCGCCCAGCAACTTTTCGGCCCGCAGCTGGAAGTGGGGCATCCAGGTGTTGTCGGCCATCCCCGCACCACGGGTCACGGGCACATTGACCAAGCACTGAGCGTTCATGCGCAGATCGCTGCACAGCTGCGACAAGCTGCGCTGCGAGCGCTTCATGGCAGCAACCACCCGCAA
>NZ_JAOBSQ010000034.1:0-134209 GCF_025246485.1 Acidovorax sp. K2F
CATGGTGATGAGCCTGCTGCACCAGATCACGCCGCCGGCCCGCCATGGCGAGGCGCTGGGCCTGCGGCTCATGGCCATCAACGCATCCAGCGTGCTCATGCCCATGCTTTTTGGCTCTGCGGGGGCCGTGATTGGGGTGGGAGGGCTGTTCTGGGTGGTGGGCTGCGCCGTGGGGGCCGGTGCACGGATGGCGTGGCGTATGGGCGAAAACCACTCCGCAGAGTCCCCCCAAAAAGGGTAAACAGGTGTAAATTGTCCCCACCCGGCAGCGGGTTTCGAGAGGGGGCGTTCATGTACCTGCGAATTTGGTCACGGCGCGTGTTGCCATGGTGCGCGGTTCTGGCCTGGGGAGGCAGTCTGTCATGCGTGGCGCGGGCTGATGACCTGGTACAGCAAGCGTTGGCGCTGGTTCAGCAGGGTCAGGCACTTCAGGCGTTCCGCTTGCTGGATGCGCAGGAGGCCCAGCGCGCTGGCGACCCCGTGTTTGATGCCGCCATGGGCGATGCTGCGCATGCCGCCGGGCAATACACGCGCGCCATCATGGCGCGAGAGCGCTGGCTGGCTGCTCAACCCGGCAGCACGGAGGCCCAGGTAGCGCTCGGGCAATCCTTGCAGGCTGTGGGCGACCGCCGGGGCGTGATGGCCTTGCCCGCGCCGGTGCAGGCCGCACTCATTCCGGTGGATGCCGGGCACACGCTGGATCAGTTTCTGTATTCCTACGATCGCCTGGATGCCGGAGGGCGCTCTTCGCTCAAGGGCTACGTGGAGTTGGGCGTCGGCCATGACTCCAATGCCAATGCAGCGCCCGTGGTGAGCGAACTGCAGTCTCCAGTGCCTGGCACGCCGGCGTGGGCGCTGCTGCCCGAGGCCCTGGCGACCTCGGGCAACTATGTGGTGGCGCAAGCGGGGCTGCGGGGGCGGGCGGTACTCAATTCGCGCTGGTCGGTGGTGGGCACAGCCGTGGGGGCTGCCCGGCACTACGGGGGCAACGCAGACCGGTTCGACCACACAGCACTGGATGGCACCCTGGGCTTGGCATGGCGGGCCGAGCGCCATGAGCTGATTGCGTCTGGCCAAGGGTCTTACTACGCGCTGGACGGCACGCGGCTGCGCACCATGGGCGGGGTGCTGGGTGAATGGATTTACCGCATAGACGGTTTTCGCCAGTGGGGCAGCTTTGTGCAGGTGCTCGACGTGCGTTACCCCGACCAGGCCTTGCGCAATGTGCGCCGCAGCGTGGTGGGCACCTCGTACTCCCATCTGTTTCGCAATGGCTCATCGGCCTATGGGGGCGTGTATGGTGGTCAGGAGCGCGCGCAGGCCAGTGGTGCTGACGCGCTGGGCCACCGGTTGTGGGGCCTGCGTGCCGGAGGGCAGTGGCCCCTGGCGCCTCAGTGGTCGGTGTTTGCCAGTGCGGACTGGGAACACCGGCGCTACGGCGGGCAGGACCCGTTTTTCGCGGTCACCCGTATCGACCGGCAGGCCCAGGTGGCTCTGGGGCTGAACTGGACTCCATCGCCTGGGTGGCGGGTCACGCCGCAATGGTCGTTCACGCGCAACGCATCCACGCTGCCCATCACCGACTATGAGCGCCGGGTGTTCTCCATCACCGTGCGCCGGGAGTTCTGAATGCTGTTACATGGCTGGTCCTGTGCCGATGCACCTGGGAGTTGTCTATGACGTCAGACCAAAAATACGCGCGGCTGGCGCTGCTGATGGGCATGGTGGCGGCCTGGCCCCTGACCGGGCTGGCCGCTGCGGGGCTGGTGCAGTTCGCGGCTGGAGACGTGCAGCTGCGGCGGGGCGAGACCTTGTCCCGCTTGTCCAAAGGTGCCGAACTCGATGGTGGAGATGTGGTGCTCACCGGCACCGAAGGAAGGGCACAGATACGGTTCTCCGACGGGGGGCTGGTGGCCTTGTACCCAGACTCGCAATTCACCGTCACCCGATATGCCGACGGTGCAGGAGCGGGCGAAGACCACTTTGTGGTGAACCTGCTGCGGGGGGGGATGCGCGCCCTCACGGGGCTCATCGGCAAACGCAATCCCGCCAACTACAAGGTGGTCACACCGACGGCGGTGGTGGGCATCCGGGGTTCCGCTTTCTTACTCGCCATCGATGCCAACGGCCAGGTGTTCGTCTCAGGGGAGCAGGACGAGATCGAGGTCTGCACCCAGGCGGGTTGTGTGGGTGTGACGGCGGGCGAGGCCGTGCTGGTGGTCTCAGACCAGGACTTGCCTGTCTATACCCATACCCGTGCGTTGTTGCCGGTGCCCCAGGTTCAGACACCCTTACTGGCGGGCGACCAGCTGGATGTGCAGGGGCGCCGCGCCTTTGTCTACATCGTTCCGGCGCCGGTCCCTGTGCCCGTTCCACCGCCGCCAGAGACCGCGCCGCCCCCAGCGCCCGTGCCCGTGCCCCCACCACCTCCCACGGGTACACCACAGCCGGGTACTCCAGCGCCGCCCGCCCCGACACCGACTACGCCACCGCCACCCACGCGGCCTACGGCACCGCCGGTGACAACGGCACCGCCGCCTGCCACGACGGCGCCACCGCCGCCGACAGTGCGGCCGCCTATCGTGTTCATCCCGGTCCTGCCGATCATTCTGCGCCCGCCACCTCCGCCGCCACCGCCTGTCATCAGGTAGCAGAAAGAGGCCTCAACACTCCACCGACACGCGCGTGCGTCGGTGGAGGGTTAACTTTCAGAGCTTGTAAAACGCCCGGATCAGGTCCCAGGCCTCCTGAGGGTCATCGGTGTAGTGAAACAGGTTGAGGTCCTGCGCAGAGATGGTGCCTTCTTCCACCAGCACGTCGAAGTTGATGAGGCGCTTCCAGTAGTCGGTGCCGAACAGCACGATGGGTACAGGTTTGGCCTTTTTGGTCTGGACCAGGGTCAGCACTTCAAACAGCTCGTCCAGCGTGCCATAGCCGCCAGGAAAGGCCACCAGCGCCTTGGCGCGCATCATGAAATGCATCTTGCGCAGCGCGAAGTAGTGGAACTTGAAGGACAGCGAAGGCGAGATGAAGCGGTTGCCGCTTTGCTCGTGGGGCAGGGCGATGTTCAGGCCCACGTTCAGTGCACCCGCATCATGGGCGCCCCGGTTGGCGGCCTCCATGATGCCCGGGCCGCCGCCGGTGCAGATGTAGATGCGGTCGGCAGGGCGCTGGCGTTCGCTGTAGTCTGCCACCAGCTTGGCGAACTGGCGGGCCAGGTCGTAATAGCCTGCGTTGCGCACGGCCAGGCGTGCGCGGCGCACGCGTTCGGCGTCGCCACTGGCTTCGGCCTCGCCTAGCTGTGCTGCGGCTTCGTCGGGTGCGACAAAGCGCGCGCTGCCATACACCACCACAGTGCTTTCAATGCCTTGTTCGGCCTGGCCCAGGTCGGGCTTGAGCATTTCGAGCTGAAAGCGGATGCCCCGGGTTTCGCGGCGAAACATGAATTCGGGGTCCGCAAAGGCCATGCGGTTGGCGTCGGCCTGCAGGGGATTGCCGTTGTGGGCGTGGTTGTGCAGCTCGGCCCAGGCATCGGCCAGGCGGCGTTCGTTGAGTTGGGTGTTGGATTCCATGAGGGGCTCGCGTATCGGTAGATGAACAGAGAAGAAAGGGGCGGCACCGGCAGCAGCGGGTGAGAGCCCATGCAGTGTGGCGTGAATGGATGACGAAATGACGTGCTAGTGCAGGAACATCAAGCGCGAGATGCTATGAAATACGAAGCAGTTTGCATGCCAAGCACCGTGAGGCCCAGGGAGCCCAGCAGGTGCAGTGCGGTGGTGCCCAGCGCCAGGGCGTAGCGCTGCACCATCAGCATCTCAACGACTTCGGCCGAGAAGCTGGAAAACGTGGTGAGAGCGCCCAGGAATCCTGTGACCAGTGCCAGTCGCCACACAGGGTCGAGTTGCGGCATGGCGTGGAACACAGCGACGCACACCCCGATGAGATAGCCACCCACCAGATTGGCGG
Organism: Acidovorax sp. K2F; assembly: GCF_025246485.1. Lineage (NCBI taxonomy): Bacteria > Pseudomonadati > Pseudomonadota > Betaproteobacteria > Burkholderiales > Comamonadaceae > Acidovorax > Acidovorax sp. K2F. Next base: position 3,967 of record NZ_JAOBSQ010000034.1, read on the forward strand.
CCACCGTGCCCCAGGGAATGAGCCCCCCGGGGCTGAGCAACAGACCCAGGCGCCAGCGCGCCAGTGCGCCCACACAGGCGCCGATGCAGATGGCAATAACGTTCAACATCGGGCCATTGTCGCCGGATTTTTGGAGCGTCGGACTGGCTCCCCTCCATCCCTCAAAACGCCAAGCGGGGCGTCCCCGGTGGGGGCGCCCCGCTTGGCTGTGCCTGCTGGCGGCAGGTGCGTTCAGCGCGCCGACATCTGCTGCGGCAGCCAGGTCACGATGCCGGGGAAGACATAGATCAACGCCACGGCGCCACACATCAGGAAGAACATGGGCATGGCCACCTTGGCGATCCAGGGCAGCTGGCGACCTGTCATGCCCTGCAGCACAAACAGGTTGAAGCCCACGGGCGGCGTGATCTGCGCCATCTCCACCACCAGCACGATGAAGATGCCGAACCAGATGGGGTCGATGCCGGCTGCCTGCACCGTGGGCATGAGCACGCCCATGGTCAGCACCACCATCGAGATGCCGTCGAGAAAGCAGCCCAGGATGATGTAGAAAACCGCCAGCGCCACGATGAGCTGCGCCTGGTTCAAGCCCAGCGACGCGATCCATTCCGCCAGGTGGCGCGGCAGACCGATATAGCCCATCGATAGCGTGAGAAACGCGGCACCGGCCAGGATCAGCGCAATCATGCAGTACAGGCGCGTGGCGCCCATCAGCGATTCCTTGAAGGTGCTCCAGCTCATCGAGCCCTGCACGGCCGAGAGAACCAGTGAGCCGACCACACCCACGGCTGCGGCTTCGGTGGCTGTGGCAAAGCCGGTGTAGATGCTGCCCAGCACGGCCGCAATCAGCAGCACCACCGGAATCAGGCTGCGCGACTCGGCCAGCTTTTGCGCAAAAGTCAGGCGCACGTCGGCGGCGGGCACTTGGTCGGGGTGGCGCAGCGCCCACAGCATGATGTACCCCGAAAACAGCGCGGCCAGCAGAATGCCCGGCAGCACGCCCGCAATGAACAGCTGCGAGATGGACACTTCGGCCGATACGCCATAGACGATCATGATGATCGACGGCGGGATCAAGAGGCCCAGCGTGCTGGCCCCGGCCAGGGTGCCCACCACCATGTGCTCAGGGTAGCCCCGGCGTGTCAGTTCGGGCAGCGTCATCTTGCCGATGGTGGCGCAGGTGGCGGCACTCGACCCCGACACGGCCGCAAAAATCGTGCAGCCCACCACGTTGGTGTGCAGCAGGCGGCCCGGCAGCGCCTGCACCCAGGGGGCCAGCCCCTTGAACATGTCTTGCGACAGCCGCGTGCGAAACAGGATTTCGCCCATCCAGATGAACAGGGGCAGGGCGGTGAGGGTCCAGCTGGAGGCGCTGCCCCAGATGGTCACGGCCATCGCATCGCCCGCCGGGCGGGCGGAGAACAGCTGCATGGCGATCCAGGCGACGCCGGAGAGGGTGAGCCCGATCCATACGCCGCTGCCCAGGATCAGGAACAATGACAGTACGAGCAGGCCGGTTATGGCGAGATCACTCATGGTAGGTTGTGCAGCAGGGGTTATTCATTGCGCAATGCTTCGCCGGAGGAGGCATCCACACGCTTGCCCATCATCTCCAGCACCAGCTCGTCCAGGAACGCGATCGCCAGAATCACGGTGCCCAAGGCCATGGCGATCTGTGGAATCCACAGAGGCGTGGCGTCGCTGCTGGTGGAGATGTCGTGGAATTCGTGCGACTGCCAGGCCAGCTTGCAGCTGTACACCGCGAACAGCACGGCCAGCAGGGTGGCAATGGCCAAAGCCCAGATCTCGAACGCCTTCTTGGCGCCGCCCTTCAGAAAGTTGAGCAGCAGCGTGACGCGGATGTGCTCGCCGCGCTTCAAGGTGTGGGCGAGCGCCAAGAAGCCCGATGCGGCCATCAGATAGCCCGCATAGGCATCCGTGCCCGGCACGTGGAAGTGGAACTGGCGGCTGGCGATGGACAGCAGCACCATCCCCAACAAGCCGACCATGAAAAGCGCCGCCAGGGCGGCGGCGCTGTCGTACAGAAAGTCCAGCAGACGACGCATGTGCTTGGGCGCCTGGGCTTACTTGCGGTAGGCGTCGATGAGCGCCTTGCCTTCGGGGCCGGCCTTGTCCAGCCATTCCTTGAGCATGGTGTCGCCCACCTTGGCCATGTCGGCCTTCAGGGCGGCCGGTGGGGTCACCACGTCCATGCCATTGGCCTTGAGCTTGGCGACGGTGTCGGTGTTGACCTTGGCACTGTTGGCCCAGCCGCGTGCTTCGGCGTCGGCACCGGCCTTCAGCAGCGCGTCCTGGCTGGGCTTGTCCAGCGCGTCAAACGCCTTCTTGTTCACCAGCACGGCGTTCTTGGGCAGCCAAGCCTGGGTGTCGTAGTAGAACTTGAGGTGCTCGTACAGCTTGCTGTCCACACCGGTGGCGCCCGAGGTCATCGTCGATTCGACCACGCCCGTGGCGAGCGCCTGCGAGAACTCTGCGGCCTGCACCGTCACGGGCTGGGCGCCGACCAGCTCGGCAATGCGGGCGGTGGCAGGGCTGTAGGCGCGCCACTTGATGCCCTTGAGGTCGGCGGCAGAGGCCAGCGGCTTCTTGGTGTAGATGCCTTGTGGAGGCCAGGCCACGGCGTACAGCAGCATCATTCCCTGCTCAGCCAGCTTCTTTTCCAGGAAGGGCTTTTGGGCGGCGTAGAGCTTCTTGGAGGCGTCGTAGCTATCGGCCAGGAAGGGCAGGCCATCCACGCCAAACAGCTGCCATTCGTTCTGGAAGTTGGCCAGCAGGATCTCGCCCATCTGCGCCTGGCCGCCTTGCACAGCTCGCTTGATTTCAGGGGCCTTGAACAGCGCGGCGTTGGCATGCACCGTGATCTTGAGCTTGCCGCCCGTGGCCTTGTCCACATCGCTGGCCAGCTGCACCATGTTTTCGGTGTGGAAGTTGGTGGCAGGGTAGGCGGCGGCCAAGTCCCACTTGGTCTGGGCGAATGCCGAGGTGGCAGACAGGCCCGCAGCCAGGGTCAGGGCGAGTGCGGTCACGGGGAAGATTCGACGCTTCATGGATATTGCTCCGCAGGGTTGTATGTACAAGATTGGATGTAACAAATCACTGTATCGGAAGCCGATCCGATTGCGATAGGTGTTTTGCCTAAACGCTGACAAATTGCCAACAAATTACCATCGACTTGCCTACAATGCCTCATGCATATCCCGTGCCAATGACAGAACCCGCAGGCCTGAACCCGCCATGAAATCTGACGCCAAGCCCAAGCCCAAGGCCAAAACCGACTCCGGTCCCATCGTGTCGTCGGCGCATCTGGTGTCGGCGCAGAGTGCAGAGATGAGCGAGTTCGAGTTCGGCCTCATCGTGGCGGGCAACGCTTTCCACCGCTGGGTGGTGCACTGCATGGCGGCGGCGGGTCTCAAGGACCTGACGCCGCTCGACGTGGTGGTGCTGCACCACGTCACGCACCGTGCGCGCGACAAGCGACTGGCCGACATCTGCTTCATCATGAACGTGGAAGACACGCACCTGGTGAACTACTCGCTCAAAAAGCTGCAGACCCTGGGCGTGGTCGCCTCGCAGAAGAACGGCAAGGAAGTCACCTATGCCGCCACCGACACCGGCCGCGCCTATGTGCAGCGCTACCGAGAGATCCGCGAGAGCTGCCTCATCGATGCCTTGAATGCCGATGACGCGCTCAACCGCGACATCGGCGAACTGGCCCGTTTGCTGCGTGTGCTCTCGGGCATGTATGACCAGGCAGCGCGCTCCGCAGCGTCGCTGTGACAACCTGCCCCTGGTTTCTGGTTTTTTGAATGGAATGCGGCTGTAGCGCAGGTATTCAATGCGCTGGCAGCTATTGATTAGATAGCGTCATCATGTCCCAACAAGTTTCTCCTTTGTCCCGCTGGCAGTTCTGGATCGACCGGGGCGGCACCTTCACTGACGTGGTGGGAAAGCGCCCGGACGGCACCTTGGTCACGCACAAGCTGCTGTCCGAGAACCCCGAGCAGTACAAGGACGCGGCGGTGGCCGGCATTCGCCACCTGTTGGGCCTGGCGCCCGGCGAGCCCGTGACGCCCGAGCTGGTGGAATGCGTGAAGATGGGCACCACCGTGGCCACCAACGCGCTGCTGGAGCGCAAGGGCGAGCCCACGCTGCTCATCACCACCAAGGGCTTCAAGGACTCGCTGCGCATTGCGTACCAGAACCGCCCCCGTTTGTTTGACCGCCACATCGTGCTGCCTGAGCTGCTGTACGAGCGCGTGATCGAAGCGCAGGAGCGCATGGGTGCACAGGGCGAAGTGATCGAGCCGCTGGACGAAGCCCACCTGAAGGAACGCCTGTGGGCGGCCTACGACGCGGGCCTGCGCAGCGCGGCCATCGTGTTCATGCACGGCTACCGCTACACCGCACACGAAGAAGCGGCGGCCCGCATCGCGCGCGAAATCGGCTTTACGCAGGTGAGCGCATCGCACGCCACCAGCCCCATGATGAAGCTGGTGAGCCGGGGCGACACCACGGTGGTGGATGCGTACCTGTCGCCCATCCTGCGCCGCTATGTGGACCAGGTGGCGAGCGAAATGCCGGGCGTGAAGCTGTTCTTCATGCAGTCGTCGGGCGGCCTCACGGATGCGCAGGTGTTCCAGGGCAAGGACGCGATCCTGAGCGGCCCCGCAGGCGGCATCGTCGGCATGGCCCGCACCGCCGGTTTGGCAGGCCACGACAAGGTCATCGGCTTTGACATGGGGGGCACCAGCACCGACGTGAGCCACTACGCGGGCGAGTTCGAGCGCGAGTTCGAGACGCAGGTGGCGGGCGTGCGCATGCGGGCGCCCATGATGAGCATCCACACCGTGGCGGCCGGTGGCGGCTCCATCCTCGGTTTTGACGGCGCACGTTTCCGCGTCGGCCCCGAAAGCGCGGGCGCCAACCCTGGCCCCGCCAGCTACCGGCGTGGCGGCCCGCTGGCCGTGACCGATGCGAACGTGATGGTGGGCAAGATCCAGCCCGCGCACTTCCCGAAGGTGTTTGGCCATGGGGCCAACGAGGCGCTGGACGGCGACGCGGTAGCGCAAAAATTCGACGGCCTTGCCACGCAGACCGGGCGCAAGGCCGAGGATGTGGCCCACGGTTTCATCCAGATCGCTGTGCAGCAGATGGCCAATGCCATCAAGAAGATCAGCGTGGCGCGCGGCTATGACGTGACACGCTACACGCTGCAGTGTTTTGGCGGCGCGGGCGGCCAGCATGCCTGTTTGGTGGCCGATGCTTTGGGCATGACGCGCGTGTTTGTGCACCCGCTGGCGGGTGTGCTCAGCGCCTACGGGATGGGCTTGGCGGACCAGAACGTGATCCGTGAGCAGGCGGTGGAGGCCAAACTGGCGCCCGAGGCGCTGGCAGGCATCGAAGCCACGCTGGAGCAACTGGCCACCACCGCACGCACCGAGCTGGAGCGCCAGCAGGTGGGCGCGGGCACAGCCGTGGTGCACCGCCGCGTGCATGTGCGCTACGAGGGCAGCGACTCCGCACTCATCGTGCCATTTGGCTCGCTGGCCGAAATCACCGCCGCGTTCGAGAACGCCTACCGCCAGCGGTTTGCGTTCCTCATGCAGGGCAAGGGCCTGGTGGTGGAGGCCGTGTCCGTCGAGGCCGTGGTGCCCGGCGACGCGCCCGTGGAGCCACGCCACACGCTACAGCCCGCGCGCGAGGTGCCGCGCCGCAGCACCGTGCGCATGTACACCGGTGGCATCGATGGCGTGCCTGCATGGCACGACGCCGCCCTTGTGGTGCGCGAGGACCTGCGCCCTGGCGACGTGATCCCCGGCCCCGCCATCATTGCCGAGAAGAACGCTACAACAATAGTGGAGCCCGGCTGGGAGGCCGCGCTCACCGACCTGGACCACCTGCTGCTCAACCGCCGTGTGGCGCGTGCCGTGCAGCATGCTGTGGGCACCACGGTGGACCCGGTGCTGCTGGAGGTGTTCAACAACCTGTTCATGAACATTGCCGAGCAGATGGGGCTGCAGCTGCAGAACACGGCGTACTCGGTCAACATCAAAGAGCGCCTGGACTTCAGCTGCGCGCTGTTTGACACCGCAGGCAACCTGATCGCCAACGCGCCCCACATGCCCGTGCACCTGGGCAGCATGGGCGAGAGCATCAAGACGGTGATCCGCGAGAACGCGGGCCGCATGCAGCCTGGCGATGTGTTCGTGCTCAACGACCCGTACCACGGTGGCACGCACCTGCCAGACATCACGGTCATCACGCCGGTCTACATCGCCAACGAGGCCGAGCCTACGTTCTATGTGGGCAGCCGGGGCCACCACGCCGATGTGGGCGGCACCACGCCAGGCTCCATGCCGCCGTTCTCCACGCGCATTGAAGAAGAGGGCGTGCAGATCAACAACGTGAAGCTGGTGGAGCGCGGCGTGCTGCGCGAGGCGGAGATGATTGCGCTGCTGGAAAGCGGCGAATATCCATCCCGCAACCCGCAGCAGAACATGGCCGACCTGCGCGCGCAGATCGCCGCCAACGAGAAAGGCCAGCAGGAGCTGCGCCGCATGGTGGCCGAGTTTGGGCTGGACGTGGTGCAGGCCTATATGCGTCATGTGCAGGACAACGCCGAAGAGTCCGTGCGCCGTGTCATCACACGGCTCAAGGATGGTGCGTTCACGCTGCCTCTGGACAACGGCGCGCAGATCAGTGTGGCCGTGAAGGTGGATGCAGCGAGCCGCAGCGCCACCATCGACTTCACCGGCACCAGCCCGCAGCAGACCAACAACTTCAACGCGCCCACGGCGGTGTGCATGGCGGCGGTGCTGTATGTGTTCCGCACGCTGGTGGATGACGACATTCCGCTGAACGCCGGGTGCCTCAAGCCGCTCAACGTCATCATCCCGCCCGGCAGCATGCTCAACCCCAACCCACCAGCGTCAGTGGTGGCTGGCAATGTGGAAACGTCCACCTGCATCACCAATGCGCTGTACGGCGCACTGGGCCTGATGGCGGCGGGGCAGTGCACCATGAACAACTTTACCTTTGGCAGCACGCGCTACCAGTACTACGAGACCATCTCGGGCGGCAGCGGCGCGGGCGGTGTGTGGGATGCCAACGGGCAGCTGGTGGGCGGTTTTGGTGGCACCAGCGTCGTGCAATGCCATATGACCAACTCGCGCCTGACGGACCCCGAGGTGCTGGAGTTCCGCTTCCCCGTGCGGCTGGAGGGCTACGAGATCCGCAAGGGCTCGGGCGGCGCCGGGCAGTGGAAAGGTGGCGACGGGGGCGTGCGCCGTGTGCGCTTCCTGGAGCCGATGACGGCCAGCATCTTGTCGAACGGGCGCCACCATGGCGCGTTTGGCATGGCGGGTGGTCAGCCGGGGGCCGTGGGTATCAACAAGGTGGTGCGCAGCGATGGTCGGGTGGAGCTGCTGGACCACATCGGACAGGCAGAGATGCTGCCGGGCGATGTGTTCGAGATTCACACCCCCGGCGGCGGCGGGTTTGGTGTGTCGGGGGCGAAATAAGAGCCAAAAGTGCCGCAAGCGCATGTTTTATATGCGCCTGCAGCTATCAAATCAGGAGTTTTTGATCAGGCGTTTTTGACTTCCGTGTTCACTCCCACCTTGGGTTGGCTCAGGCTGGGCGGCACGTTGCGCCCGGCCTGCCGTGCGCGGAACAGCGCCGCGCGCATGAGAAAGATCGACATCACCGGCACTGTGATCGCCACGAACACGGCGATCAGCAGCGCATGCAGCGCCAGGCTGCGGTCGGCCACCGAGAAGTACAGCACGGTGCCGTGCATGATCAGCCAACAGCCCAGCGTGGCAATGATGGAGGGCGCGTGCACCCGTTCAAAAAAGGTCGGCAGGCGCAGCAAGCCGATGGAGCCCAGCAGGGCCAGCGCGGCACCGGCCAGCACCAGCACGGCCACGATGATTTCCAGCCACAGCGGAAGAACAGCGGTGGCGGTGGTGGCGGCTTCGGTCATTCGATCACCTCGCCGCGCAGCAAAAACTTGGCCATGGCCATGGAGCCGACAAAGCTGAGCAGCGCCAGCAGTAGTGCGGCCTCAAAGTAGTTCTTGCTGCCGTAGAGCAGGCCCAGAACCAGCATCACCAGCATGCCGCTCAAGTACATGCAGTCCAGCGCCAGCACGCGGTCTTGCGCGGAAGGGCCCTTGAGCAGTCGGATCAACGCGCAGCCCATGGCCAGCGCGAGCATGAGCAGGGCGGCCGGCAGGGCCCAGTCCAGCACGGGGGTCATTCAAAAATCTCCATCAGGGGCGTCTCGTAGCGCTGCTTCACGTCAGCGATCACCGTGGCGGGGTCGTCCAACTCCAGCACGTGCAGCAGCAGCATGCTGCGGTCCAGCGAAATCTCGGCCCACGCGGTACCGGGTGTGATGCACACGATCATCGCCAGCACGGCCAATGCGTTGGGGTCTCGCACGTCCAGCGGGATGTGCACAAAGCCCGCAGGGTGGCGCCTGCGGCCGGGTGCCAGCAGCAGGCGGGCCACGGCCAGGTTGGACCGGGTGGTGTCTGCCACCACCGTGAGTGCCAGGCGCAGGACGGTGCCCGGCTTGCGGATGCGCACTGGCAGCGGGCGCAGCCCGGCGGTGAGCAGCGGGATGGCCAGTGCCAGCACCGTGCCCAGCACGAAGTGGCCCGCGCTCAGGCTGCGGTTGAGCAGCAGCCACAGGCCCAGGAGCGCCAGCGAGAGCAGCGGGGCCGGCACCAGGCGCCGCAATGGACCCGGGCGTGGCGGCATGGCGGGGGCGTTGGACGCCGCAGGTTGAGCAGGTTGGGTCATGGCTTGTCCCCCGGTGGCGTGGTTTCAGGCATCGCCGCAGGCGAAGCCGCGACGGGCGCAGCGGTCATCACCGCACGCACGTAAGTGCTGGGCGCATGCAGGGCATCGGCCGTGGCCTGGGTGTAGCGCATCACTGCCCCAGCCTGCCACACCAGCGCCACGCAAGCCAGCAGCAGCAGCGCAATGGGCAGCCCCTCCAGCACCAAAAGCTGCGGTGAAGCACGGCCCTGGGCCGACCAGAAATGGCGAATGCCCGCGCGTGTGAGTGCCAGCAGCGCCAGCAGCCCCGAGCTCACCAGCAACGCCACCAGCATCCAGCCCGCAGCGCCCAGGCGGATGCCCTGGGCCGCGCCCAGCCCCAGCGGGTTGAGCAGTGCGTGGATCATGGCGAACTTGCCCACAAAACCGGGCAAGGGCGGCAGGCCCGCAATGACCAGCGTGCAGGCCATGAACGCCAGGCCCAGAAAGGCCGCTGCGGCGGGGATGACCTGGCCGATCAGCGCCTGTTCCTTGTCGTCCAGGTTCATGCCCTCGGTGGGCACCAGGTCGGCCGACAGAAAGGGTGCGTCGTCGGTCTGCTCATACGGAGCGAGGTTGGCACCGTTGTTGCGCCAGCGGTCGATCAGGTCGGTGAGCAGGAACAGCGCACTCACGGCCAGGGTAGAACTGAGCAGGTAGTACAGCAGTCCACCCGTGAGCAGGTTTTGCCCGAAGCCCACGGCGGCCAGCAGTGTGCCCGACGACAGCACGGCGCTGAACCCTGCCAGGTGCCCCAGCCGCTGCGAGCCCAGCATACCGATCGCACCAAAGGCCATGGTCAGCATGCCGCCGCCAATGAGCCACTGGCTGCCAAACAGCGCGGATTCACCGGCCTCGGCGCCAAACAGCAGTGTCCACAGCCGCAGCACGCTGTACACGCCCACCTTGGTCATGAGCGCGAAAAGCGCACCCACGGGCGCCGTGGCCGCGCTGTAGGCAGGCACCAGCCAGAAGTTGAGCGGCCACACGGCGGCCTTGATGAGGAACGCGACCGCCAGAATGGCCGCGGCCGCATGCAGCAGCCCCCGGTCTGCCACGGCCACACCCGCAATGCTCTGGGCCAGGTCGGCCATGTTGAGCGTGCCGGTGATGCCGTACAGCATCGACACCCCGATGAGGAACAACGAAGAGGCGGCGAGGTTGATGGCGATGTAGTGCAGCCCCGCCGACACGCGCGGGCGGCCCGAGCCGTGCAGCAGCAGCCCGTAGGACGCCGCCAGCATGATCTCGAAGAACACAAACAGGTTGAACAGGTCGGCCGTGAGGAACGCGCCTGCCAGCCCCATGAGCTGGAACTGGAACAGGGGGTGAAAGTGCACACCCGCCCGGTGCCAGCGCGCGGCCGAGAACAGCACCGTGGCGAGCGCCACTGTGCTGGTCAGCACCAGCATCATGGCCGACAGGCGGTCGATGACCAGCACGATGCCGAACGGCGCCGGCCAGTTGCCCGGCAGGTACACGCCCAGGCTGGTCTGCACGCTGGGCTCCTTGGCCTGCACCAGCAGCAACACAGCCACCACCAGGCCGACCAGGGTCGATGTGATGTTGAGCGTGACCTTGGTGCGCTGGCGTTCCTCGCGCAGCAGTAGCATGAGCCCGGCAGTGAGCAGGGGCAGCGCAATGGGCGCGAGGATCAGGTGTGGCATCAGCCACGCGGTGATCGATGCGGTGATGCTCGTGCCTCCCGTCATGGCATTTCCTGCACGTCTTTACCCTTGGTGCCGTCCACATGGTCGGTGCCTGCCATGCCGCGCGATGCCAGCAACACCACGAGGAAGAGGGCGGTCATGGCAAAGCCGATCACGATGGCCGTGAGCGTGAGTGCCTGAGGCATGGGGTCGGCATAGTGGGCCAGGTCTTGCGGCACCCCGGGCTGCAGCACGGGCTCCTTGTCAATCGCGAGGCCCAGGCGGCCCATGCTGAAAATGAAGAGGTTGACCGCGTACGACAGCAGCGACAGGCCCATGATGACCTGGAAGGTGCGGGGCCGCAGCAGCAGCCACACGCCGGAGCCGGTGAGCACGCCGATGGCCAGGGCCAGTATCAGTTCCATGGACCTTCTCCCGGTGTGGCGGCGGCCTGGGCTTCTTCGGCCGCGCGTGCGTTGTTGTAGCGGTGGCTACGCACCGACTGGTGGGCAATGCCGGTGAGGATGAGCATGGTGGAGCCCACCACCAGGGTGAACACGCCGATGTCGAAGAACAGCGCGCTGGCCACGTGGATCTCACCCACCACAGGCAGCGAAAAATGCGCCGTGTGGCTGGTCAAAAACGGATAGCCCCAGGCCAGTGCGCCCAGGCCTGTGGCCAGCGCGGCGAGCAGGCCCACACCGATCCAGCGGCGCGGGTACAGCGGCAGATGCGCCTCGACCCACGAGGTGCCCGAGACGATGTACTGCAGCAGCAGGGCCACCGAGAACACCAGCCCCGCCACAAAGCCGCCGCCGGGCTCGTTGTGGCCGCGCATGAAGAGGTAGACCGCGACCAGCGTGGCAAAGGGCAGCATCAGCCGCACCAGCACGGCGGGCACCATGAGGTAGCCCACGGCGGTGTCGGCAGTCTGGCGTGGGTTGGCGAGGTCGGTGTCGACATCGGCGGGCAGTGCGCGCTGCTGGGGCGGCAGGTCCATCACCTCGCGCGCAGGGCGGAAGCGCCGCAGCAGCGCGTACACCGTCAGGGCCACGATGCCCAGCACCACGATCTCGCCAAAGGTGTCGAAGCCCCGGAAATCCACCAGCATGACGTTGACCACGTTGGTGCCGCCCCCTTCGGTAAGCGCACGCTCCAGGAAGAAGGTGGAGGTGCTGTCGGGGAAGGGGCGGCTCATCATCGCGAACGACAGCAGCGCCATGCCACCCCCTGCTGTCAACGTCAGCGCCATGTCGCGGTAGCGGCGCAGCTGGGTGCGGCGCTCTTCGGCCAGCGTGGGCACGCGCAGGCTCTCGTCGCGCCGCGGCAGCCAGCGCAGGCCCAACAGAATGAGGATAGTGGTCACCACCTCCACCACGATCTGCGTGAGCGCAAGGTCGGGCGCCGAGAACCAAAGGAACGTGAGGCACACGCACAGCCCGGAGCCACCCAGCAGCGTCAGTGCCGCCAGCCGGTGGTATTTGGCTTGCCAGGCTGCCGCCACGGCGCACACGGCACCCAGCAGCCACAGCAGTGCAAAGGCAGGCGACAGCGGCAGCTGCACACGATCGCCAATCGGCAGGCCCCGCGCCCACAGGGGCAGGGCGCCCGCCACCAGCGCGGCGCACACCAGCCACAGCATTTGCCACTGCAGGCGACCTGTGCCCAGCAGTCGGCGGCCGTTGCGGCCCATCAGGCTGAGCAGGGCCAGCGTGGCCTCAAACGCCCGCTGGCCGCTGATGCGGCGCATGACCGGGGGTGCATCGATGGCGCCCTTGTCGCGCTGCCAGCGCAGCAGCGCGTAGAGCGCGATGCCCCCGACCAAAGCCACCAGGCTCATCACAAAGGGGGTGTTGAACCCATGCCAGACCGCCAGGCTGTACGTGGGCAGTTCGCCTCCCACCACGGGCCGTGCGGCAGCGGCCAGGTAGGCCCCCACCGACCATGCGGGCAACGTGCCCACCACGAGGCAGGCCAGCACCAGCAGTTCCACCGGCACGCGCATCCAGTGCGGCGGCTCGTGGGGCGGGCGCGGCAGGTCGGTGGCGGGCGGGCCAAAGAACACGTCCACCGTGAAGCGCAGCGAGTACGCCACGCTGAACATGCCGGCCACCGTAGCGGCCACCGGCAGCAGCCATTCGAGCAATGGCGTGGTGTTCACGTACACCGTCTCGGCAAAGAACATTTCCTTGGACAGGAAGCCATTGAGCAGCGGCACGCCCGCCATGGCTGCACTGGCCACCATGGCCAGGGTGGCGGTGATCGGCATCATGGTGCGCAGGCCCGACAGGCGCCGGATGTCCCGCGTGCCGCTTTCATGGTCCACGATGCCCACGGCCATGAACAGCGAGGCCTTGAAGGTGGCGTGGTTCATGATGTGGAACACGGCCGCCACGGCGGCCAGCGGGCTGTTCAGGCCCAGCAGCAGGGTGATGAGACCCAGGTGCGAGATGGTCGAGTACGCCAGCAGCCCCTTGAGGTCGTTCTGGAACATGGCCGCGTAGCCGCCCACCAGCAAGGTGGCCAGGCCCGCGCCGCCCACCAGCCAGAACCACTGCTCGGTGCCCGCCAGCGCGGGCCACAGGCGCGCCAGCAGAAACACGCCCGCTTTGACCATGGTGGCCGAATGCAGGTACGCCGACACAGGCGTGGGCGCGGCCATGGCGTGGGGCAGCCAGAAGTGGAACGGGAACTGCGCGCTTTTGGTGAGCGCGCCCAGCAGAATCAAGACGAGCGCGGTGGTGTATAGCGCGTGGTTCTGGATGAGCTGGCCGGCGGCGAGCACATGATCGAGGTCGTAGCTGCCAACGATGTGCCCCAGCACCAGCATGCCCGCCAGCATGGCCAGCCCCCCTGTGCCGGTGACGGTGAGGGCCATGCGCGCCCCGCGCCGCGCATCCTTGCGGTGGTGCCAGTAGCCGATCAGCAGGAAGGAAAACAGGCTGGTCAGCTCCCAGAAAAACGCAATCTGGATGATGTTGCCCGACAGCACCACGCCTGCCATCGCACCCATGAAGGCCAGAAAAAACGAGAAGAAACGCGGCACCGGGTCGGCCGCAGACATGTAGTAGCGCGCATACAGCACCACCAGGCTGCCCACGCCCAGCACCAGCATGCAGAACATCCAGGCGAAGCCGTCCATGCGGATGACGAGGTTCAGGCCCAGCGCGGGCAGCCAGGCCAGCTCTTGCCGGATCACGCCGCCGTCTGCAATCTGCGGGAAGTAGAGCGCCACCTGCACGGTGCAGAACAAGGCGATGAGTCCTGCCAGGGTGGACTCGGTATTGCGGGCGTTGGAGGGCAGAACCGCTGCCAGCAGGCTGCCGATGAAGGGAAGAAGGATGAGCGTGATCAGGGGCATGCGCGATTGATTCTAGGGCGTGTCCCCCTTCAATTCCCCCACGCGCTGGCGGTGCAATGCGGATGGATGCCCGACAATGCAGACGCCGCATTGCGCAGCCAGCCCGAAGGGAGAGCCAGCCAAGCCGCACATTGCGTCGTTTCCCTTCGCTTGTGTAGCCAAGCTACACGGCGCTCAGTGCGCCTGGCACTGCACGGCCTGGATGGCTTTCGCGTGGGGGAATTGAAGGGGGACACGCCCTGGGGGCAGCCCCTAAAAACCCTGCCCGCCCCTTGCTGTCGCGTATGCCCTGCCGCAAAAAAAAACAAGCCCGCGGGAGCGGGCTTGCTGCTTGTGAAGGGTGCTTAGTTTTTGCTATCGCCGGTTGCTGGGGCGGGTGCTGGCGCGGCCGGTGCCGCAGTCGCAGTGGCGGGTGGTGTGGCTGGCGTGGTTGCCGTTGCGGCCTCCTTGTCAGCGCTGCCACGGGCCTTGCGGTCTGATGCCTGAGAGCTGCTGTGCTTTTTGCTGTATTTGGCCTCTGCCTTGGCGGCGGCTGCTGCGCTGTACTTCTTGCCGTTGACGGTCAGGCCCTCTTTGGAGAAGTCGACGGCACTTTTGTTGCCCACGCCACCCACACGGCCGATGAAGTCGACCCAGTCCTTGAAGGGGGCACTCTGGCGCTCCTGGAGGATGCGGCCCGACAGGCCGGGCCCAATGCCCTTGATGCCGTCGAGTTCGGCCTCGGTGGCGGTGTTCACGTCCACGGCGGCCCAGGTGGCGGTGGCGAGCAGCGTGGCAACCAGCAGGGTCAGCAGTTTCTTCAGCATGGCAAGGGTCTTACAGCGTTGTGGATGAAGGCTTGGGTCAGAGTTCTTCGACCCGGCGTGCGGGGTAGCTGTCCCAGGTCTGGCAGCCGGGGCATTGCCAGAAATGCTGGCGCGCCTCGAAGCCACAGGCCGCGCAGCGGTAGCGGGTCAGGGGCTTGACGGCATGGTCCAGGGCACGTTGAACCTGGGGGTGGAATTCTTCGTGTTCCAGCTTTTCGGTGGCCAGCCATTTGGCAGCAGCGACCAGGGAGCGCTCCTTGTCCAGGTGCTCCACATAACGCTGGCGGGCGGATGGGCGGGTGGCCTCGTCGGCGGCTTCCATGGCCACGATGCTTTCCAGCACATCCAGCGAAGGCGCTTGCGCATAGTGGGCCTGCAGCAGGGCGTGGACTTCGGGGGTGCGGCCGGTGGCTGTTGCGGCTTCGACCATCAGCGGGGCGGCCAGGGGAAGCGCAGCGGGGTTGCGCTCGCCCAGCGACTTGAGCGTGGACAGCACGGCAGCCGGCTGACCCATCAGGCGCTGCAGGCGAGCCAGTTCGATGCGTGCGCGCGCTGCCTCGGGGGCGGCAGCCACGGCTTGGTCCAGCAGGGCCTGGGCGCCGGGCAGGTCGCCCTGCGCGATCAGCGCCAAGGCCTGCTCGCACAGGTAGTGCGCCTGCCTCGTGCTGAAGTCGCCCTGGTCGGCGGCGTGCATCTTGCGGGCAATGCTGGCGGCATGGGGCCAGTCGCGCGAACGTTCGTAGATGGCCAGCAGCGCCAGGCGGGCCTGGGCCTCGAACGGGGTGCCCTCCAGGCGCTGCAGCGCATCTTCGGCGCGGTCAAGCAGCCCGGCCTTCAGGAAGTCGAGGGCCAGCGCATGCTGGGCGCGCTCGCGGTCGGTGCGGGAGAGGTCGCCGCGCGAGAGCAGATGCTCATGCACGCGCACGGCGCGGTCGTATTCGCCCCGGCGGCGAAACAGGTTGCCCAGGGCGAAGTGCAGCTCGGAGGTGTCGGGGTCGTTCTGCACGGCCTCGATGAAGGCGTCGATGGCTTGGTCCTGCTGCTCGTTGAGCAGGAAGTTCAGGCCCTTGAAGTACGCCTTTGGGGCGCGGCGGTTTTCGGCGCGCAGCTGGCGCAGGTCAAAACGCGACGCCAGCCAGCCCAGCACAAACGCCAGGGGCAGGCCCAGCAGTATCCAGCTCAGGTCAAATTCCATGGATCGAAGGCAGGTCAGGAGGTGGTGGGGGCGCTGCCGGGGTGGCGCTGGCGGCGGGGGCCGTTACGGGCGTTGGTGCAACCACGACTGCTGCCTGGGCGCGGCGTGCAGCGTTGCGGTGGCGCCACCAGCGCGGCACCATGCCCAAGGCCCCAACGACCAGACCTGCGGCAAATGCGGTCAGCACCACCAGCACCAGCGGCGCGCGCCATTGCGTGCCAAAGAAGAAATGCACAGTCGCATCCTGCTGGTTGTTCAGCGCGAAGGCGAAGAGCGTAAAAAAAATGGCTGCCTTGAGCAGCCACAGGAGGTATTTCATCGGTCTCCCCAGTGGTGGGGCGATTCTAAGAGCTTGGCGCAGGTGGCCTGTGGATGCCTTCTCTCGGGTCAATACAAGCCAAAACGGCAGCAGGCGCTAGTGAATCATGCGCTTGATGCTATCAATTTGATATCAATTGCCCAGGGTGCCCGTTGCGGGCGGTGCCTTTTCTTCCATTTCGGCCGTGCGTTTGTCGACGGCTTCGCGCAGGGCCTTGCCCGGCTTGAAATGGGGCACACGCTTTTCGGGAATGGCCACGGCCTCGCCGCTGCGTGGATTGCGGCCCATGCGGGGAGGGCGGTGGTTGACCGAGAAGCTGCCAAAGCCCCGGATCTCGATGCGGTGCCCGCGCACCAGGGCCTCGCCCACGGCGTCCAGAATGGTCTTGACGGCGTATTCGGCATCGCGGTGGGTGAGCTGGCCGAAACGGGCGGCCAGTTCTTCGACGAGGTCTGAGCGGGTCATGGAATCTTGGGACATAGGCAGTCTTGGCTGAAAAAAGAGCGGGCGCCGAGGCGCCCGCTGTCTGACCGTTTAACGGGTCAGCGCTTTACTTTTCCGAGTTGTCCAGCTTGGCGCGCAGCAGGGCGCCCAGGCTGGTCGTGCCGGCGCTTTCGCGGCTCGATTGCTGGCTCAGGTTGGCCATGGCGCCTTGTTCGTCAGCCATGTCCTTTTGCTTGATCGACAGCTGGATGTTGCGGGTCTTGCGATCCACGTTCACCACCACGGCCGTGACTTCGTCGCCTTCCTTGAGCACGTTGCGGGCATCTTCCACGCGGTCGCGGGAGATTTCCGAAGCGCGCAGGTAGCCCACGATGTCTTCGCCGAGGTCGATTTCAGCGCCACGGGCGTCCACGGTCTTGACCTTGCCGGTCACCGTCTGGCCCTTGTCGTTCACGGTCACGAAGGTCGTGAATGGGTCGCCGTCGAGCTGCTTGATGCCCAGCGAGATGCGTTCGCGGTCCACGTCCACGGCCAGCACGATCGCTTCCACTTCCTGGCCCTTCTTGTAGTTGCGAACAGCGGCTTCGCCGGGTTCGTTCCACGACAGGTCAGACAGGTGCACCAGGCCGTCGATGCCGGCAGCCAGGCCCACGAACACGCCGAAGTCGGTGATCGACTTGATCGGACCCTTGACGCGGTCGCCGCGCTTCGTGTCCTGTGCGAATTCTTGCCATGGGTTGGCCTTGCACTGCTTCATGCCCAGGCTGATACGGCGCTTGTCTTCGTCGATTTCCAGAACCATGACTTCGACTTCGTCGCCCAGCGAAACCAGCTTGGCGGGAGCGATGTTCTTGTTGGTCCAGTCCATTTCAGACACGTGCACCAGGCCTTCGATGCCGGGTTCGAGTTCCACGAATGCGCCGTAGTCGGCAATGTTCGTGATCTTGCCGAACAGGCGGGTGCCTTGGGGGTAGCGGCGGTTCACGCCCATCCATGGGTCGTCGCCCATTTGCTTCAGACCCAGCGAGACACGGTTCTTCTCGGTGTCGAACTTGAGGATCTTGGCAGTGATTTCCTGGCCAGCGGTCACCACTTCGGAGGGGTGACGCACGCGGCGCCATGCCATGTCGGTGATGTGCAGCAGGCCATCGATGCCGCCCAGGTCCACGAACGCACCGTATTCGGTGATGTTCTTGACCACGCCTTGAACGATGGAGCCTTCCTTCAGGGTTTCCATCAGCTTGGCGCGCTCTTCGCCCATGGAGGCTTCCACCACAGCGCGGCGGCTCAGCACCACGTTGTTGCGCTTGCGGTCCAGCTTGATGACCTTGAATTCCATGGTCTTGTTTTCGTACGGCGTCAGATCCTTGATCGGACGGGTATCGATCAGCGAACCGGGCAGGAATGCGCGGATGCCGTTGACCAGAACGGTCAGACCGCCCTTGACCTTGCCGCTGGTCGTGCCAGTGACGAATTCGCCGGATTCCAGGGCCTTTTCCAGGCTCATCCAGGAAGCCAGACGCTTGGCGGTGTCGCGCGACAGGATGGTGTCGCCGTAGCCGTTTTCGATGGAGCCAATGGCCACCGACACGAAGTCACCCACTTGGACTTCGACTTCGCCCTTGTCGTTCTTGAACTCTTCCAGCGGCACGTAGGCTTCGGACTTGAGGCCAGCGTTCACAACCACGAAGTTGTGCTCAACGCGCACGACTTCAGCGGTGATGACTTCGCCTGGGCGCATTTCCGTGCGCTGCAAGGATTCTTCAAAAAGGGCGGCAAAAGATTCGGACATGTGTTTCCTTGCCACAAACAGGATTCCGGCAGCACCATTGCTACCGTTTTTATAGCTGCTTGCGGTGGTTTTTTGCGGCAGAGCCGCGGGTTAGGTTATCGATCCACACAACCTGTGCGCTGACGCGCGATGGGGGCTGCGTGGGCCTGTGGCAAGGCCTTTCGGCACTGCCTGGAGCCCGAGGGCTCCACATTGTCAGCGCTGCGCAGAAGCTGCGAAGGGCTGGCGCTCCTGCCACCAGGCCAAAACCTTTTCGACGGCTTGTTCAATCGTCAAATCGGAGTTGTCCAGGACCAGAGCGTCCTGCGCGGGCTTGAGGGGTGCAACGCTGCGGGAACTGTCCCGGGCGTCGCGCGCCTCCAAATCTGCGCGAAGGTCTTCGATACTAGCCGAAAAACCCTTAGAAATCAACTGCTTATAACGGCGTTCTGCGCGGCAGGCGGCGCTGGCAGTGAGATACACCTTCAAGGGGGCCTCGGGGAAGATCACGGTGCCCATGTCGCGGCCATCGGCCACCAGCCCCGGCAGGCGCTGGAAGCTGTGTTGCAGGTCCACCAGCGCCGTGCGCACGGCAGGCAGAGCGGACACACGGGACGCGTTCATACCGGCTTCTTCGGTGCGGATGGCCTCGGTCACGTCGTCGCTGCCCAGCCACACCTTGCCGCCCTCAAACCGCACCGGCAGAGTTTGGGCCAGGGTGGCGATACGAGCTTCGTGGTCCGCATCGATGGCGAAACCCGCCCGCAGCGCGGCGAGGGCGGTGATGCGGTACATCGCGCCGGAATCCAAAAAGCGATAGCCCAGCCGTTGCGCCACCGCCGCCGCCACCGTGCCCTTGCCCGAGGCTGTCGGGCCGTCAATACAGATCACCGGGATGTGAGAGGTTTCGACCTGGGCGACCGAGAACAGCGCCTCGAAATAGTCCGGGAACGTCTTGGCTACGCACTTGGGGTCTTCGATGCGCACCGGCAGACGCGCCGGATTGAAGGCGGCCAGCGAGAAGCACATGGCCACACGGTGGTCGTCGTAGGTGTGGATGCTGGCGGCTTTCCAGTCAGCGGACTGGGCGGGAGGCGTCACGCGGATGTAGTCCGCACCTTCCTCCACCGTGGCGCCGAGCTTGCGCAGCTCGGTGGCCATGGCGGCGATGCGGTCGGTTTCCTTCACGCGCCAGCTGGCGATGTTGGTCAGCGTGGTCGTGCCCTCGGCATACAGGGCCATCACGGCCAGCGTCATGGCCGCATCAGGGATGTGGTTGCAGTCCAGGTCAATGGCCTTGAGGGGCCAGGCGCCGCGTTCGATCTGCAGCCAGTTGGGGCCCCCGGTGATCACCGCGCCCATGGCCCGGGCCGCTTCGACAAAGCGAATATCGCCCTGGATCGAGTCCAGGCCCACGCCTTGTATCTTGATGCCGGATTTGGCATCTTTTTGGCCAGTAGCGCTAGTCGCTATTGCTCCAAGCGCTATGAAATAGCTAGCGGATGAGGCGTCTGCCTCCACATGAATACTGCCGGGCGACTGGTAGCGGCTACCCGCCGCGATGGTGAAGCGCTGCCAGTTCTGGTGCTCGACCACGATGCCAAACCGCGCCAGCAACTGCAGCGTGATGGCGATGTAGGGTTTGGAGATCAGCTCGCCCACCACCTCGATCACGATGGCCTGCTCGCCGGCCGCCAGCGGCAGCGCCATGAGCAGGGCAGTGAGGAATTGGCTGGACACGTCGCCACGTACGCGGATGGGCGCTGCCAGCGCAAGCGGGGGCACGCCCTGGCCGTGGGCGATCCTGAGTGGTGGGTAGCCGTCGTTGCCCAGGTAGTCGATCTGGCAGCCCAGCTGGCGCAGGGCATCAATCAGGTCGCCAATCGGGCGCTCGTGCATGCGTGGCACGCCGGACAGCTCGAACTCGCCGCCCAGCAGTGCCAGCGCTGCAGTGAGTGGGCGCATGGCCGTGCCCGCATTGCCCAGGAACAGCTTGGCGGGGGATTGGGGCAGGCGGCCACCCAGGCCCGTGATACGCACCGTGCTTCCAGCCTCATCCACCGTGCACCCGATCTGGCGCAGAGCGTCCAGCATCACGCGCGTGTCGTCGGACGCCAGCAGGTCGTGCACGGTGGTGGTGCCGTTGCTCAGCGCGGCCAGCAGCAGCACCCGGTTGGAGATGCTCTTCGAGCCCGGCAGGTGGACTTCGCCTGCAGCGGCTTGCAGAGGGGGCAGATCAAGGAATGCGGTGCTGTACATCGATCGATATCTTTCAGCCGGGGCCTCAAAAACTGGCGCGTCCCAGGCGAGGGCACCCGTGGAACTGGCTTGACCAAGCCACCGGGTGCGTCCCCCTTGGGGGAAGGCGCCATAGGCGACTCAGGGGGGATTACTTCCGGGGGTTACTTCCGCTTCGCGCCCATGCGCCAATGCGCACGGGTTTCGCTGGCCAGGGTCAGCATGTCTTCAAGCGCCTGGGCATTGCCTTTTTCCATGGCCTGCTCGATGTTGCGCAGGGCCTGCTGGAACAGCTTGGACTGGGAAATCAGCTCGTCCCGGTTGGACAGCAGGATGTCGCGCCACACCTTGGGGTCGCTGGCGGCAATGCGGGTGAAGTCGCGGAACCCGGGGCCTGCGAGGGACAGAAAGTCGTCACCGTGCGTCTGGCCCGTGATGCTGTTCATCATGGCAAACGCGAGCAAATGGGGCAGGTGGCTGACGGCGGCAAAGGCCGCGTCGTGCGACTCCGGCGACATGCTGGTCACGCGGCAGCCCAGCGCAGTCCAGATCTTTTCGGCGTCCTGCAGCTGGGCCGTCAGGGTGCGCTCGGTGGGAGTCAGGATCACCTGGCGCCCGCTGTACAGGTCGGCTTCGGCGTGTTCCACGCCCGACACCTCGCGCCCGGTGATGGGGTGTGCGGGCACGAAGGAGCCCACCTGGTCCCGCAGCGAACGCTGCGCGGCCTGCACCACATCGGACTTGGTCGACCCCACGTCCATGATGAGCATCTGGGGGGTGACAAGGTGCTTGATGGCCTTGAGGGTGGCCTCGGTGGCTGCCACGGGGACTGCCACTAGCACAATGTCGGCGCCCGCCACGGCCAGTAACGCGGAAGGCGCCTCGACGTCGATCACGCCCAGCTGGCGGGCGCGGTCGGTGGTGGAGGGCGACTTGCTGTAGCCCACCACGCGTTTGACCAACCCGGCCTTCTTCATGGCCAGGGCGAATGAGCCTCCCATGAGCCCACAGCCGATCAGTCCCAATTGTTCAAACATGGCGGCTGCTCCTCAGGATGACACGGGGTAAGTGCCCAGGACCTTGTAGAACGCACACAGGCTGCGCAGTTCTTCCAGCGCCCGTGCCACGTGGGGCTGGGCGGGGTGGCCGTCGAGATCGATGTAGAAGTAGTACTCCCACTGGCCCGTGCGGGCCGGGCGCGACTCAAAGCGCGTCATGGACACACCGTGCGTCTTGAGCGGCACCAGCAGGTCGTGCACGGCGCCGGGCCGGTTGGGCACCGACACCACGAGGCTGGTGCAATCCTTGCCCGAAGGAGGCGGCGTCTGCAGCGTGTGTGGCAGGCAGATGATGGCGAAGCGGGTACGGTTGTAGGCGTCGTCCTGGATGGCGTGGGAGACGATGTGCAAGCCAAACTGGGTGGCCGCACGCTCGCTGGAGAGTGCTGCCCAGGCCGGGTTGGTGGTGGCCAGTCGCGCGCCTTCGGCATTGCTGGACACCGGGCGGCGCTCGGCGTGCGGCAGGTGCTTGGACAACCAGGCCTGGCACTGCGCCAGTGCCTGCGGATGGGCCAGCACCACCTCGATGCCTTCGAGCGAGTTGCTGGTGCGCAGCAGGTTGTGGCGCACCAGCAGGCTGACCTCGCCCACCACATGCGTAGGGGTGTGCAGGAACAAGTCCAGAGAGCGGGTGACCACGCCCTCGGTGGAGTTCTCAACGCCCACCACGCCATATTGGGCACTGCCCGCCGCCGTGGCGTGGAACACCTCGTCGAAGTTGGCGCAGTACATCAGGTCGGCGGCACCGCCGAAGAATTCAATCGCGGCCTGCTCGCAGAACGTGCCCTCGGGGCCCAGCACGGCCACACGCTGGGGTGATTCGAGGGCCAGGCAGGCAGACATGATCTCGCGCCAGATCGCCGCCACGTGCGCACCCTTGAGCGGACCTGGGTTGGCGTTGGTGATCTTGTCGATGACCTGCGCCACACGGTCGGGGCGGAAGAAGGGCGTGCCTTCACGTTTCTTAACTTCACCCACCTGTTCAGCCACCAGCGCCCTCTGGTTCAGCAGCGTGAGCAGTTGTTGGTCGATGCTATCGATCTGCACGCGCAGGCTGGCGAGGTCGGGTGAGGCTTGCGGATTGTTCATGGACGGTGGGGTAGCGGTGCGTGCTCTGGGAGCCGTTTTCTGTTGCTGTCGTGTGGGGTGCGCGCTCAGGCGTGCTTTTGCTCAAATTCTCGCATGTAGTCCACCAGCGCCTGCACGCCCGCCAATGGCATGGCGTTGTAGATGCTGGCGCGCATGCCTCCCACGGACTTGTGGCCTTTGAGCTGCAGCAGCCCGCGCTCCTTGGCACCGGCCAGGAAGGCGTCGTTACGGCTTTCGTCACGCAGGAAGAACGGGACGTTCATGCGCGAGCGGCAGTTGGCCGCCACCTTGTTGACGTACAGCTGCGATTGGTCGATGGCGTTGTACAGCAGCGTGGCCTTGGCAATGTTGCGCTGCTCCATGGCGGCTACTCCGGTCAGGCTGCCTTCGGTCTGGCGCTTGAGCCACTGGAAGGTCAGCCCGGCGACGTAGATGCCCCAGGTGGGCGGCGTGTTGTACATGGACTGGTTGTCGGCCACGATTTTGTAGTCGAAGGCGCTGGGGCAGGCGGGCAGGGCATGGCCCAGCAGGTCGTCGCGCACGATCACCAACGTGAGGCCTGCGGGCCCCAGGTTCTTTTGCGCTCCGCCAAAGGCAAGACCCACGCGGCTCCAGTCCACGGGCCGCGAGGCCACGTGCGAGGAGAAATCGATCACCAGCGGCGCATCGCTGCCCAGCGCCTTGAGGTCGGGCAGCTGGTGGAACTCGGTACCGTGGATGGTTTCGTTGCTGCACAGGTGCAGGTAGCTCGCGCCCCGACTCACCGTCCACGAAGCTGGGTCCGGCACGGTGGTATAGCCCGTCTCTTCGCCCGTGGCGACGATGTTGACTTCAGACGCATATTTGCGTGCTTCCTTTTGCGCCTTCTGGCTCCAGCTGCCGGTCACCACAAAATCGACCACGCCGGCACGCGACAGGTTGAGCGGAACGATGGCGTTTTCGGCCAAGCCACCACCTTGCATGAAGAGGATCTTGAAATGCGACGGCACGGCCAGCAGCTCGCGCAGGTCGGCTTCCGCCTTTTCGTAGATGGACAGAAACTCCTTGCCGCGGTGGCTCATTTCCATCACGCCCATGCCGCTGCCGTGCCAGTCCAGCATCTCGGCAGCGGCTTGTTGCAGGACTTCGGAGGGGATGGCGGCGGGGCCTGCGGAGAAGTTGTAAGGGCGTGTCATGTTAGGGGCTAAAAATGCATCAGGCGCTTATTCAATAAGCGCCTGATGCTTCGCTTTTGATAGCGTTAGCGGGGCGTCTTCACGCCCTGCGGTGGTCAGGCGTCGGGGGCTTCAGGTGCGGAGGACGTGCCACCGTCCGGGCTTGCATCCCCATCAGCTTCTGCATCCGTCACATTGGCGTCGTTCTCAACAATGCGCTGCAAGCCACTGAGCTTGGAGCCTTCGTCCAGTGCGATCAACGTCACGCCCTGCGTGGCACGGCCCAGTTCGCGGATCTCGCTCACGCGGGTGCGCACCAGCACGCCCTTGTCGGTGATCAGCATGATCTCGTCGTCCGCGTGCACCAGCGTGGCGGCAACGACCTTGCCGTTGCGCTCGCTCTGCTGGATGGCGATCATGCCCTTGGTGCCACGGCCATGGCGGGTGTACTCGACGATGCTGGTGCGCTTGCCGTAGCCGTTTTCTGTAGCAGTCAACACACTCTGCGTTTCGTCTTCGGCGACCAGCATGGCGATCACGCTCTGTCCTTCTTCCAGCATCATGCCGCGCACGCCGCGCGCCGCACGGCCCAGTGGGCGCACTCCGCCTCTGTCTTCGTGCTCGTTAAAGCGTACGGCTTTGCCACCATCGCTGAACAGCATCACATCATGCTGGCCGTCGGTGAGAGCGGCACCGATCAAGTAGTCACCGTCATCCAAGTTGACAGCGATGATGCCGCCCTTGCGCGGGTTGCTGAACTCGTCCAGTGCCGTCTTCTTCACGGTGCCCATGCTGGTGGCCATGAACACGTAGCGGTCCGCAGGGAAGCTGCGCATGTCGCCGGTGAGCGGCAGTACCACGTTGATCTTTTCGCCGTCCTGCAGCGGGAACATGTTGACGATGGGGCGTCCACGCGAGCCGCGCGAGCCTGCCGGCACTTCCCACACCTTGAGCCAATAGAGGCGGCCACGGTTGGAGAAGCACAGGATGTAGTCGTGTGTGTTGGCGATGAAGAGCTGGTCGATCCAGTCGTCTTCCTTTGTCGCTGTCGCCTGCTTGCCGCGTCCGCCACGCTTTTGGGCACGGTATTCGGACAGGGGCTGGCTCTTGATGTAGCCGGTGTGGGACAGCGTCACCACCATGTCGGTGGGGGTGATCAGGTCTTCGGTGGAGAGATCCTGTGCGCTGTATTCAACGATGGAGCGACGTGCGCCCAGCTTGTGCTGGCCGAACTCCTGCTTGATGGAGGTGAGTTCGTCGCCGATGATGACCGACACGCGCTCGGGCTTGGCCAGGATGTCCAGCAGATCCTCGATGACCGCCATGACTTCCTTGTACTCGGCGACGATCTTGTCCTGCTCCAGGCCCGTGAGGCGTTGCAGTCGCATCTGCAGGATTTCCTGGGCCTGCGTTTCCGACAACCGGTACAGGCCGTCCTGGCCCATGCCGAATTCCTTTTCCAGGCCGTCGGGGCGATAGTCGTCGGCGTTGATCACACCGCCATCGGCACGCGTGCGCGTGAGCATCTCGCGCACCAGCTTGCTGTCCCAGGGGCGGGCCATCAGCTCAGCCTTGGCCACAGGCGGCGTGGGCGCGTTGCGAATGATGGCGATGAAGTCGTCGATGTTGGCCAAGGCCACGGCCAAGCCTTCCAGCACATGGCCACGGTCGCGTGCCTTGCGCAGCTCGAACACCGTGCGGCGAGTCACCACTTCGCGGCGGTGCTGCAGGAAGACGCTGATCAGATCCTTCAGGTTGCACAGGCGGGGCTGGCCGTCAATCAGCGCCACCATGTTCATGCCGAACGTGTCCTGCAGCTGCGTCTGCTTGTACAGGTTGTTGAGCACCACCTCGGGCACTTCACCGCGCTTGAGTTCGATCACCAGGCGCATGCCGGATTTGTCCGACTCGTCCTGGATGTGGCTGATGCCTTCGATCTTCTTTTCGTGCACCAGCTCGGCCATACGCTCCTGCAGCGTCTTCTTGTTGACCTGGTAGGGCAGCTCGTCCACGATGATCGCTTGGCGCTGGCCGCGGTCGATGTCCTCAAAGTGGCACTTGGCACGCATCACCACCTTGCCGCGTCCGGTGCGGTAGCCATCCTTCACGCCGTTGATGCCGTAGATGATGCCGGCGGTGGGGAAGTCTGGGGCCGGGATGATTTCCATCAACTCATCGATGGTCGTCTCGGGATTGCGCAGCATGTGCAGGCACGCATCGACCACTTCGTTGAGGTTATGTGGCGGAATGTTGGTGGCCATACCCACCGCAATACCTGCCGATCCATTCACCAGCAAGTTGGGCAGCTTGCTGGGCAATACCAGCGGTTCTTTCTCACTGCCGTCGTAGTTGGGGCCGAAATCGACAGTTTCCTTGTCAATATCTCCCAGCATTTCATGGGCGATTTTGGCCAGGCGGATTTCGGTGTATCGCATGGCCGCAGCGTTGTCGCCGTCCACGGATCCGAAATTACCTTGTCCATCCACCAGCATGTGGCGCAACGAGAAGTCCTGCGCCATCCGCACAATGGTGTCGTACACCGCAGAGTCCCCGTGCGGGTGGTATTTACCGATCACGTCGCCCACGATACGAGCCGACTTTTTATAAGGCCGGTTCCAGTCGTTATTGAGCTCATGCATGGCGAAAAGAACGCGGCGGTGCACCGGCTTCAAGCCGTCACGCGCGTCGGGCAGTGCACGACCCACAATCACGCTCATCGCGTAATCGAGGTAACTGCGCCGCATCTCTTCTTCGAGGCTGATCGGCAGGGTTTCTTTGGCAAACTGGGTCATTGGGACGGCGGGGGCGGCAAAGGAGAGCCATTTTAGGCGTAAGACCGTGTAGCGAAGGCGCAACATATCGAAGCAATTCAGGTTTTGTCCTACGGGCCCCGACCAGCGCGCGCAGCTTTTGCCCTGTTACGTATGGCACAATCGTTTGAACGCTTAGGGTGGTGGTCACCCTAGGCGTCCTGATTCGCAGCGCGGCTGCGGCTTTTTCCCCAAGAGGAGAACCATGAAGAAACTGAACAAAGTGGCGATGTTGTTTGCCTCTGCAGCGCTCGCAACCGCCGCTGGCGCACAAACCGTTGACAACTGGCGCGATGCTTCTGGCCAACTGGTCTGGAAGAACGGTACCAACGAATACTGCTGGCGCGATGCCAACTGGACGCCTGCTACGGCAGCTCCTGGCTGCGACGGCGCAATCGCTGCTCCCGCTCCTGCCGCTGCACCAGCTCCTGCTGCTGCTCCAGCCCCCGCTGCCGCCCCTGCACCTGCTCCCGCACCAGCTCCTGCAGTCGCCACCAAGGTGACCTACGCTGCTGACGCCTTCTTCGACTTCGACAAGTCGGTGCTCAAGCCAGAAGGCAAGGCCAAGCTGGACGACCTGGTTTCCAAGGTCAAGGGCATCAATCTGGAAGTGATCATTGCTGTGGGTCACACTGACTCTGTCGGCTCTGATGCTTACAACCAGAAGCTGTCGGTGCGTCGTTCGGAAGCCGTGAAGGCTTACTTGGTGTCCAAGGGCATCGAAAAGAACCGCGTGTACACCGAAGGCAAGGGCGAAAAGCAACCCGTGGCTGACAACAAGACCGCCGAAGGCCGTGCGAAGAACCGTCGCGTGGAAATCGAAGTGGTTGGCACCCGCGCCGCTCAGTAATCTTCGGATTGCTTCACAAAAAAAGCCCCGCTCGCGGGGCTTTTTTACGTCTGGGGCTTTTCGCACTCTCCCTTCATGGACAATCAGCGACATGATCGAAACCGTCAATGCAGATCCGGCCGAACTGGCCAAGTTTTCCGAATTGGCCCATCGTTGGTGGGACCCTGACAGTGAATTTCGTCCATTGCATCAGATCAACCCGCTGCGGCTTGACTGGATTCATGGGCTGAGTGCCTTGACCGGCAAGCGTGTGCTGGATGTGGGCTGTGGCGGGGGCATTCTTGCCGACTCCATGGCGCGCAAGGGTGCGGAAGTGCTGGGTATCGATCTGGCAACTAAAGCGCTGCGCGTGGCGCAACTGCACGCTCTGGAAGCGGGCACCCAAAACGTGCAATACCGTGAAATCAGCGCCGAAGCCATGGCCGCTGAACAGCCCGCTGGTTTTGATGTGGTGACCTGCATGGAGATGCTCGAGCATGTTCCGGATCCCGCCTCGGTGGTCCGCGCTTGCGCCACCTTGGTCAAACCCGGCGGCTGGGTGTTCTTCTCCACCATCAATCGCAATGCCAAAGCCTTCATGTTGGCCATCGTGGGTGCGGAGTACGTGCTTAACATGCTGCCGCGCGGCACCCACGAATACGCCAAGATGATCCGCCCCAGCGAGCTTGCAGGGCATTGCCGCAGTGCGGGCTTGGATGTTCTGCACACCAAGGGCCTGGAATACAACCCCCTCACGCGTCGCTATTTGCTCAGCGCCAACACCAGCGTCAATTACTTGTTTGCCGCGCGTCGCCTGGGCTGATATGGCTACCGTTTTTCATGGCATTCGCGCAGTCCTTTTTGATTTGGATGGGACTCTGATCGACAGCGCACCAGACTTGGGGGCGGCCGCAGACAAAATGCGCACCGACCGAGGTCTGCCTTCGCTGCCCCCGGCCCGATATCGCCCCATGGCGGGAGCAGGGGCCCGCGGCATGCTGGCAGAAGCCTTTGGCATGGGGCCAGATCACCCAGACTTTGCCGTCATGCGCGAAGAGTTTTTCGTGAACTATGAAACTCGCATGACCGAGCAGACCACCATTTTTGAAGGTGTGCCTGAATTGGTGCGCCAGATTCTCGAACGTAACATGACGTGGGGTGTGGTCACCAACAAGGCTGCCCGCTTTACCGAACCCCTGACCCAGGCTATTCCGCTGTTTGCTACCGCTTCGGCAGTGGTCAGTGGCGACACCACGCCACACGCCAAGCCCCATCCCGCGCCCCTGCTGGAAGCGGCTGCGCGGTTGTGTGTGCCGCCGGAGCAGTGCATTTACGTGGGTGATGACGAGCGTGACATCGTGGCAGGTCTGGCGGCAGGCATGGGTACAGTGGCCGCCATCTACGGCTATTTGGGCGCCAAGACCGACCCTGCAGAGTGGGGCGCGCACGCCGCAATTAAATCTCCCAGTGAGCTCTTGCAATTGCTCGCGAACGCCTAAAATAGGAAGCCTAGGGGCTGTCCTGGTTTCGACGTGGGTTCGGGATCAGTGTGGTGCATGTCGAGCTTGAGTCACGCTCGTAAATCTCGATTTAACAAACTAACTGCAAACGACGAACGTTTCGCACTCGCTGCTTAATTGCCAGTGAGCCTTGCAACAGTTGGCCGATGGGCTGGGCAAGGGGGTTCTGAGCAATCAGTGCCTCCCGGCTGCAAGGATAATTACATGGGCTGGCTTCCATCCGGGTACCTTGGGTGGAGGTGAGAAAATAGGGTGCTGGCGGCCCATGTAGCGTGCGACTGCGCGACATGGGTAGCGAGATCCAAATCAGACCGCTAAACATGTAGATCTGCCTGACGAAGGCTTGCGGACGCGGGTTCAATTCCCGCCAGCTCCACCACTTTTCTAAGTCCTTGATTCTTAAGGACTTTTTGATAGGGGAAACGCTCACACTATGGGGTAACACCAAGGGTCACACTTTGGAGTCTCTTAGTGCGTTCATCTGCCTACCTCGTACAGACCCGTAACGGCGTCTATCACGCCCGGTTTGTTGTTCCTCAGCATCTTAGAAACCCTTCTGAGAGCAGGGAATTCAGGGTCTCAACCCTTACCAAAGACCCACGCGACGCCAAAGCGCGTTCGCGGCTTTTGCGCGTCCTGGTCGAGCAAATCTGGGCGACTTCTAGGGTACTCTCTCGGTCATCACTTGTTGCATATTTACAAGCTCAGATGACGACCTCCCGAAAGCCTCAGCTCCCCATCCCCTTTAACGCGCACAAAGACGACAACGGGGAGTGGCGCTTCACAGACGTCAAACCCGAGGACGTGCCCGCTATCGACGACTTCCTAGAAGCCATGGATCGTCATGCAGCGCGTTCACTGCCGCTATCTCAAATAGCGTTGAACACGACCCACGACGAAAAAATCAACGACCCCGGCAAGCTCGCGCCCGTGGCAAAAAAGCGGGTCACCCGGATGGCTGCGGAGTATTTGAAATACGAACAGCAAAGAGAGGTTGACCAAGAAATCGGGGTCAAGAAGGTTCCCCAGATTAGGACACGCCTGCGCCCCTTTCTTGATACCTATGGCACCCGCCACATTGGGAGCCTGACGCCTGCCGACATTGAGGCCTACCGCAAGATGTTGGTTTACTACCCCAAGAACGTCTATAAGCTTGCATCAGCAGCGGGATTGACCTTTGACCAGATTGTTCAGAAGTCAAAAAACAAAACTCTCTTGGACAATAAAGGGCAACCCTCCGAACGGATTTCGTCTTTAACGGTCGATGGCTATATGATGACCGTATCGAATTTCTTGGAGTATTGTAAAAAGCAATTTGCTATCAACCCAACCGTAATGGAAGGGTTTGCGAATAAAGTGGGCAAGGCAAAGGAAGGCATCAAGCGCAGAGCCTTCAACAAAGATGAAATGCAAAAAATCTTTGAGTCCGCCTATTATTCGGAGGCTACCTATAACTGTGCCTATCAATATTGGGTGCCACACCTTGGCGCATTTACAGGCGCACGGGTCAATGAAATTTCCCAACTTACCCCGGATGATGTTGACCAGGATAAGGATGGAATTTGGTTCATCAAAATTACAGCCTCTGATGAAGATGATGAGAAGTCCATTAAGAATGAGGAATCCCGCCGCATCATTCCAGTTCATCAAAAACTGATTGACCTGGGCTTTATTGACTATGTAAAATCTCAAAAGGAAGCTAAGGCGACAAACCTTTTTGATATCAATAAAGCAAAAGCCGATAAGTTTGGGAAAGTGCCTTCTGAGTGGTTTAATCAAAAATATCTAAGAAAATATATCGGCATCGAAGATAAGTCAGTCGTTTTTCATTCATTCAGACATAGATTTATTACGTCGTTGGCACAATCCATTATTGATGGTTCTGGTTTGTCGGAGGATGCCGTCATCAAGGAGAGAATTCCAGAGGCATTGGTTTTAAGACGCATTGTAGGTCACTCAGTTGCACATAGCATCACCGCAGGCCGAGGGCTATATGATGCCCATACAGACACCTATACCGGCGAATTTTCTATCGCCAGTATGAAAAAAGTCATTGATAAGCTAAATTACGAGGGTGTGACCTTCGCTAAATTTCAGCCTATCGAGGCAGGTAAAAAACGGCGAGTTATGTTAAAGTAGAGCGCTCAATTAGATTGGGTTTTTTCACTAATGAGAGGATGGGGATAATGGCTTACACATTTGAAGAGATTAAGAAGCTTGAACAAAAAGCCGCTGAGGCTGCTCAAAAGCTTGAAGAGGCCCGGCAGGAATTTAAGAGCGTTAGCATTGTAAAAGTCAAAGAAGAAATCAAGCTCTTTGGATTGTCTCCCCTCGAACTATTTACACGCCAAGAGATTGAATCCGCTCTTGACCGCGCACCTAAAAAACCGTCATCAGAAAAGCCAAAAGACGATGACGCGAAGCCGCGTGTAAACGTCGTTATTTTCCGCGACCCTGCTAGCGGTACCGAGTGGAATGGCAAAGGCCCAATGATTCCTAAATGGCTTGTGGCGTTGAAGCAAGACGGGAAGCTTTACAAAGATTTCTTGGTCGAGGGTACAAAGTGGAACGGTAAGCCAGAGAAGGCCCCACATTGGGTTAAAGCACTCCAAGAAGAGGGTGTCTCGCTCAGTTGATAGCGGTGACTATCAAGAATAAAGAAAGGGGCCTAGGCCCCTTTTTTTATTGACTTGTCAATTCATAGTTTTTCTTTTACTGTTTAAGAACGTTAAAGGAAATACTATGAAGTTGAAAAATTTATACGGCGATGAGCTTGATAAAGCGGTGGCAATTGGTCTTGGTTGGACGCTGGTACGCGCCAAAGATCCAAAAAACGATTATTTTCAATCAGAAGATAGGCCTATTTTTGCCGCTAATTGGCAGCCGTCTCAAAGCGCTAGGCAGGCAATGAGACTATTAATAGAGCAGCAAATATCAATCGAATATTTGGAAGATTCGCAAAAGTGGCGAGCCTACTCAAAAAATAAAAATGGTGAAATAATTGAGTCAATCTACAAAAGACCTCATGAGGCTGTGTGTAGAGCATTCGTTCTCAAGAAAGAATCTGAGGGCATTAAATTTGACATTGATTCGTTTAAAGACTAATGTGAAATTGCCTTGACGGTATAGTTTAAATCCACCCCGGTAAGCCGCTGTTTTATGCAGCGGCTTTTTTTATTCAGGTTTTATTTGCAATGGCTCGTAAATTTTGCTTAACTGTTTCTACCGGAAACGGATTTAAACTAAAAGGAATTTTTATGAACATTATGAACAAAGCACAACAAGGTTTCACCTTGATTGAACTGATGATTGTGGTTGCAATTATCGGTATTCTTGCCGCTGTGGCTATTCCACAATATGGTGAATACACTCAAAAAACCAAGATGGCTAAGGTGCAGGCCTTAGCAGCACCTATAAAGGGCACATTGGCTCAGTGGTTCAGTGAAAAGGGTGCTTGCCTGAATTCGACTGTGACCGCAGATATGGATACTCTTGGTTCTCAGGCTCCGACACTGACTGACCCATCTGCCGAAGTAAAGTTAGTGGCTCTGGGCGGTTCTGGAAAAAGTTGCACTATTACTCTGACAACTAAAAAGTTAGGTTCTGATTTTTCGGATGATGCGCAAACAATTACATTTACTGGCGACTTTGACAAGAATCCTATTAAATGGACGGCAGCACCTTCTGCGGGTATAACAAAGGCCGCAAAAACGCTTGTTGAATCTTGGCAATGATTGGACATGAAATAAAAAAACCGGCACTGCCGGTTTTTTTATTGCTTTTCATCGTCATTTGGTGGTGTTTCTAATGACTCTTTGGAAAATATCAATACTTCATTGAGAAGTTCTTTGTCTCTGTCGCTTGCTAAATTAACAAGCTTGATAAGAGTTTTTCTAATAGACATGTCCGTCTTACTCTTGCTGATAAGTAATGCACCTAAGATAATTTTCTTTCTCCTATCCTCGGCGCCTTTTTTCTTTCTGCTGGCCTTTAGTAGTTTGCTTTTTATATCTTGTATTTCCTTAGCCCTCTGTTCTAGCCGGTTGATACGCTCTGCATAGCTATTGCTCATAATTTGACTCCTGTGTATTTAATATACGGATTTGGAGTTCAATATCAAATATTATCGAATATTGAAAAAGTTCTGATAATATAAATTCATGAAACGCGCTGGTATATATAAATGGTTAGATAGCATAGCCCCCTGCAAGGGCTCATTTACGCAAACTAAAGTTTGCCCATTCGGCATGGGCTACGCCCCTGCACCCCGATGCTTCGCATCCTTGCGTGTATTAGTTTTTAGCTTTCGTGAACCGTCTGGCGACGATTCACATATACCAGGGGGATGCGTCTAATGGCTGCGCTTGCCACATGGTTCACCCCCGTTTTAAGCGTTTTGTCTCGCTCTGACGGTAAAAGCGCCGTCGCCGCTGCGGCCTATCGTGCTTGTACAAGACTTCACGATGCCCTTTATAAAAAGGTGCATGACTACACCCGTAAAGGTGGCCATGTGCTTTCCAAGATATTCGGTGACCACAATTTCAGTATTGAAGAATTGTGGAACGCTGCGGAAGCTGCTGACACTCGGAAAAATTCAAGAACGGCAAGAGAGCTTATGGTTCCGCTTTATTTCGAGTGGACTGATGAACAGCGCGTGAAATATTGTGACGACCTTATAGCCATGCTTAAAAAGTCGTATGGCGTTGCGGGTGTCTATTCCATCCACAAACCGCACGATGGGCGGAACTATCACGTTCACATTCTTTTTACGACTCGGGAGGTTGTCGCAGGTGAATTTTTGAACAAAACAAGAGTTCTAGACGAAGGAAAGAAGAATGGGGAAATTTCAAAGCTACGCGAGAGAGTGGCAGAAATCACTAACACGCATTCGAAGTTAAATGGTTCAGACTTCTATGTGACGGGCGGAACGTTTGCTGAACATATTGAAAATCATATCCCTATGGTGAATATTCCTATCAATGCATCCAAAGAACACCGAAAAGATTTGGAAAGCGATAATGAAGAAATTAAAAGGACAAGAAGCCAAGTCTCAAAGATGCAGGAAGAATATGAGACAGTTCAAAAGGCCATAACGGCACTAAAAGAAGTTAAAGCCGACATGGATGCAGCAGCATTGATTGATGTACCAGTCCCGGAAAAATTGCCACCGTCGATGGTTAGGAATTCAAAGCCCAGGTTTTGGGAAGAGCAGCCAAAAGAGGTTGACCAACGAATAAAAGCGGAAGAGGCTGAGCGTAGGACAAATCTGTTAAATGAAGCGTACCGCGTGCGGGATGGATATAACCTAATTGTCAAAAGCCGTAGAGATGCGGAGGCTACAAAAAAGGAAATGAATGCGCTTAAAAATAAAATTGCGAACATTCGCGCTACGGAGCCGACCATTTTTGAAAGTGTGTATCACAAGATGCACGACTTGATATCTAAATTCGGCTTGAACTCTGTCGCTCCAATTGATGCAATTGCGGAGAGGGAAAAAGAAATTGACCGTCTTGCCAAAATTTGGCATGAGAAAAGGAAAGACCTAGACCGCCTAGCCAATCTTACCAATGACAAAGAGAATATGAAGTTGTTTTATGCCTGGCAGATGGATGAGAGATATAAAAATGCAATTGCGGAATCTACGGCTCAAATTCCCAAATTTAATCCTGGCAATAATATTGTTGCAACTAAACAACAATTGGATTATTCGGACCATCCTTATCACATAGAGGATGAACCTAAGCCGTATTAATATTAAAGCAGACTGATTGAGAGTTTGCCCGTGACTCCTCGAAAGAAATGGCGGCACCTTGGTAAAAAAAGATAATCAAATTAAATATTGAGGATGTAACAAATGCCAGTACTTAGATTAAAGGAGTTTCACTACTCTAATTTATATCATGACTATGATTTCTTATTCACCATCCAAGAGGCGGTCTCCCTGAAAATACGTTTGTCGGGTAGGCCCGTTGCTTTTAGGTGGGAAGAAAATGCCAAGGGGAACCCTGTGCGCCGGGGTCTTTATGTTGGGTCACCTACCTGCACTAATCACATTAAATATGCGATTAAAGTAGCCAATCGCAATTTGCGTGACCAGCGGTTAGGAGAACTTGCGCGCTTTTCTGAGCGTCTGCTCTTTGAAGCCCGAGAGGGATGGATTGACACGGAGTATCACGAGCAACGCGGCGACTTCAACCCCGACCTTTATGGAATTGAATACGAAATTAATCCTTGGCGTTTAAAACATTACGGTTTACCAAGACCCCACCCTCTAACTGTTCGCCGTATGCTACACCAGTGGTAGTCAGTCGGGGATTGATAACGGCCAGAAACAGAATCTTGGGAAGAATAGGAGTACTCCGACAAAAGTATCACCTTGATATCAGATATATAAGATTGAGTTCTTAAACTTGCTTTATTGCGTGGCTAATGATATTTTGATTGCACAAAGAAAAAGCCCGCACAAGGCGGGCTTTTATATCGCATCTCATTTCGACCGGGCTGCGATACTGGAAACAGTTTTATGATACTAAATATTCATCAATTGTCAAGTAAACAGGTCGGCATGAAAGCCGACAATGACAAACTCTAAATCAAAGGCGCTTAAAAGCCCAAATCGGGAATACATACGTGTAACCATGGCATCACGCCTTATGGCGGGCTTTTACGACCAAAAAAAGCGCAACCTTAAAGGTTCATCCGTTATAGGCTGTGGAAGATGGAAAGCCTACGGACGCGATTCAACCACCGCAGAAATACAGGTTGACCAGGACGGCGCCCGGTTTGATGGTCATTTTATATGTGGGAATGTGTGGACTTGTGACCGGTGCGCCCGTGCTCGTGTGTCTCAATCACGCTCATGGATACGTGCGGCCTTTATTCCATCCTTGGAACTCCATCAATTAAGCGCCGCCATGATGACTTTTACCATGGCACACACTTACGATGGTAACTGGACTGAATCAATCGATAGGCTGCACGATGCCTATAAGCTGTTCGATAAAAATATGTCGCGCCACTATAAGGCCATTGGTAGTATGGGAAAGCTCAAAAGCTTGGAAGCCCCGGTAGGTAAAAATGGTATTCATGGGCATTTCCACGTGCTTTTAACCTATGGAGCAGACATGGATATGTCAGCCTTTGAGGCGACGGCCCGTAAAGAATGGGATAAGGCCGTTAAAAAGGTGGGCGGTCAATGTAATGAGCATGGCTTCGACCTCAAATTAAACGCGGCGGCAGACTATTTGGCAAAGCACGACCTAGCGCATGAAATGTCTAGCCATGACACTAAGGCAGCCAGGGAAAAGGGTTCATCCCTATCGCAACTATTAGACCGTTCTGCACGCGGAGATAAGAAGGCTTCCGCCGAGTGGCTCAGAGCTATTGAAGCATTGCAAGGCCGTAGGCGCTTTCATGCTGGTGATATCGCTTCAAAATTGGGCATCCCAACATGTTCGGAATGGGAGGATGAAGAGCACCAAGCCGAGCTTATCGAGCACGCCGCCAACATGCCAGAGCCCGTAAAAATCACTTATCCGCTACGTGATCACCTTAGAGCAACCGCTATTGACCATCCAAGGTTTGGATTGGCGCTTATATTGCGTGCAGCAAGGGGCGGGGATGCTGAGAAGGTATGGTCTATGGTCAAGAAGCTTTGCGACGAGTACGACGCATTCAGGCGGAGCCAAGCAATCACCCCAGAACAGCAAATAGAGGAAAGGCTATTTGCTGAGGTGGGTAAAGATATTTGCTTTGATTAGTAATGTTTTAGCCGTTGCGAAATTGCCTCAAGTATTGAAGCTCTTTGCTATGAAAATTGACGAGTATTTCATTTTGAGGCATAATCTAAGGCTTTGTCATCAAGGCGGTTGATGGCGTTGGTCGGTTCATAAGGCATCAAATGAGTAACGAGCGCAAAACTGAAAATATTGTAAGAGATGCACTTACAAAGAATGGCTATTACGGGTCTGTTTCGGTTCTTGTTGAAGAACAAAAAAGCAACATTGAAGATGTTAAATCTTTGATGAAATCCGCTAGCAAGTCAGGCGGTACCGGCATAGGTGCACCAGAGTTTATTATCAGCTCACCTTATGCGCCAGACTTCCTAATCGTCATCGAGTGCAAGGCAAATGTTAAAGACCACAAGAGTTCATCTATTGATGCCATTCTGAATGGTGCACTTATAGGTGAATCGGAAGAAGTAAAAATTAAGCGGGTGAAGCGGTTCGCTGTTGATGGCGCCTTTCACTATGCAAAAGCCCTATCTAAGAAATTTAACGTTATTGCGATTGGAATTAGTGGGGAAACCAAGAAGCAAGCTTTGTTGGATACTTATCTTTGGCCCAAAGGGGGAGATAAGCCAAAAGTGCTTTGCTCAAAAGATGGTGCTTCGCTTAATGGAATAATTTCTTGGGCTGATTACATCGAACACGCAACTTTTGACCCTACCGTTCAAAAATTGCGCTTTGATGAGTTGATGGATTTCGCCTCTGAATTGCATGACTTCATGCGTGACCATGCAAAATTAACGGAAAGCGAGAAGCCGTTAGTCGTTAGTGGAACTCTTATTGCGTTGAGGAATAACGCTTTTGCCGCTTCGTACAACGTTCAAACACCTGCACAACTACAAAAAGATTGGATGCGTGTCATCAAGGAAGAAATAAGCGCTGCGTCTATTCCCCAGGCTAAAAAAGACAATATGGCGCAGCCTTATTCAAGCATTGGTGTTCATCCAGAGCTTGGAAAGGCTTCGAAAGCGTATCCCAAAGGAGCATTGTTTGAGTTGATTGATAGGCTGAATTCAAAGGTTTGGCCTTTTATTAGCGTATATCATGATTTCGATGTTGTGGGCCAGTTTTACGGGGAATTTCTTAAATATACTGGTGGTGATAAAAAAGCACTTGGCATTGTTCTTACCCCGCGACACGTTACCGAACTGTTTGCGCTTCTGGCGAATGCAAACAAGACAAGCAAGGTTTTAGATATTTGTGCTGGCACTGGTGGATTTCTAATATCTGCCATGCACAGGATGTTTAAATCTGCCACCACTGAGGCGGAACGGACTGCTATAAAGTCGAGTGGTTTGGTTGGGGTTGAGCAGCAACCGAATATGTTTGCCTTGGCTGCTTCTAATATGATTCTTAGGGGTGATGGGAAGGCTAATCTTTATCAAGGTAGCTGTTTTGATGATGCTATCGCAAAGGCTATAAAGGCGCATCAATGTGATATTGGAATGGTGAATCCGCCTTATAGTCAAAGTGATAGCGACTTGCATGAATTGCGCTTTGTTAAGCACATGCTTGACTGTCTTAAAGAAAAGGGCGTTGGCATTGCTATTGTGCCAATGAGCTGCGCTCTGAATGCTGATTCATTGCGTGCAGAGATTCTTAAAGAGCACACCTTAGAAGCCGTCATGTCTATGCCTGACCAGCTTTTTTACCCGGTTGGCACGGTGACTTGCATAATGATTTTTACTGCGCATATTCCTCACCATGTATCTAATAGAAAAACATGGTTTGGATATTGGAAAAATGACGGCTTTGTTAAGACAAAAAACAAAGGACGGATTGACCAAAATTTGACGTGGGAATCCATTCGAAATCGTTGGGTTGAGGCTTTTCGCAATCGTGAGGTTCATCCTGGTGAAAGTGTGATGATGCATGTCGATGCAGAGATGGAATGGTGCGCGGAAGCTTATATGGACACTGACTATGCTTTGATTCAGCAGCAGACCTATGAGGCGGCAGTTCGTGACTATGCGATATATAGAATGCTGGGTCAGACTAATAGTTCTAACTTAGAAGAATCGGATGTTGTTGAGGTTATCGGAGACGACAAATGAAGCTTGTACCCTTATCAGAGCTATTCCGCGTCACTTATGGGGTTAACTTAGAGTTGAATAAAATGACCCTAAGTGCAGATGGAATCCCATTTGTTGGCCGTTCAGAAAGAAATAACGGAGTTACAGCACGAGTAGCTAAAATCCCTGGCGTAATTCCCAACCCGGCTGGAACGCTGTCTGTTGCTGGTGGCGGTTCCGTTTTGGCAACTTTCTTGCAACCGGAGGAATTTTATTCAGGTCGTGATTTGTTTTATCTCACCCCGCTTTTTGATATGACGGACAGTGTTAAGTTGTATTACTGTGCGTGCATTCGTGCCAATAGGTATAGATATAGCTATGGACGGCAAGCAAATAAGACTTTGAAAAGTTTGATGTTGCCCGCGCCTGACTCCATTCCCTCGTTTGTTGATGAGGGGTTGAGTCGGGTAGTTGTCGAGTACGGCAAGCGGCTTGCCTCTATTTGCCCTGGCCAGTGAGTCTGATGCGGAATTGAACCCGCGTCCGCAAATTGACCCGGCAAGGTGGATTGACAGGGGTCACACTGCGGGTCACACTCTGGGGGCACACTTTTCAACCTCCCTCGGTGTACCGGACATAGTGGAGCTTTGTAGTGTTTCTTCCAAGTCCTTGATTTATAAGGACTTTGGCGGATTTGGTGGGAAACTCTCCTGAGTCCCGCCAGCTCCACCAAACATAAACCCCCAACTGGTAACGGTTGGGGGTTTTTCTTTTCCCACTGATTTTGTACTGCTGCGCAAGGATAGTTGCTTCCGTTCGCCCTTACCGAACGATTCGATGCACCTCCTGGCTCTGAGGCGTGACGTCTTTGAACCATGTCCCTCAACGGCAATCCGCAGTGGCTGTATATCCCCGGCGTCGCGTTGTAAACCCCTGACAAAATCGGTTAACACGCTGCCGTCCGCGCAGTCAAACACCTGTCAACGTGCTTCGCCAACACCGCCCAAGAAACAAAATGAAATAAACCGAAACTGGTTCGAGACCACGTTCCAAGCCGCTGCGCGCACCATCAGGGTCATGTTCCATACCGTCTTTGAAAGGACAGCATCATGAAACCCTGGATCAAGAAAACGCTGATGGGCATTTTTGGTGCGTCCATCGCGGTGGGTGGGCTGACGGCCTGCTCCAGCGGGCACCACCAGCGCGGCCCGATGACTGCGGAAAAGATGGCGGAAGTGCGCGGCAAGATGGTGGACCGGGTGAGCAGCAAGCTGGATTTGAACGAGGCACAAAAGACCAAGCTCAATGCCTTGGCCGATCAACTGGAAGCCCAGCGCGCAGCGTTCGTCGGCAAGACGGCAGACCCCCGAGCCGAGGTGCAGGCCATTGTGGCGGGCGACAAGTTTGATCGGGTGCGGGCGCAGTCCCTGCTCGAAGAAAAAACGCGTGCGGTGCAGGCCCACAGTCCCGCAGTGGTCAATGCGATGGCCGACTTCTATGACAGCCTGAACCCTGACCAGCAGCAAAAAGTGCGGGAGCTGATGCAGCGTCGCAAGGGCTGGATGGCCCGCGGGTGATGGGTGGGGAGCATTGCATGTCACCCACGCTGGAACCTATCCACCGCCTCGCCCAGGGCGTTCGTGTGCACGGGCCCGCGCTGCTGTCGGGCATGCCGGAGCCTCACGATGAGCTGATGTCGCTGGTCTGGGGGCCGCGCTTTGACCGCGAGCATGCGATGGGCCTGGTCGCTCGCCAGCCCTCGGCGGCGGCCCACACGCTGCCTGCCCTGCTGGCAGCTGCCGACCATTTTGATGCGCTCCATGCCGGTGCGCAGGGCCGTTTGCGGCGACTCATCGTGCGACACCGCGCATTGTGTGCGGCTGGCGCTTCTGTCGATACCGCCCTTGGGGAGCGCGCCTGACGGTGTGAGAATTGCTCATGCACCGCATATTGTTGATTGACGACGACGCGCAGTTAGGCGCTCCCCTGGCCACTTACTTCCAGCGTTTTGAACTGGAACTCGTTCATGCACTTCGGCCGAGCGATGGCTTGGCACAGCTGACGGCCGGCGGGTTTGACGCTGCCATCCTCGACGTGATGCTGCCCGAAATGGACGGGTTTGAGCTGTGCCGCACCATCCGCAAGCAGGGCGACCTGCCCATCGTGATGCTGACCGCGCGCGGCGAAGTGATGGACCGGGTGGTGGGGCTGGAGCTGGGGGCTGACGATTATCTGCCCAAGCCCTTTGAGCCACGTGAACTGGTGGCGCGCCTGCAGACGGTGTTGCGCCGGCGCAGGGCGCC
The DNA here is from genome assembly GCF_025246485.1 of Acidovorax sp. K2F. Lineage (NCBI taxonomy): Bacteria > Pseudomonadati > Pseudomonadota > Betaproteobacteria > Burkholderiales > Comamonadaceae > Acidovorax > Acidovorax sp. K2F. The sequence goes on from NZ_JAOBSQ010000034.1 coordinate 45,158, forward strand.
GGGGCAGGGCGTTGCCGTGGGCGCGCTGGAGTTCGAGGGCCTGTCCATCGACGCAGCGCGCCGCAGTGTGCAGCGCCATGGTGTGGTGGTGGAGCTGACCGGCACGGAGTTCGACCTGTTGCACCTGTTGGCGCGCGAGCCCGGCAAGGTCTTCAGCCGCGACGACATCCTGAACCAGCTGCGTGGTCATGAGGCCGAGCTGTACACCCGCGCGGTGGACATCGTGGTGAGCCGGTTGCGCAAAAAGCTGGAGCCGCTGGACTGCATCAAGACATTGCGCAACGTGGGCTACTCCCTGGCTTTGCGCCGCGCTGCCCCATGAAGCAGATTTGTTCTCCCATTCACGACCCGAACTGCCCCTGGCACCGCCGGGCGCGCCACGCGGTAGGGCATTCGCTGCGCATTCGGCTGGTGCTGGTGTTCATGGCACTGGCCGTGACTGTGGCGGTCACGTTCATGGGCGGGGTGCAAAAGGCCGTGTCCGTAGGCTGGCGCGAGGCTGCGCGGCCGCTGCTGATGGACTATGTGGACCGCCTTGCCGCCGAGATTGGCAGCCCGCCGAGCATTGAGCGCGCGCAGGCGATTGCCAATCGCCTGCCACTGACCTTGCGCATCGACGGGCCGCAGATCCACTGGGCATCGCACCCCGACCAGCAGAACCCCGACTGGGTGAGCGACAAGGTCCGCCAGGAAGACCGCTGGACCGGGGACGAGAACGGGCACAGCCTGCTGCGCCGCACGACGGCAGATGGGCACCATATCGAGTTCGGCCTGAACGCGCTGTCCTGGGACAAGCGCCCGCGCATTGCGTGGGGCACGCTGACCGTGCTGCTGCTGCTCACGGCGCTGGCCTATGTATATGTGCGGCATCTGTTGCGTCCGCTGGACGACATCCGCCAGGGCGCGCAGCGCTTTGGCAACGGCAACTTTGCCCAGCCCATACCGGTGCGGCATGCCCACCGGCCGGACGAGCTGGGCCAGCTGGCCGAGACCATCAACACCATGGGGGATGACATCCACCAGATGCTGGAGGCCAAGCGTGCACTGTTGTTGGCGATGAGCCATGAGCTGCGCAGCCCGCTCACGCGGGCCCGCCTGAACACGGAGCTGCTGCCCGAAACGGCCGATGTGCAACCGCAGCGCCTGGCGCTGATGCGCGACCTGGGTGAAATGGCGGGCCTCATCACCGACCTGCTGGAAAGCGAGCGCCTGGCGGGCCGCCATGCGGCGCTGCACCGCGAGCCCACTGATGTCACCGAACTGGCGCGCGAAGTGGTGGCCGACCTGTGCTCCCGCCATGCCGGGGCCGCTGATATTGCCTTGCACGTGGCGCCGGACTTGCCCTCGGTGCGGCTGGACCGGTCCCGCCTGCGGCTTTTGCTGCGCAACCTGCTTGACAACAGCCTGCGCCACAGTGAGTCGGGTGCCTTCCCCCCTGAGCTGCATTTGCGGCTGGCGGATGAGGGGAGGGTGCTGGAACTGGAGGTTCGTGATCATGGGCGCGGTGTGCCCCCCGAGCACCTGCCACACCTGGCCCAGGCGTTCTACCGCCCGGACACCGCACGCCAGCGCGCCACCGGTGGCGTCGGACTGGGTTTGTACCTGTGCCGGCTGGTGGCGCAGGCGCACGACGGGCAATTGCACATGCGCAATGCAGAGCCCGGCCTGTCGGTCACTGTGCGTTTGCCGGTGGTGGAATAGGTCGCGAGCCGGCGGCATAGACAGGTTGGCCTCTGCGCTGGCAGGTGGCGTCGCACCGATGCGGCCAGGCCAGCGCACAGGCCTGGTGCAATGGGGAAGTGGACATGCCAGCGGCCATGTCCGGCTTCTCAACGCAAATTGATGGCTTTTTTGCGCTGTGGCCCAGGTGTTTATTGCCCTGGTAGCTATCAAATCAGGAGTGGTTACTGGTGCCTTGGACCACCAGAGAACACACCATCCTCCCTGGCCCCGTTCTTGCTGAAGATCGGCACCCCCTCGCATGAGCCTGATTTTTCAGTGTTTACCCTGTATATACAGGTATGCTGAAACTGTCATCATGGCTTCCGGTACGCAGGTGCGTTCCGGTGGGCAGGGCCAAGGTACTTTCTTCAAACAGGAGCAGATGATGACTCGATCGGTTGTGAAATGGACGTCGCTGGCAGCGGCAGCAGCATGCATGATGGCCCTGGCCGCACCGGCCCAGGCGCAGGACACCAAGATTGTGCTGGGCATGTCCGGCTGGACAGGTTTTGCACCGCTCACGCTGGCCGACAAGGCTGGCATCTTCAAGAAGAACGGCCTGGATGTGGAGATCAAGATGATTCCGCAGAAGGACCGCCACCTGGCCTTGGCCTCCAAGTCCATCCAGTGCGCCGCCACCACGGTCGAAACACATGTCGCCTGGAACGCCAACGGCGTGCCCATCGTGCAGATCTTCCAGATGGACAAGTCCTACGGCGCCGACGGCATTGCGGTGCGTGGCGATATCAAGAGCTTTGCAGATCTCAAAGGCAAGACCATCGGCGTGGATGCGCCCGGCACCGCGCCTTACTTCGGCCTGGCCTGGATGCTGAGCAAGAACGGCATGAGCCTCAAGGACGTGAAGACCACCACGCTGTCGCCCCAGGCGGCCGCGCAGGCCTTCGTGGCGGGCCAGAACGACGCCGCCATGACCTACGAGCCATACCTCTCCACCGTGCGCGACAACCCCGCCTCGGGCAAGATTTTGGCCACCACGCTCGACTACCCCATGGTGATGGACACCGTGGGCTGCGACCCCACCTGGCTCAAGGCCAATGGCAAGGCCGCGCAGGCCCTGGCCAACTCGTACTTCCAGGCGCTCGACATGATCAAGGCCGACCCGACGAAGTCCAACGAAATCATGGGCGCCGCCGTCAAGCAGACGGGCGAGCAGTTTGCCAAGTCGTCGTCTTTCCTGCGCTGGCAGGACAAGGCTGCCAACCAGAAGTTCTTTGCGGGCGAGCTGCAGGCTTTCATGAAGGACGCCACGGCCATCCTGCTGGAGGCCGGCATCATCCGCAAGGCGAATGAGGACCTGGCGGTCACCTTCGACGCGAGCTTCATCAAGTAAGAAACTGGAAGAAGAACGCGCCATGTCTGCCGTGCAACCCCTGTCCGTTACCGCGCCAAGAGCCCCTGTGCGGCGGCGTTCACTGGCTCCACTGGAGCCTGTGAGTGCCCGCGCCCGTTGGTTGCTGGGCTTTGGTTTTTTTGTGTTGTTTGTGCTGGTGTGGGCGTTTTTCACGCTGGGCGGCTATGTGTCGCCCACGTTTTTGGCCAGCCCCGTCACGATGGCCAAGGAGGGCTGGCTGCTGTTTGCAGAGTACGGCTTTCACAAGGACATCGGCATGACGGTGTGGCGTGTGTTCGGCGGCTTCATCCTGGCCGCAGTCATCGCCGTGCCGCTGGGCATTGCCATGGGTGCTTACAAGGGCATCGAGGCGTTCTTTGAGCCCTTCATTTCGTTCTGCCGCTATCTGCCAGCCTCGGCCTTCATCCCGCTGCTGATCCTGTGGGCGGGCATTGGCGAGGCTCAGAAGATCCTCGTCATCTTCATCGGCTCGGTCTTCCAGATCACGCTGATGGTGGCCGTGACCGTAGGCGGCGCGCGGCGCGACCTGGTGGAGGCTGCCTACACCCTGGGTGCGGGCCACAAGGGCATCGTCACGCGGGTGCTCATCCCCGGTGCTGCCCCCGACATTGCGGAAACCCTGCGCCTGGTACTGGGCTGGGCCTGGACGTATGTGATCGTGGCCGAGTTGATCGGATCGTCGAGCGGCATCGGCCACATGATCACCGACAGCCAGTCGCTGCTCAACACCGGCCAAATCATCTTCGGCATCATCGTCATCGGCCTTATCGGGCTGGTGTCCGACTTCGCCTTCAAGGCCCTCAACCACCGGCTGTTTGCCTGGAGTTTCGTGCGATGAGCTCTGTTTCCATTCAAGCCGTCTCGCGCGTTTTCGAGACTGCCAAGGGCCAGCGCACGCAGGCGCTGCAACCGGTGGACTTTGAAGTGCGGGACAACGACTTTGTGACCATCCTCGGTCCCTCGGGCTGCGGCAAGTCCACGTTGCTGCGGATCGTCGCGGGGCTGGACCATGCCACCAGCGGCCGCGTTCTGCTGGATGGCGCGCCGGTCAAAGGCCCCGGCGCCGAGCGCGGCATGGTCTTCCAGAGCTACACGCTGTTCCCCTGGCTCACCATCGAACAGAACATCCGCTTTGGCCTGCGCGAGCGGGGTATGCCCGAGGCGCAGCAGAAAGAGCGCGCCGCGTACTTCATCGCCAAGGTGGGGCTGCGCGGCTTTGAGCAGCACTTTCCCAAGCAGCTGTCGGGTGGCATGCAACAGCGCACCGCCATTGCGCGCGCGCTGGCCAACGACCCCAAGATTTTGCTGATGGACGAGCCCTTCGGCGCGCTCGACAACCAGACCCGCGTGCTCATGCAAGAGCTGCTGCTGGGCATCTGGGAGGCCGAGCGCAAGACCGTGCTGTTTGTCACCCACGACATCGACGAAGCCATCTTCATGGCCAACCGCGTGGCCGTGTTCAGCGCCCGGCCCGGTCGCATCAAGACCGAGCTGGCGGTGGACTTGCCGCACCCGCGCCATTACACGATCAAGACCAGTCCCGAGTTCATGGACCTCAAGGCGCGCCTGACGGAGGAGATCCGCGCCGAATCCATGGCAGCGGATCTGCATTGAGCCTGACTGACTGCTTCCCACCATGAGCGCCCGTCCTTCCCGCCGCACCGCCGCCACTGCACCCCGCAGTGCCACGCCCGCCAAGGCCGTGGCCGCCGTGGCTGCGCCCGCGCAGGCCATGGCGCTGTACGAGCAGGTCAAGGACCACATCTCGCGCAAGATCCAGGAAGGCATCTGGCGCGCGGGCGACCGCCTGCCGTCCGAGAACGAGCTGGTCACCCAGTTCGGCATCTCGCGCATGACGGTGAACCGCGCGCTGCGCGAGCTGGTAGAGCAGGGCCGCATCGTGCGCGTGGCGGGCGTGGGCAGCTTTGTGGCCGAAGACAAGCCGCAGTCCACGCTGCTGCAGATCGCCAACCTCGCGAGCGAGATCCGCCAGCGCGGGCACGACTACCGCTGCGACGTGCTGGCGGTAGAGCGCATCTCGGCAACGCTCGAAGTGGCCGCCGCGCTGGACCTACGCACCGGCGAGTCGGTGTTCCACTCGCTGTGCATCCACCGCGAAGACGGCCTGCCTGTGCAGCTCGAAGACCGTCACGTGAACCCGCGCCAGGTGCCTCAGTTCGCCGCGCAGGACTTCACGCTGCTGCAACCCTCCGAGTACCTGGTGCGCAACGTGCCCTTCGACCAGATCGAGCATGTGGTCGATGCCGTCATGCCCACCTCGGAGCAGGCCACGCTGCTGGAGATGTCGCCGCAGGAGCCCTGCCTGCTGCTCACCCGCCGCACCTGGTCGCGCGGCGTACCCATCACCGTGGTGCGCTGCCTGCACCCCGCTACCCGCTACCGTTTGGGCAGCCGTTTCCGAGCCGACGGCAACCCCGTCGCTGGTTGACGGCTGTTGGTCAAAAGCCCCAGATTTTTTCGCTTGTACCTACTTGTATATACAGGATCAACGCCATGACAAAAGCCACCACTTCCTCCCTGACCCTGCTCCCCGGCCATGTGTCGTTGGCCGCGCTGCGCAGCATCTATGCCGCGCCCGTGCAATTGTCGCTGGACCCGTCCGCGCGGGCCCTCATGCAGGCGTCGCTGGCCACGGTGCAGCGTATCGTTGATGAAGACCAGGTCGTCTATGGCATCAACACCGGCTTTGGCAAGCTCGCCAGCACCAAGATTGCGCACGAGCGCCTGGCCGAGCTGCAGCGCAACCTGGTGCTGTCGCACAGCGTGGCCACGGGCGATGCGCTTGCGGACGATGTGGTGCGCCTCATCCTTGCGACCAAGGCCATCAGCCTGGCGCGTGGCCATTCGGGCATCCGGCCCGAGATCGTGGATGCGCTGCTGGCCATGGCTAACGCCAATGTGCTTCCTGTTATTCCGGCCAAGGGTTCCGTCGGTGCATCGGGTGACCTGGCGCCGCTCGCCCACCTGGCCTGTGTGCTAATCGGGGAAGGGCAGGCCAAGGTGGATGGCAAGGTGGTGCCCGGTGCCGAGGCCATGCGCTCCATCGGTTTGCAGCCGTTTGTGCTGGGTCCCAAGGAAGGGCTGGCGCTGCTCAACGGCACGCAGGTGTCCACCTCACTCGCGCTGGCCGGGCTGTTTGGCGCGGAGAGCGTGTTTGCTGCAGCGCTGGTCGCGGGCTGCCTGTCACTCGAAGCCATCAAGGGCTCGGTCAAGCCCTTTGATGCGCGCATCCACGAGGCGCGCGGCCAGGCCGGGCAGATTGCCGTGGCGGCCGCTGTGCGCGCCTTGCTCGACGGCAGCGCCATCGACCCATCGCACCCCAACTGCGGCCGCGTGCAAGACCCGTACTCCATTCGCTGCGTGCCGCAGGTGATGGGCGCGTGCCTGGACAACCTGCACCACGCCGCGCGCGTGCTCACCATCGAGGCGAACGCCGCGTCGGACAACCCCCTGGTGTTCGACAACGGCGACGTGATCTCCGGCGGCAACTTCCACGCCGAGCCGGTCGCCTTTGTGGCCGACATCATTGCGCTCGCCGTGGCCGAGATCGGCGCCATCTCCGAGCGCCGCCTGTCGCTGCTGCTGGACCCGGGCCTCTCGGGCCTGCCCGCGTTCCTGATCCGCGACAGCGGCGTGAATTCGGGCTTCATGATCGCCCAGGTCACCGCTGCCGCGCTGGCAGCCGAGAACCAGTGCCTGGCCAACCCCAGCAGCGTGACCAGCCTGCCCACATCGGCCAACCAGGAGGACCATGTCTCCATGGCCACCTACGGCGCACGCCGACTGGGCGACATGGTGCGCAACGCGGCCGTGATGGTGGGCATCGAGGCCATGGCCGCTGCGCAGGGCATGGAGTTCGACCGCAGCTTGAAATCCTCTCCGCTCGTCGAAGCACAGTTCGCCGCCATCCGCGAGCGTGTGGCCTACCTGGAGCAAGACCGCTACCTTGCCACCGACATCGAAGCCATGCGCGCATGGGCCCAGCAGTCCCCCTGGCCTGCCGCGCTCACGCAGTGCCTGCCCAGCTTCGCCTGATTTTTTCCACGCACACCCACTGATTCACAGGAGCCCACCATGAACGCCAACGACGCCATCATCGCCGCCGCCTCCAACACCGACCCCCGCCACGACGCCAGCCGCGTGATCCGCGCGCCGCGCGGCACAGAACTCACCTGCAAGAGCTGGCTCACTGAAGCGGCCTACCGCATGATCCAGAACAACCTGGACGCCGAAGTGGCCGAGCGCCCGCAGGACCTGGTGGTGTACGGCGGCATTGGCCGTGCTGCGCGCAACTGGGAGTGCTTTGACCAGATCCTCGCCTCGCTCAAGGACCTGAACGACGACGAAACCCTGCTCATCCAGTCCGGCAAGCCCGTGGGCGTGTTCAAGACCCACGCCAACGCGCCCCGCGTGCTGCTGGCCAACAGCAACCTGGTGCCCAAGTGGGCCAACTGGGAACACTTCAGCGAGCTGGACCAGAAGGGCCTGTTCATGTACGGCCAGATGACCGCCGGCAGCTGGATCTACATTGGCACGCAAGGCATCGTGCAGGGCACGTACGAGACCTTTGCCGAGGCGGGTCGCAAGCACTTTGGCGGCTCGCTCGAAGGGCGCTGGATCTTGACCGCTGGCCTGGGCGGCATGGGCGGCGCGCAGCCGCTGGCCGCTACCTTTGCGGGCGCGGTGTCGCTCAACATCGAATGCCAGCAAAGCAGCATCGACTTCCGCCTGCGCACACGCTACGTGGACAAGCAGGCGCGTGACATTGACCACGCGTTCGAGCTGATCCAGCAGCACACGGCGGCCAAGGAGGCCGTGTCGATCGCCCTGCTGGGCAACGCCGCAGAAATCCTGCCCGAGCTGCTGCGCCGTGCCAAGGCCGGCGGCCTCAAGCCCGACCTGGTGACAGACCAAACCTCGGCCCACGACCTCGTCAACGGCTACCTGCCCGCAGGTTGGACGGTGGCCCAGTGGCGTGCCGCGCAGCAGGACGTGACCCAGCACGAGGTGCTGAAGAAGGCCGCTGCCAAGTCCTGCGCCGTGCATGTGCAGGCCATGCTCGACTTCCAGCACATGGGCATCCCGGTGGTGGACTACGGCAACAACATTCGCCAGGTGGCGTTTGACGAAGGCGTGAAGGACGCCTTCGACTTCCCCGGCTTTGTGCCTGCCTACATCCGCCCGCTGTTCTGCGAAGGCAAGGGCCCGTTCCGCTGGGTGGCCCTGTCGGGTGACCCGGAGGACATCCGCAAAACCGACGCCAAGATCAAGGAGCTGTTCCCCGAGAACAAGCACGTGCACCGCTGGCTCGACATGGCGGGCGAGCGCATCGCCTTCCAGGGCCTGCCGGCGCGCATCTGCTGGCTGGGCCTGGGCGAGCGCCACATTGCGGGCCTGGCCTTCAATGAGATGGTGAAGAACGGTGAGCTCAAGGCCCCCATCGTCATCGGCCGCGACCACCTGGACACCGGTAGCGTGGCCAGCCCCAACCGGGAGACCGAAGGCATGAAGGACGGCACCGACGCCGTGAGCGACTGGCCGTTGCTCAACGCGCTGCTCAACACCTCAGGCGGCGCCACCTGGGTCAGCCTGCACCACGGCGGGGGCGTAGGCATGGGCTACTCGCAGCACTCGGGCATGGTCATCGTGGCCGACGGCACTGAAGCCGCGGCCCAACGCCTTGCCAATGTGCTGGTCAACGACTGCGGCAGCGGCGTGATGCGCCATGCCGACGCGGGCTACGAACTGGCGGTGGAGACGGCCAAGAAGCAGGGCCTGAAGCTGCCCATGGTGAAGTGAAGGAGCGAGGGAGGGAATGACAGGAATGTGAAAAAAGGGAACTGCATTCCCATTCGTTGGGAATGTTGGGTTTGAATGCCGCTGCAATCCTTTGATACTGAGTCCATGCCCACCCGTGGACCCACCTCCGTTGCCGCCGCCGACCGTGTTCTGCACGTGCTGGCGGTGCTGGCGCAGCACGGGCAGCCCATGTCGGCCGCCGAGCTGGTGGAGGCCACGGGTCTGGCACGCAGCACGCTGTATCGGCAGCTGGCGCGGCTCAAGCTGTGGGGCTTTGTGCTGGAGAGCAGCGGGCACTACGCGCCCGGGCCGCTCAGCCTGCAACTGGCCCTGGGCTTTGACATGGCGTCGCATCTGGTGCACCACGCGCGGCCGGACATGCAGGCCCTGGCCCGGCAGTCCCACGAGAGCGTGGGGCTGGTGGTGGCCGTGAATGACAGCGTGGTGTGCCTGGACATGGTGGACAGCACGCAGGCCCTGCGCTGCTCGTTTGAAAAAGGGCGCAGCGTGCCGCTGCGCGCGGGGGCCTCCGCCAAGTGCCTGCTTGCCCATGTGGCCCCGGCCACACGCAATGCCATTCTGGACCTGCACTACGGCGCAGACACTGCTGAGCGCCAGGCGGCGCTGACCGAGCTGGAGGGCATTGCCAAGGCGGGTTACGCCGTCAGCTCCGGCGAAGTGGATGCCGGTGTCTGGGGCGTCAGCGTGCCCGTGTTCGGCTCTCCCCGGCAGGCCGCCGGAGCCATCACCCTGATGGCCCCGATCTTGCGGGCCCAGGGGCAGGAGACCGCACTCACCGGCATGGCCGTCGTCGCCGCAGCGCGCATCTCCCGCCAACTCACTTCTCCCTGATTTCCCTCACCCCTCCTCAGGAGTTTTTCCCATGAACCTTCGCCGCAACCTTCTTCTGGCCAGCTTGGCCGCCGCAGCCTTCTGCACCACGGGTGCACAGGCCCAGGACAACGTCCTGCGTGTGGGCACCGATGCCACGTTCCCGCCCATGGAGTTTGTCGAAAACGGCAAACGCACGGGCTTCGACATCGAGCTGGTGGAGGCCATTGCCAAGACCATGGGCAAGCAGGTCGAGTGGGTGGACATCGACTTCAAGGGCCTGATTCCCGGCCTGATTTCCAAGCGTTTTGACATGGCGGTCTCGGCCATCTACATCACCGACGAGCGCAAGAAGGTGGTGGACTTCACCGACTCCTACTATGCCGGTGGCCTGGTGGTGATGGTGAAGGCCGACAACAAGGCCATCAACAAGCTGGCCGACCTGGACGGCAAGAAGGTCAGCGTGCAGGTGGGCACCAAGTCGGTGGCGTACCTGACCGAGAAATTCCCCAAGGTGCAGCGTGTCGAGGTCGAGAAGAACCAGGAGATGTTCAACCTGGTGGACATCGGCCGCGCCGACGCTGCCGTGACCGGCAAGCCCGCCGCGTTCCAGTATGTGCGCACCCGTCCCGGCCTGCGCGTGCTCGACGAGCAGCTCACCACCGAAGAGTACGGCATGGCCCTGCGCAAGGACACGCCCGAGCTGACGAAGGCCGTCAACGGTGCCATCACCAAGCTCAAGGCGGACGGCACCTATGCGGCCATCGTCAAGAAGTGGTTCAGCAACAGCGCTGCCAAGTAAACCGCAGCCACACGTTGCCGAACTGAGCCATGGAACTCGATTTTTCTCCTGTCTGGGCCGGACTCCCCCAGTTGCTGGCGGGTGCGCTGGTCACTGTGGAAATCACGGCTGCCTCGCTGCTGCTGGGCTGCGTCATGGGCCTGCTGGTGGGCATTGGCCGCCTGAACCCCAAGCGCCGCGTGATCTACGCCCTGTGCACCGCCTACGTGGCCGCGATCCGTGGCACGCCGCTGCTGGTGCAGCTGTTCATCCTGTTCTTTGGCCTGCCGCAGTTCGGCATCCTGCTGCCCGCTTTTGTGTGCGGCGTGATCGGCCTGGGCATCTACTCGGGCGCCTATGTGTCCGAGGTGGTGCGCGGCGCCATCCAGTCCATTGACAAGGGGCAGATGGAGGCGGCGCGTTCCATCGGCATGTCCTCAGGCCTGGCCATGCGCACCGTGGTGCTGCCGCAGGCCGTGGTGCGCATGATTCCGCCACTGGGCAATGAGTTCATCGCGCTGATCAAGAACTCGGCGCTGGTGTCGCTGCTCACCATCCACGACCTGATGCACGAAGGGCAGAAGATCATCAGCGTGTCGTACCGCTCGCTGGAGGTGTACCTGGCGATTGCGGTGGTGTATTTCATCCTCACGGGTGTCACTTCGTTGGTGCTGCGCCGCATGGAGTTGCGCCTGCGTGCCGGGGGGATGGTGCAATGAAGAAAAATTCTGTGATGACCGGAGCAAGCCCATCCGCCGAGCCCATCGTGCGCATTCGCGGACTGCGCAAGTCGTTTGGCAGCCACGTGGTGCTGAATGGCATCGACTTTGACGTGCTGCCGTCGCAGGTGGTGGTGGTCATCGGGCCCAGTGGCTCGGGCAAGAGCACCTTTTTGCGCTGCTGCAACGGGCTGGAGCAGCCCGAGGGCGGCACCGTGGAAATTTGCGGACGCACGCTGGTGCAGGACGGCCGCATGCTGCCCGACCATGACCTGAACGCCCTGCGCGAAGAAGTGGGCATGGTGTTCCAGTCGTTCAACCTGTTTCCGCACCTGTCGGTGCTCGACAACGTCACGCTGGGTCCGCGCAAGCTACGCGGCCTCTCGCGCAAGGAGGCCGAGGAGCGCGCACAGGCCCTGCTGACCAAGGTGGGCCTGGCGCACAAGGCTTTGGCCATGCCTGCCAGCCTGTCGGGCGGGCAAAAGCAGCGCGTGGCCATTGCCCGCGCACTGGCCATGGAGCCGCGCGTGATGCTGTTCGACGAGCCCACGTCGGCGCTGGACCCGGAACTCGTGGGCGAGGTGTTGCAGGTCATGAAGCTGCTGGCCAGCGAAGGCATGACCATGATGGTCGTGACGCACGAAATGGACTTTGCACGCGAGGTGGGCGACGTGGTGGTGGTGATGGACGGCGGCGGGATCATCGAGTCCGGCCAGCCTGCCACCATCTTCACCAACCCCACGCAGGAGCGCACGCGCTCCTTTCTGCAGGCGGTGCTGACGCGCGCCTGAGGCTGGGTGTGCGTGATGGACGACAACGGTCAATAGCCTACAAGGAGACAGCTCGTATGCACCCGGTTTCACCTGCCAGTGACCTGAGCCAACAACAGCACTTTCAACAGCGCTTGCAGGAGCGCCTGACCGCCGGCGACATCGTGCGGTTTGACCGCGACGGCGCCATCTGCATCAAGCAGCTGCTCACGCCCGAAGAGGTAGCGCTGCTGAGCGACGGCATCGACGCCAACCTGGCCGCGCCCAGCCCGCGCGCCAAAGTGGCCAGCAGGCCGGATGACCCCGGCCGCTTCTTCGAGGACTTCTGCAACTGGCAGGACATTCCGCAGTTTGGCCGCTTTGTGCGCGACACGCCGCTGGCCCTGGCCGCGCAGCGCCTGATGCAGTCACGCACCGTGCGGCTGTACCACGACCATGTGCTGGTGAAGGAGCCTGGCACGCGCCAGAAGACGCCCTGGCACCAGGACCAGCCTTACTACAACATCGAAGGCAGGCAGAACGTGAGCATGTGGATACCGGTAGACCCGGTCTCGCGTGCGGCTACGCTGGAGTTTGTGGCGGGATCGCACCAGGGGCCCTGGCTCATGCCGCGCACCTTCATGGACAACCAGGCCAAGTGGTTCCCTGAAGGCAGCCTGCAGGACCTGCCCAACGTCGAGGCCGACCGCGACGCTTTTCCCATCGTGGGCTGGGAGATCGAGCCGGGCGACGTGGTGTGTTTTCACATGCTCACGCTGCATGCGTCCGGCGGGGTGGAGGGGCCCAACCGGCGCCGCGTGTTCTCGGTGCGGTTCTTGGGCGACGACACGCGCCACGCGCCAAGGCCGTGGAAGACCTCGCCCGAGTTCCCGGGGCTGGCGGACCAGCTGCCCGCTGGGGCCGCCATGGACCACCCGCTGTTCCCGCTGCTGGTGGACGGGAACGGTGTGCCGCAGGGTGAAGGCGCGTGAAGCAGTTTCTGGACTTGGCCTCCACGCCCCCCGTGCCGTGGAAGAACGGCGGCGGCAGCACACGCGAGCTGGCGTGCTGGCCGCCCGGCGCGGGCATGGACAGCTTTGCATGGCGCGTGAGCGTTGCCACCATTGCAAGCCCCGGGCCGTTCTCGGCCTTTGTGGGGGTGGATCGGCAAATCATGTTGCTGGATGGCGATGGCGTACATCTGCAAGGCGCAGAAGGACATTGGCAGCACGCGCTGACGCACCGCTGGGAGCCGTTTGCGTTCTCCGGCGAAGAGCTGGTGGACTGCCGCATGCCGGGCGGTGTTTCCACCGACTTCAACCTGATGCTGCGCCGGGGTGAGTGGACCGGGAACCTGAAGGTGCTGCGCGATGTGCCGCCGCCCGCTGAGGGGGCTGCAGCGGGTCTGTGCATGGTGCTGCAGGGCGCCTGGCGATGCGAGGACTGCGATACCCACCAAGTGCGGATGCTGGCAGTGGGGCAGGGTCTGTGGTGGGTGAACGAAGGGGGCGAAGCAGCGCCGTCGATCACCCCTGTGCGCCGCACCGAAAGCGGTGGGTCTGCCGACGATGCACCCGTGCTGGCCTGGGTGGCCTTGCGTAGGGGCTCTGCACCATAATTTGGGTCAAATGGGCTGCAAGCGCTAGTGGAATATTCTCCATTAGCTATATAAACAATAGCAAATCAATCCATGAACACAGCAGCAGGTAGCAACAAGCAGGGCGTTGTCCCGCCAGCATCTTCCGCACCCAGTGCCGATGGCGTGTGGACCAACCTGCGGCCCGTGGCCGCGTTGTGGGCGACGGATGTGCCGGTGCCTGAGGGCACGCTGGCGTGTGTGGTGGTGCAGGGCGGCGCCGTCCAGTGGGCGGGCCCGCAGGCCCAGGTGCCAGCAGCCTTTGCGGCCTTGCCTCGCATTGACGGCAGGGGCGCCGTCACCACCCCCGGCCTGGTCGATTGCCACACCCACCTGGTGTACGGTGGGCAGCGCGCCAACGAGTTCGCGATGCGGCTGGTGGGTGCGACGTATGAAGAGGTGGCCAGGGCGGGCGGGGGCATCGTGTCGTCGGTGCGCGCCACGCGCGAGGCCAGCGAAGACGAGCTCTTTGCCCTGGCCGCGCCGCGCCTGCAGGCGCTGCTGGATGAGGGCGTGTGTGCCATCGAGATCAAGTCCGGCTACGGTCTGGCGCTGGAGCACGAACGCAAGCAGCTGCGCGTGGCCCGCCGCCTGGGCGAGGCCTTTGGCGTCACGGTGTGCACCACCTTCCTCGGCGCGCATGCACTGCCGCCCGAATACGCTGGGCGCAGCCAAGACTACACCGACCTCGTCTGCAACGACATGCTGCCCGCACTGGCCGCCGAAGGCCTGGTGGATGCTGTGGATGTGTTCTGCGAACGCATCGCCTTCACGCTGGCCGAGACCGAGCAGGTCTTCCAGGCCGCGCGCAAGCTCGGCATCCCCGTCAAGCTGCATGCGGAGCAACTGTCAGACATGGGCGGCTCGGCACTCGCTGCGCGCTACGGTGCGCTGTCGTGTGACCACATCGAGCACCTGTCGGCCGACGGCATCGCTGCGATGAAAGCTGCAGGCACCGTGGCCGTGCTGCTGCCTGGCGCCTACTACACACTGCGCGACACGCACCTGCCGCCCATCGCGGCATTGCGCGCAGCGGGTGTGCCCATGGCCGTCTCCACCGACCACAACCCGGGTACCTCGCCCGCGCTGAGCCTGCTGCTGATGGCCAACATGGCCTGCACGCTGTTCCGTCTGACAGTGCCTGAGGCGCTGGCGGGCATCACCACCCACGCCGCACGCGCGCTCGGCCTGCAAGACACCCACGGCCTCATCGCATCCAGCAGGCCCGCTCACTTTGTGCTGTGGCCGGTGGGCGAGGCGACCGAACTGGCCTACTGGCTGGGCCAAAAGCCTGCCTGCACCATCGTGCGGCAAGGGCGCATTCACGGAGTCATGCCATGACGCAACAACTGTTCGCCGCCGATGCACTGCTGCCCACGGGCTGGGCGCGCAACGTGCTGATCAAATGGGATGGGGCAGGGCGCATCACTGCCGTCGCGCCCAACGCACAGCCAAATGGTGCCGCCATGGCCCCGGGCCCCGTGTTGCCCGGCATGCCCAACTTGCACTCGCACGCTTTCCAGCGCGCGTTTGCGGGCCTGACCGAGTACCGGGGGGAAAGCCAGGACAGCTTCTGGAGCTGGCGCAACCTGATGTACCGCTTTGCGGCACGCATTACCCCAGAGTCGCTGGAGGCCATTGCGACCTGGCTGTACGTGGAGATGCTGGAGGCGGGCTACACCAGCGTGTGCGAGTTCCACTACGTGCACCACGACCAGGACGGCACGCCCTATGCCGATGACGCCACGCTCTCGCTGGCCCTGCTGCGTGCGGCGCAGAATGCGGGCATCGGCATCACGCTGCTGCCGGTGCTGTACCAGACGAGTGGTTTTGGTGCCAAGCCACCGCGTGCGGACCAGGCCCGCTTCATTCGCAGCACGGACAACATGCTCTCATTGCTGGAGCGCCTTGCACCCGCTGCAAGAGCGCAAGCGGCCGTTTTGGGGCTGGCGCCGCACTCGCTGCGCGCGGTGCCGCCCGGCAGTCTGGAGGTTGCGGTGCAGGGCCTCACGGCGCTCAACGCGCAGGCGCCCATTCACATCCACATTGCCGAGCAGACGCAAGAGATTCAGGATTGTGTGGCCTGGAGCGGCCAGCGCCCGGTGCAGTGGCTGCTGGAGAACGCACCCGTGGACGAGCGCTGGTGCCTGGTGCACGCCACGCACATGACCCCGCAGGAGTACCAGGACGCAGCGCGCACGGGCGCCGTGGCAGGCATCTGCCCCACCACCGAGGCCAACCTGGGCGATGGCATCTTCGACATGCCGCTGTGGCTGCAGCACGGCGGGCGCTGGGGCGTGGGCTCGGACAGCCATGCCTGCGTGAATGCGGCCGAGGAATTGCTGATGCTCGAATACGGCCAGCGCCTGTCGCTGCGCCAGCGCAATGTGCTGGCCACCGCTGCGCAACCCGAGGTGGCCACGGCCATGACCTTGCAGGCAGTGCAGGGCGGGGCGCAGGCCGCGGGCCGCGCCATTGGTGGCCTCGCTGTGGGCCAGCAGGCCGACCTGGTGGCGCTGGATTCGCAGCACCTGGCGCTGCGCGATTTGCCTGCGCACAGCATGCTGTCGGCCCACGTGTTTGGCAGCCACCGCACCTCGGCCATCGACAGCGTGTGGGTGGCGGGGCAGCGGCGTATCGCCAGCGGCCGGCACACGCTGCATGACGCAGCGGCCCATGCGTTCGTGGCCGCGCGCTCGGCCACCATTGCACCCGATTGACGCGTCCGATTGAATTCATACCCCTGAGCTTGTGATGACAGATACCTCTCCACCTCCTTTTGTCCTTTACCCCGGCACCGCGCCGCTGTTGGTGTCGATGCCCCATGCGGGCACCTACGTGCCGCCAGCGCTGGCTGCGCGCTTCACCGATGAGGCCCGCCAGGTGCCCGACACCGACTGGCACATGGAGCGCCTCTATGCGTTCGCCAAGGACCTGGGCGCGTCCATCCTCGTGGCCACGCACTCGCGCTATGTGGTCGATCTGAACCGCCCGCCCGATGGGACCAGCCTCTACCCTGGCCAAAGCGTCACCGGCCTGTGCCCGGTCGATACGTTTGACGACACGCCCATCTATGCCCGGGGCGATGTGCCCGATGATGCCGAGGTGGCCGCGCGGCGCGATGCCGTCTGGGCGCCGTACCACGCGCAACTGCGTGCCGAGCTGGACCGCATCCGCGCGCAGCATGGTGTGGCGGTGCTGTGGGACGCACACTCCATCCGCTCGGTGCTGCCGCGCTTCTTTGAAGGCAAGCTGCCCGACCTGAACCTGGGGACGGCCAACGGCGAAAGCTGCGATCCGGCGCTGGCGCAGGAGCTGTTGTCCATCGCCAAAGAGGCCCAGGGCTACACCGCAGTGCTCAACGGTCGCTTCAAGGGCGGCCACATCACGCGCCACTATGGGCAGCCCGCGCAGAACATCCACGCGGTGCAGCTGGAGATGACGCAGTGCAGCTACATGCAAGAAGCCTTGCCGTTTGACTATCTGCCCGATGTGGCGGCAGGCGTGCAGCCGCACCTGCGCCGCATGCTGCAGGCCACGCTGGCCTTTGCGGCAACGCAATCAGTTTGAAATGGGCACCCCGCGGCGGGAGGGATCGGTGCTAGTATGAACTGGTCGGTCCACCATGGACCGCCGTCTGGGCCCGCATTCACGCAAGGGCCCGTTGTAGCGGGAGGAGCCGCACCCCATGGACCCCACCGCTTACTACTACATGCCCCTGTTCAAGCCCGGCGCGTTTGTGCAATGGAACGACCAGCGCGAAACCGTGAGCCATGTGGTGGTGCGCCGCAACTCTCTCATGGTGTATCTGGTGGGGCATGAATCCCCCGTGCACCCTGAAGCGCTGCACCTGGCACCCACCGCCTTCCGGCTCACACGCGCGCCAGACCGTTTGTGAGCGCGGCGCCCCGGCCGAAGGGCTACTGGGCTGATGGGCTGAAGGTCAGCCGCCAGTGCATTGCGCCATCGACTCGCCCAGCTGGATGGGGCGCGTGGGCGACCACTGCGGGTTGAACTGCAGCGGCCCCTGTGGGAACAGCATCACCACAGTGGAGCCGAGCAAGAAGCGGCCCATTTCCTCACCTTGCTGCAGGCTCACATGGCCCTTGGCGTAGTCCCACTGCCGCAGCGTGCCGGTGCGCGGCGGGTTCACCTGCCCATGCCACACGGTGGCCATGCTGCCCACGATGGTGGCGCCCACGAGTACCAGCACGAACGGGCCCTGGGCCGATTCAAAAAAGCACACCACGCGCTCATTGCGGGCGAACAGGCCGGGCACGCCGCGTGCCGTGGTGGGATTGACCGAAAACAGGTCGCCCGGCACATGCACCATGCGCGTGAGCTCGCCCGCGCAAGGCATGTGGATGCGGTGGTAGTCGCGCGGGCTCAGGTACAGCGTGGCGAAGTGGCCGTTGTCAAAACGGGCAGCGGCGGCCGCATCGCCACCCACCAGGGCGGTGGTGGAGTAGGTGTGCCCCTTGGCCTGGAAAACCTGGTCCTTGGCGATGGGGCCAAACTGGCTGATCGCACCGTCCACAGGACAGATCAGGTCGGCTGAGGCCAGCGGGCGGGCGCCGGGCTTGAGCGCCCGCGTGAAGAAGTCATTGAACGACGTGTAGCTAGCAATGTCGGGGTTGGCCGCCTCGGCCATGTTGACGTTGTAGCGGCCCACAAACCAGCGGATCACCGAGGTGGTGAGGCCGCCCAGCCGGGCCGATGCGAACTTGCCCGCCAGGGTGGTCAGTGCGCGTTTGGGAAGAGCGTATTGGGGCAGTACGGCGAGGCGATCGGACAAAACGTTCTTCCTGAGTCGATAGAGCGAATGATTCTAACGACGGGGGGGCTGCTGGCGACCCGGGTTATCAAGGGTGCGTGTGCATGCGGTGGATGGAGTCTGGCCCTCCTGGTAGTCAGGTGATAAATTTGAAATTATTATCAAATTTATTGATTTTTCCGTTTCAAACAATTACATTTGCTCCATCAAGGCACACCCGCACGAAAGTCGGGGTCGCAAAGCCACCGGTCTAACCCCTTTTGAATGGGCATGGCAGCGGGGTTGCCACGGTTCTCCAGGGTGTTTGCTTGGGGGGTGCTCCAGGGCGCGTCGGCAATCCTCACAGGTGTTTGCATCCCAGCTTTCTTCGGTGTGTGCGGTGTGATTCCCGCATGTCATGGAGAACAGAATGCCAACGCAGACTCGCCGTCACCTTTTCACTCGCAAGCCCCAGCATGCTCGCTGGGCGTTGCTCTCTGTCGTTCCGTTGGTTGTCTTGGGGTGCGGCGGATCTGCCGACACGGAAGGACTTAGCGACGTGGCCTCCACCACCACGACGCTACAAGCGTCTGCCGAGATGTTGCCGCCAGAGGTGGAGAGCTTGGGGGCGCAGCCCACGTTCCACATCGCGCCAGTGGTGCTGGAGGCTCCTGACGACATGGACGTGCAGGATGCCAACCAGTCCGCGCGGAGTGCGCCCAAGTCGCAGCCGGTGCCGGAGATGTTCAAGGCATTGTCCACCCGCCGTCTCACACCCTCCAACCTGGAGGAGGTGAAGCAGAAGTCGGCGAATATGACCTGGACGGCGCCCAAGGATGCGCTGGCAGCGCCTCTCGCAGGTACCGGTGTGGTCACCACCTATTCGGTCGCTCAGGTACGCGCGGCCTACGGCTTCGGCGCGTTGCCCGCTGTAGGCTCCAAGCCGTCCGGAGCCCAAGCCACTCAACTGGGGGCAGGGCAGACGGTGTATGTCATTGGAGCGAAGCACAACCCCAACGTGGCAGCCGAACTGGCAGCTTTTAATCAGAAATTCGGGTTGCCCACCTGTGCTGCCAAGGTGTTGCCAGTAACCACTGGGCTGCCCCTGGCCGTCGCCTCCCCTGCAGCGGGTTGCGAATTGTGGGTGGCTTACAGCACAGCATCCGGCGGCATTTCTGGCGTGGCGCCCGCATACGACGCCGGGTGGGCGACGGAAATCGCGTTGGACGTTCAGTGGGTGCATGCGATTGCACCGCTGGCACGTATCGTTCTTGTGGAGGCGCCCGACGCATCGGTGAACAGCTTGCTGGGCGCCGTTCGGCTGGCCAACACCATGGGGCCGGGAGTGGTGTCCATGAGCTTCGGGGCGCAGGAAGGTGCATGGACAGCCTCTGTGGACTCTGCTTTTACTGCCGCGGGAATGACCTATCTGGCGGCGACCGGCGATTCTGGCGCAGGGGTGAACTGGCCTTCAGTTTCTTCCAATGTCATCGCGGTGGGCGGCACAACGTTGACCTATTCCGGCAGCGGGGCGCGCAGTGAGGTGAGCTGGTCGGGCACGGGTGGTGGTACCAGCGGCTTCATCGCCGTGCCGGCGTACCAGAAGTCGTCTGTGCCGGGTACTGGCTCGCTGGTGCGTCGCACGGTGGCTGATGTGGCCATGAATGCCGACCCTGCCACGGGGCAGTACGTGGCGGTGATGCAGCCAGGAAGCAGTGCTGTGCAATGGATCAGTGCAGGCGGTACCAGCCTGGCAGCACCCATGTGGGCCGGACTTGTAGCAGTGGCCAACGCAGGCAGGCAGCAAGCTGCGCGACCAGTGATGGGCGGTGGGCACGCGTTGCTCTATGGGCAGATTGGCGCAGTGGCATCCAACTATGCGAGCAGTTTTTCCGACATTCGCCTGGGCAGCCACGGCGTCTGCGGTACTTGCTCGGCCGGGCCTGGCTATGACCAGTTGACAGGCCTGGGTACCCCCAATGCCAGCGCGCTGGTGGGCTTGCTGGCTGGCGCTGCAGCACCTGCGCCAGCGCCGGTGGTCACATCGACCAGTATCAGCGGCATCGTAGGTGCGGCACTGACCTTCACTGTGTCCGTCAACGCCCCCAACCCCGTGACTCTGAGCCTTGCCGGTGCGCCCACTGGCATGTCGATCAGTGCTGCCGGTGTGGTGTCGTGGCCGGCTCCTGTGGCAGGGGCCTACGCCGTCACCGTTGTGGCAAAGGACACCAAGACGGGGCTCACTGGGCAGGGGGTTTACAACATCAACGTGATCGCTCCGGTGGCCCCGACGATCGAAAGCGCGAGCATTGCAGGCCGCCCTGGTGTCGCCCTGTCTTTCAAGGCGAATGTCAGCGCTCTCAATCCGGTGGCGTATTCCCTTGCAGGGGCTCCATTGGGAATGGTTGTGGCTGCAGATGGCGTGGTGAGCTGGCCCAAACCGGTGGCTGGTACGTACAGCGTGACCTTGACGGCGAAGGACACCAAGACGGGCTTGTCGGGCAAGGGCGTCTTCACGGTCAAGATCGCCACGGCAGGGCCGGTGATCACGGCCTCAGCCATGGTGGGCGTAGCCGGTCAACCGCTGTCCGGCAGCATCAACATTACCTCGCCGGGCGCCACCTCGCTCTCCGTCTCCATCACCGGTGTGCCATTGGGCATGGGCTTTGCTGTGTCCGGAAGCACCATCGTGGCTAACTGGCCCAAGCCGGTGGCTGGCAGCTATCAACTGGTGGTCACAGCCAAAGACTCGGCAGGTTTGTCCGCACAGCTGAATGTGCCGGTGACGATCAACCCGCGCTAGGAGGTCGAGCCGCTACGCGGCCACCGAGCTCCCGTTTTATCCCGGGCTGGCTGTAGCCGGTGCGCTCAAACCCCGAGGTACTGCTCCAGCAGCAGGGGCTGCGCATGCAGTGCGTCCGAGCTGCCGTCAAACACCACCTGGCCCTTGACCAGGATGACGTTGCGGTCGGTGATCTGCGTGACGTGCTTCCAGTTCTTGTCCACGATCACGCTGCTGATGCCGCTGTCCTTGATGAGGCTGCAGATGCGCCAGATCTCGCGTGCGATCAGCGGCGCCAGGCCCTCGGTGGCTTCGTCGAGGATGAGCACGTCGGGGTTGGTCATCAGCGCGCGGCCGATGGTGAGCATCTGCTGTTCGCCACCGCTGAGCTGCTGGCCGCCGTGGCCCAGGCGCTCCTTCAGGCGCGGAAAGGTCTCCAGCACGCGTTCGTAGGTCCAGTCGCGCTGCCCGCGTGTGCCGGCGCGGGCGGCCATCTGCAGGTTCTCGACCACGCTCAGGTTGCCGAAGATGCCCCGGCCCTCGGGCACGTAGGCAATGCCCAGCCGGGCCACTTCGTAGGGAGGCTTGCCAGTCATGTCGCGGCCCGCCACGGCCACGCTGCCCGAGCGGGGCTTGACCAGGCCCATCAGCGACTTGAGCAGGGTGCTCTTGCCCATGCCGTTGCGGCCCATGAGGCCGATGGTCTCGCCCTGGCCCACGGTGAAATCAATGCCATGCAGGATGTGGCTGCTGCCGTAGAAGGTGTGGATGCCCTTGGCATCGATCCATGGAGTGGTCATCTCAGTGGTCCTCCCCCAGGTAGGCGGCCTGCACGGTGGCATCGGCGCGCACCTCCGGCGGTGTGCCATGCGCAATCACCTCGCCGTTGACCATCACCGTCAGGCTGTCGGCCAGCGCAAACACGGCATCCATGTCGTGCTCGACCAGCATCATGGCGTGGGCAGGCTTGAGTCGCAGTAGCAGCTCCACCATGCGTTCGGCCTCGGCCACCCCCATGCCGGCCAGAGGCTCGTCGAGCAGCAGCACCTGCGGCTCGGTGGCCAGGGTCATGGCAATTTCCAGCTGGCGCTGCTCGCCGTGGCTCATGGCACCCGCAATGGCCATGCGCCGGTCTTTGAGACCGGACAGCTCGATAGCGCTTTCAAGACGTGCGCTGGTTGCTCTGTTTTTGATAGTGTCCGAGCGGGTGTCCTGCCACCAGCGCAACGGGTTCCAGGGCTGCTGTGCATCGCGCGACTGGGCCGCCAGGCGCACGTTTTCGTGCACGGTGAGCGGCAGGAAGATGTTGGTCTTCTGGTAGCTGCGGCCCAGGCCCTGGCGCGAGATGCGTTCGGGTGCCCAGCCGGTCACATTGGTGCCGCCCAGCAGCACCTGGCCCGAGGTGGGAGGCAGGTCGCCCGAGAGCAGGTTGGTCAGGGTGGACTTGCCAGCGCCATTGGGACCGATCACCGCATGGATCTTGCCCCGCCAAAGGTCTACCGAGACACCATTGACGGCAGCCAAGCCGCCGAAGCGTTTGGTGACCTTCTGTGCAGACAACAAGACTTCAGCCATGGTGCGATCCCTCCGACGCCTTGGCTGCGCTCCGCTGCGCAAACATGCCCAGCAGCCCGCGCGGTGCGGCCACCACCACCAGCACGATGAAGCCTCCCATCAGAAGCTGCCAGTGTTTGCTGATGTCCTTGAACACGTGCAGCAGGTACTCGAAGGCAAACGCACCCACGATGGCGCCTGCAAAGTTGCCCATGCCGCCCAGGATGACCATCATGATGGCGTGCGCGCTCATGTGAAATCCCATGAGCTCAGGATTCACATAGCCGGTCTGCGCGCCCCACAGGTAACCCGCCAGGCCTGCCAGCGCCCCGGCGATGGTGAAGGCGGTGAGCTTGTAGCCCCGTGTGCCGAAGCCCATGGCGCGCATGCGGTGCTCGTTGATGCGGATGCCCGCCAGCGCGCGGCCCAGCGGGCTCCACAGCAGGCGGCGCAGCAGCACATAAACCAGCACCACCAGCGCCAGCGTGAAGTAGTAGAAGGTCTTGCGGCCCTCCAGATCGAACGGCAGCCAGCCGAACAGCGACGCATCAGGCCGGAAGTTGATGTACAGGCCGTCTGATCCCCCCAGCACCTTGTTGTCGAAGAACAGGTAGAAGACCATCTGCGCAAAGGCCATGGTGACCATGATGAAGTAGATGCCGTGGGTGCGCACCACAAAGAACCCGATCACCAGCGCCACCAGGCCCGACACAGCCACGGCCAGCGGCAGCGACCACCACAGGCTGACCGGCATATCCGCCGGGGTGAGAAACGCGAGAGCGTAGCCTGCTACGCCAAAGTACGCCGCATGGCCCAGTGATACCAGCCCGGTCACGCCCTGCAGCAGATCCAGGCTCATGGCAAAGATGGCCATGATCATCATGCGGGTGACCATTTGTACGTAGAAGTCGCTGCCCACCACGGGGAATAGCAGCAGCGCAGCCAGCCCCAGTGCCAGGGCGAACTGCACGCTGCGCGGCAGCACTTCGATATTGGCGCGGGGGGTGCTCATGAGTTGCCGCCGGGCCGCCCCAAGGCAGCGAAGGCCCCCTCGGGGGGCAGCGAGATACATGAAGTGACGAGCGTGGGGGGAGTCATTGTTTAAACAGGCCTTCAGGTTTCCACAGCAGCACCGCCGCCATCAGCATGTAGACCAGCATGCCCGCTGCCTGCGGCAGCAGCACCTTGCCAAACGTATCGACAAAGCCCACAAGCAGCGCCGCAATCAGCGCTCCCCGCACAGAGCCTATGCCACCAATCACCACCACCACAAAACACATGATGAGGACCGACGAGCCCATGTTCGGGTACACGCTGGATACCGGTGCAGCCACCATGCCCGCGACGGCCGCCAGGCCCACCCCCAACGCGAAGACGATCGCATGGATGAGCTTGATGTTCACGCCCAGCGACTCGGCCATGTCGCGGTTGAAGGCGCCCGCGCGGATCTTCATGCCCAAACGCGTCTTGGAGATCAGCAGGTACAGCGCCACAGCCAGCGCGATGCACACGCCCGATATGAACAGCCGGTAGACCGGGTAGGAGAGGGTGTCGGTGAGCGGGATCGACCAGTCCAGTACCTTGGGGATGGGCACGCCGTGCACATCGTCGCCCCACAGGATGGAGCGCAGTTCTTCAAAGATGTAGATCAGCCCGAAGGTCAGCAACACCTGGTCCAGGTGGTCGCGGTGGTAGAAGTGGCGAAAGAGCAGCCATTCAAGCGCCAGCCCGAAGACCACCGACAGCAGCGCGCCACCCACGATGGCCAACGCCAGGCTGCCGAAATGCCCTGAGAGCGAATACGCGAGGTAAGCACCGAGCATGTAAAAGCTGCCGTGCGCCAGGTTCACCACGCCCATGATCCCGAAGATCAGCGTGAGCCCGGCCGCCAACATGAACAGCAGCAGGCCGTATTGAACGCTGTTGAGCAGCTGGATCAGGAAGGTGGCGAAGTCCATGAATGTGGTGATGTTGGCGGCCTGCCGATGTGGCTGGTAGCCACTGGTGAGAGGGGCTTTGTGCGGGCGATGTACCCGTGGAGTTGGTAACTGGCGCGGCCCTATCGAGGGCAGCCGGGCAAGGGCCGCCCCGCAGCGAGGGCTGCATCCCCCTGCCCGCTGCGCGCAGCGCTGCGAGAACGGGGGGAAGGCGCGCAGCGCCTCAGGGTGGTGTTATCCCATCCTGCAACCGGCGCCGCTGTCGGCCAGCGCCTTGGCGGCTACGCCGATCACCTTGTTTTCCTTGTTCTCGACGCGGCGCAGGTAGATGTCCTGCACGGGGTTGTGCGACTTGCTCATCGTCCACTTGCCGCGTGGGCTGTCGATGACTGCGCTTTCCATCGCCTTGATGACGGCCGGTTTGGCAGAAAGGTCGCCCTTGACCGCGTTGGCGCCCTGCATCAGCAGCAGGCCGGTGTCATAGCCTTGCACGGCATACACGTCGGGCTGGCTGCGAAAGGCCTTGGCGTATTCCAAGCGGAACTGCTTGTTGCGCGGCGTGTCCAGCGAATCGCTGTAGTGCATGGTGGTGATGATGCCGTCGGCCGCGGGGCCGGCAGCGTCCAGCACGCCCTCGGTGAGGAAGCCCGAGCCGTACAGCGGAATCTTGTCCTTGAGGCCGGCCGCCGCATAGTCCTTGATGAACTTGGCCGCGCCGCCACCGGCGAAGAAGCAGGCCACGGCATCAGGCTTGAGGGCCGCAATCTCGGTCAGCAGCGCCTGGAATTCGACGTTGGGGAAGGGCAGGCCCAGCTCCTTGACGATGGTGCCGCCGGCCTTGGTGTAGCTTTCCTTGAAGCCCTCAAACGCCTCGTCACCAGCAGCGTACTTCCAGGTGATCCACACGGCCTTTTTGTGGCCCTTTTCGACCATGGCCTTGCCCAGTGCCAGCGTGGGCTGGGAGTTGCTGAACGAAGTGCGGAATACATTGGGCGCGCACAGCGCGCGGGTGGCGGCGTGCACGCCCGCGTTGGGGATGAGGTTGAGCACACCGGTGTCGCGCGCCACCTTCTGGATGCCCATCTGCACGCCCGAGTGCACGGTGCCAATCAGCACATCGACCTTGTCGCGCTGGACCAGCTTGCTGGCGTTTTCCACGCCCTTGCTGGGCTCGGATTCGTCATCGACCTTGAACCATTCGATCTCGCGGCCGCCGAGCTTGCCTCCCTGCTGGTCGATGGCCAGGCGCACGCCGTTTTCGATGGCCACACCCAACTGGGCAAAGGTGCCGGTGTAGGGCAACATGAACCCCACGCGCACCTTGCCGCTTTGAGCACGCACGATGGAGGGCAGCAGCAGGCCCGTGGATGCTGCGCCAACGAGGGCGGCACTGCGGCTGATGACGAGGCGGCGGGTGGTCATGGGGCTTGTCTCCTTTGTTTAGGCTTAAAGTAATTTACTGCAAGCGTTCGGTGGTGAATACCTATGGGTTACCCGTACCGGTGCTGGCGTGGGGTTCCGCGTGCATGCGGCGTGGCTTCCATGGTTTCTCTGTCTTCGCTGCTTGAGGCCCGACGGATCCAGGCGACATGGCTGCGAACGTTGATGGCTGCCGCAGCCAGGGGGTAAATTTGAAACATGAATTAAAATGCATGTATTGGATTTTTGTGCAGTATAGATCGTGTTTTTTGGATTCGGGTGGCCGATTTGAGCCTGCGTTGTAGGTAGTTTCCAGCAGGGAGGCGGCAGCGGCACCGACCGGTGCCCGGAGGTGTTCCAACGGATCGATGACCTCTCTCTCTCCTGCAGCATGGCCCTGCCTGCACAATCGTGGACTGATCATCAGACCCGTCGCATATGGCGAGATAGCCCGGCGGAGTAGTAGTGTTGTTGACTGCACGGAGCCGGCCACCATTCAGTCTGCGCCGAGTTGATGCAGCTTGCGGTTGCATCCGCTTTTTTATTCTGTATGCCTCCTTCTTCCCCCTCCGACCTTTCTCCTTCTGCGCCGTCCCGGCCGCCATTGGCGGCGCGCCTGGCCGAATGGCTGCGGCATTTCTGGCCCGCCCCGCTGGGTATTGATGGCAAAGAGCGCCTGCGCTTTGTGGTGGGCGCGGTGATCGGGGTGCTGCTCACGGCATGGCTCAGCCGCTGGTGGGCCCAGGGGAATGGCACTGGACCGTGGATGGTGGCTTCTCTGGGCGCCAGTGCCGTACTGGTGTTTGGCATGCCCTCCAGCCCGCTGGCGCAGCCCTGGCCTGTGTTGGGTGGCAGCACCTTGTCAGCGCTGGTGGGGGCGGTCTGCTCTGCGTTGATTCCGGACAAGGCCCTGGCGGGGGCGGTGGCAGTGGGGCTGGCCATCGCGCTCATGGTGCCATTGCGTTGTCTGCATCCTCCGGGTGGGGCCATGGCGTTGTACGTGGTGTTGACCTCTGGCGATGGGTGGCACCTTGCGGCATTCCCGGTGTTGTTCAACGTCGTACTCCTGTTGATCGCCGCCGTGGTCTACAACGGTTTGACAGGCCGTCGCTACCCGCATCCTCAGCGTGTCACGCCGCGGGTGGCAACGAGTCAGGGCGCTTTCACTGCGTCGGATGTCGATGCGGCGCTGGCCCACTACAACCAGGTGCTCGATGTGAGCCGGGCGGATTTAGAGGGGTTGTTGCACCTGGCGGGCCGTGCAGCTTTTCAGAGAACCCTGGGAGAGTTGCGCTGCGCGGACATCATGTCCAGTCCGCCTCACGCTGTGGAGGCCGGCGTGTCGCTGAAGGAGGCGTGGGCTCTGATGCGTTTGCAGCAAATCAAGGCGCTGCCGGTGGTGGATGCGCAGCGCCAGGTGATCGGTATCGTGACGGTAGCCGACTTCATGCGGCTAGCCAACCTTGACACCCATGAAGGGCTTGGGCAGCGGTTGCGCACACTGGTCATGGGGCGTGGTGGGCAACCCCAGGCAGTGGGCGAGATCATGTCCCACCCTGTCCAGGTGGCGCGCTCGGCCCAGCATGCGATGGACCTTGTGCCGCTCTTTTCGCAGGGCGGACACCATCACATTCCCATCGTGGATGATGTAGATCACCTCGTTGGCATCATCACCCAGACCGACCTCGTGCGTACCCTGGCCTCGGCGGTGCAAGGCCGATAGCGGATGGTTTTCGAGGTTCTGGCTGCGAGCGCTGCGCCCGCGCCACAGGGCAGACCGGGTGTCCCATAGGCAAAACATGGCTTGTCGCGGTACAATTGACAGGCTTTGCACAGCGCTGACGCCTGTTCATTGAAGCCGTCTCCCGGCCCTCTGCCTGATCTGCGCCCTGGGTGCAGCGACTCCCACCGCCCGCCATGCACCGTGTGTCGAGTTTCGACAACGCTGCAGCTGCCGTGGTGAATGCAATAAAACCGCTCAGGCGCCGACCACAGAACATTTGCTTTGAAGAGATAGAGAAACACATGGCCAAAGAAGAACTCATTGAAATGCAGGGCTCCGTCACGGAAGTCTTGCCCGACTCGCGATTTCGCGTCACGCTGGACAACGGCCACCAACTGATTGCCTACACCGGCGGCAAGATGCGCAAGCACCACATCCGTATCCTGGCTGGTGACAAAGTGTCCCTGGAGATGTCGCCTTACGACCTGACCAAGGGTCGCATCACGTTCCGCCACCTCGCCGGTCGCGGTCCTGGCCCTTCCTCCAGCCGCTGATCTTTCCGTTTTCGGTCCGTGGCAGACCGAGGCGGTTCTATAGTTTTTTCTGGTTCGTCTCTTGCCACGTCGCGTTCGCGCGACCGCTCCCTCCTGCGATCTCTTCGCCCTGCTACTTTCTAAAAAAAGTCAAAAAAGCAGGCGATGAGCCAAAAACAGGGGAATTGGCGGGTTAGAATACGAGCTGTCGGAGCGTAGCGCAGCCTGGTAGCGCATCTGCTTTGGGAGCAGAGGGTCGCGAGTTCGAATCCCGCCGCTCCGACCAATGTTTGAAGGCCTTGCAGCAAATGCTGCAAGGCCTTTTTTCTTGCCCCGCCTGGTGCCTTTCAACGCAGAGGCGATCGGGGTCTCGGGGGCGAGCGGAAATGGGCTATTCACCGCCTTCGTTTCCAGCAGGCTCGCGGAATCTACGTACCATTGTGGCCATCGCCGGTTGGCTCCCATTCGCACCGCCCCTGCCGTTTACCGCGCACGGTGCTTGCTGGTATCTCCATGACCTTCTCTGTGCTCTCTAAAGCCGCTGCCGTACAGTTGCCCCAGTCCGAAGCGCTTGCCCTGCCTGCAGTGCAGCGATACGACGCGGTCGATGCTCTGAGGGGAGTCGCCATGGTGTGGATGACGGTGTTCCACTTCTGTTTTGATCTGAGCCACTTCGGCTTGTGGTCACAGAACTTTCGTGTGGATCCGTTCTGGACCACGCAGCGCACCTTCATCGTGAGTCTTTTCCTGTTTTGCGCGGGACTGGGCCAGGCCATTGCGTTGCATCAGGGGCAGGGCTGGCACCGGTTTGGGCGCCGCTGGGTGCAGATCGCCGGGTGTGCGCTGCTGGTGTCCGCGGGGTCGTTTGTGATGTTTCCGGCCAGCTTCATCTATTTCGGTGTGCTGCATGGCATGGCGGTGATGTTGCTCATTGCGCGCTGTACGGCAGGGTGGGGGCGCTGGCTGTGGCTGGCCGGACTGGTGGCGGTGGCCTTGCCGTGGGCTGCGCAGCAGCTTCTGGCGGGGGTATGGGCCGATGCCGCACCCTGGTTCAATGGGCGAGCCCTGAATTGGCTGGGGTTGGTGTCCCGCAAACCGTTCACGGAAGACTATGTGCCCGTGTTGCCATGGTTGGGTGTGCTCTGGTGGGGGCTCGCTGCAGGTCAATGGGCCATGCGCACGCGCAGGGGCTGGTTGCAATGGCCGCTACCCGTGGTGGTGCGGCCTCTGGCGACACTGGGGCGATGGAGCCTGAGCTATTACATGCTCCACCAACCGGTGATGATCGGCCTGCTGATGGCTGTGGTGTGGCTGATGGGGCGGACCTGAGCCTCGTCGAACTGTCTGGCCTTGCTAAACAGGCCGAGCCATAAAAAAACGCGACCGAGGTCGCGTTTTTTGTGGCCATGACGGCTGGGGGGCCGAGTGGCTTATTCCACCTTGGCCTTGGCGCGCAGGTCTTCCTGGAACTTGGCCAGCTTTTGCTGCTGCAGTTGCTGCGCCACTTGGGGCTTGACTTCTTCGAGCTTGGGCAGCTCTGCCTGGCGCACATCGTCCAGGCGGATGATGTGCCAGCCAAACTGGCTCTTCACGGGCGTCTCTGTCATCTTGCCCTTTTCGAGCTTGACCAGCGCTTCGGTGAACTCGCTCACGTAGCTCGATGGGTTGGCCCAGTCGAGGTCGCCGCCCTTGGCGCCGGAGCCTGGGTCCTTGGATTGCTTCTTGGCGATGTCTTCAAACTTGGCGCCCTTCTTGATGGACGCGATGATGGCCTTGGCGTCGGCTTCCTTTTCCACCAGGATGTGGCGGGCCTTGTATTCCTTGCCGCTGTTGGCTGCCACGAACTTGTCGTATTCGGCCTGGATTTCAGCGTCGGTGACGGGGTTCGTCTTCTGGAAGTCGGCGAACAGTTCGCGAATCAGGATGGCCTGGCGTGCCAGGTCCAGCTGGGCCTTGTAGTCTGCCGAGGTTTCCAGGCCGCGCTTTTGAGCTTCCTGCATGAAGATTTCACGGGCAATGACTTCTTCCTTGATCTGGCCTTCGATGTCGGGCGTCACGGGGCGGCCCGAGCGTTCGACCTGCTGCTTGAGCGCTTCGACGCGCTCCTTGGGAACTGCCTTGCCGTTAACAATGGCGACATTCTGGGCGGAAACGGGCAGGGCCAACGTGCCCAGCACGGCAGCGGCAACGAGGCCGGACAGGAGCTGTTTCTTCATGCGGAATCCAAAAAATGAGGGGTTGTTTGCCGACTGAAATCCGGCAGATGTTGACTTGAGGCCGGCTCAGAGAACTTCAATGGCGAGGGCGTGAACGCCTTGGTCAATAAATTCTTGCAGCGCATCATACACAAGGCGGTGTTGGGCCACGCGGGAGCGTCCTGTAAAGAAAGGTGACGAAATTCGCACCCGAAAATGGGTGCCGAATCCCGTGCCGTTGGCGCCCGCATGGCCTGCGTGGGCGGCGCTTTCGTCCAGCACCTCCAGGTGGCTGGGTGTGAGGCGCTCGGCCAGTGTCTGGTGCATCTGGTCTGCGATGGAGTTCATGGGCTTCACACTCGTTCAGGTGGTGGGCTCGTCGCCCTTGAGGTGGGGCGCAATGTAGATACCCTGCGCCACCAGGAAGACCAGCGGAAACGCATAGCCCCACAGCTTGAAGTCCACCCAGGCTTCGGTGCTGAAGTTCATCACCACGTACGCGTTGATGGCGGACATGAAGGCGCAGTAGATGATCCAGGCCACGTTCAGCCGCTGCCAGACGGCGTCGGGCAAGTCCAGCTGGCTGCCCAGCAGCATCTTGAGGAAATTCTTTTTGAGCGCCCAGAGCGCCACCGCCAGGGCCACCGACATAGCGCCATAGAGCACTGTGGGTTTCCATTTGATGAACCGGTCGTCCTGCAGGACCAGCGTGAGCGTGCCAAACAGCAGGATCAGCACCAGGGTGACCTTGTGCATGGTCTGCAGGCGCCGGTCGATGGCGTAGATGATGGCCATCTGCAAGGCCGTGGCCGCCATGAGCACGGCGGTGCCTACGTAGATGCCGTAGAACTTGTAGGCCCCGAAGAACAGCAGGATGGGGAAAAAGTCGATCAGAATTTTCATGGAGTCAGCAAGGAGTCCCGGGCTTCAGCGGTCGCCGGACTCGAAGTCCAGCGAGGCCGAGTTCATGCAATACCGCAGCCCGGTGGGCGCTGGGCCATCTTCAAACACATGGCCCAGGTGCGCCCCGCATTGTGCACACACCGTTTCGGTGCGGACCATGCCATGGCTGCGGTCCACGATTTCGGTGATGGCGCCGGGGATGGCTTCGGAAAAGCTGGGCCAGCCGCAGCCCGCGTCAAACTTGGTGACCGAGTCGAACAGCTTGGCGCCGCAGCAGACGCAGTGGTAGCTGCCGTCGGCCCAGTGGGCTTCGTACTTGCCGGTGAAGGGGCGCTCGGTGGCGGCATGGCGCGTGACCTGGAAGGCCACGGGTTCTGCGCCTTTTTCGCGCAGTACGGCTTGCCATTCGGCGTCAGTCTTCTGGATGGGATGGGTCATGATGAACAGCTGATCTCGATGGAAGACGCCCAGTCGGGCGGGAAGGCGGCGTAGGCGTCATGCCCCGGGTGCTCGTCAAACGGGCGCTCCAGGAGCCGCTGCAGGGTTTGGAGTTCACCGAAGTCGCCAAGTTTCGCCGCACGAATGGCCTGTTCGCCCAGGTGGTTGCGCAGCACGAACTTGGGATTGGTTTTGAGCATCAAATCGGCTTGATGCGCCACATCCATATGTCTTGAGTGCTCTGAATATAGTAGCAACCATTGGTCCAGGCCAGCACGGTCCGCAAACAGGTCGCGCACGGGCTCCATGTCTTGGGTGCCCACGGCCTGCGACAGTCGGCGCCAGAAGATGGGGTAGTCCACCCGGTTCTGGGCCAGCAGCAGCAAGATGCCGTCGATGAGAGCGCCATCGCCGTCGCTGGCCTCCCGCAGCCCCAGCTTGGCGCGCATGCGGGCCATGAAGGCCTCGGGGAAAACCGTCTTGTAAGACTCCAGGGCCTGCTTGGCCAGTTCCTGGTCGCCGATCAGGGGCAGCAGCGCCTGTGCCAGGCAAAACAGGTTCCAGTACGCCACGTTGGGCTGGCGGTTGTAGGCGTAACGGCCTTGCGAGTCGCTGTGGTTGCACACGTGGCCGGGCACAAACGCGTCGAGAAACTGAAACGGCCCGTAGTCAATCGTCAGGCCCAGGATGCTCATGTTGTCGGTGTTCATCACCCCATGGCAAAAGCCGACCGCCTGCCACTGCGCCATGAGGCGTGCGGTGCGCTCGCTCACGGCCCGCAGCAGGGCGGCGTACGGGTTGCCTGCCAGGTCGGTGCTGTCCCGGCATTCGGGGTAGTAGCGGTCGATGACGTAGTCGGCCAGCGTTTGCAGCGCGGCCTTCTGGCCGTTGGCAGCAAAGTGCTCGAAATGACCAAAACGCACAAAGCTGCGTGCCACGCGGGTGACGACGGCAGCGGTCTCGATTTCTTCGCGGCGGACGTGCGCGGGCGAGCCGGTGATGCACAGCGCGCGCGATGTCGGCACACCCAGTCCGTGCATGGCTTCGCTGCACAAAAACTCGCGGATGCTGGAGCGCAATACCGCACGGCCGTCGCCCATACGAGAGTAGGGCGTGCGGCCTGCACCCTTGAGCTGGACCTCCCACCCCGTAGCCGTCTCCCCGAGCATGATGGCGCGCCCATCGCCCAGCTGACCGGCCCAGACGCCAAACTGGTGTCCGCTGTACACGCTGGCCAGGGGGCGCGAGCCTGCCAGCAGGCGGTTGCCGGTGAAGGCCTGCAGGGCCTCATCGCTGCGCAACGCGGCTTCATCCAGCCCGAGCAGTTGCGCCACGGCGGGGCTGGTGCCTACCCAATGGGGCGTGGGCAGAGGGGGGGGGCGCAGTTCGGTGAAAAAGTCGGTGCCCAGCGCGGCAAAGCGGTGGTCCCAGGCGAGGCCGAGGTCGGTGTGGGCGTCGCTGTCGGCAGTCAGGGTCATGGGCTGGATTGTCTCGCAGGCCGGATGCCCCGGCGCCCACAGGGCCATGGCAGGGCGGGGATAGCCTGCACCGCGACCGCTACAACAACGCTGCCGCCGTCAGGCAGGCCGGGCCTGACGCAGGCTGCAGCAGCTGCTGGCGGTACTGGCCTGGGGGCATGCCAAACCAGCGCTTGCAGGCCCGGAACAGGTTGCTCTGGTCGCTGAAACCCAGCTGGTCCGCCACCTCGGCCAGGCTGCGGCGCGGGTCGGCCAGGTATTGGCGTGCCAGCTCGCTGCGGGTGTCGTCCAGAAGTTGCTGAAAACTCACCGACTCTGCCTGCAGCCGGCGCTGCAAGGTGCGATCGGTGAGGTGCAGGCGCGCAGCCACGTCATCGCGGCGGGGTTCGCCGAGGTGCAGCATGCGCGATATCTCCGTGCGCACCTTGGCGCTGACCAGCGACTGGCTCAACGGGCCCAGTTGTCCCAGCTCGGCCTCCACCAGTTGTTCGTGCAGCGCCCACAGGTTCGGGTTGTGGGTGGGAATGGGTTGCAGCAGGTCGGCTTCGGCCATCAGAAAGCGGTTTACCGGCTGGCCAAAGCGGGGGGGTACGCCAAATGCCGCGCGGTGTCGCGTGTCGTCGGCCGGCGCTGGGGTGACCAACTCCACGGCCAGGGGCGTGAGGTCGCGCCGGGTGAGCCAGTCGCACAGCGTCAGCAGGGTCAGCACCGCAAACTCCACCCGCTGTCGCGGTATGGGGCGCGAGGCGCCGATGTGGTTGAGCACCATCCAGTAACCGCGTGGGTCTCGCTCCATCGAGAACGTGGTGGCGTCCGAGATCAGCGCCATGTGCCGGTCCAGGTGCCTGAAGCCTTCGAGAAGATTGGGCCCCGAGGCCAGTGCGTGGCCGACCAGATCCAGCTTGCCGTAGCGCGCGGCCAGCTGGCGGTCCAGGCCCAGCCCCGGGCGATCGTAGTGCTGGGCTGCGGCCTCCCACAAGCGGCTGACGCGGTCCACATCCACGCGGGTGTGGGGGTGCTGCAGGCTCTCCAGATCGATGTCGGCCTGCGCGCACAGGGCTTGCACCGGCAGTCCCTCGGCTGCAAACAGCTCCGCAATGCCGCGCACCCAGGCGGCAGAGCTGGTGCGCTGCGGCAATGGGTTCATGGGCAAGCCCCAGTCTCAGGGTTTACGCGCGGGTGGTGTTCTGAAGTCACTGTTTTGGTGTGGTTGCGATAGTGGGTTGTGGGCCGGGCGTTTCCACAATCGGCGCCGAGGTCGGTCCCAGGCGCGAGTGTGATGCGTTCTGCAGGCCCGCCCCATTCCTGAAAACCCCGAAGGAGACAAACAACATGGCCTATTTTGCAAAGAGCCTGCGCTGGGGCGCAGCATGCCTCGCCGCCGTGATGACCACGGCGTGTGGTGGTTCTGGCGGTACGCCGCCCGAACTGCGCGAAACCCGCTATGGCATGGTGCGCGGCACGGATGACAGCACCACCAGCGGCACTTATGCCTGGAAGGGCATTCCCTACGCCCAACCCCCTGTCGGGGCCCTGCGCTGGCAGCCGCCCGCGGAGCCCGCCGCCTGGACGGGCGAGCGCAGCGCCACCCGGTTTGGCAGTGCGTGCCTGCAGATGGGCCGCATTTACGGCCCGGGCGCCAACAACCGCTTTGACGACACGATTGGCCAGACGCTCAACACCCCATTGGGCAGCGAAGACTGCCTGACCCTCAACATCTGGCGTCCAGCCACCGCGCAGGACAACCTGCCTGTGCTGGTCTTTATCCATGGTGGCAGTGCCATCTCGGGCTACACCGCCGACCCGGTGTACGACGGCGCCGCGCTGGCCAAGTCGGCCAATGCCATCGTGGTCACAGCCAACTACCGGCTGGATGTGCTGGGGTATCTGCAGTTGCCCGCCCTGCATGCCGGCAACAACGGCAGTGGAAGCAGCGCAGGCGGCAGCACCTATACCGGCAACTACGCGCTGCTGGACGTCGTGCAGGCGCTGCGGTTCGTCCAGGGCAACATCGCCCGGTTTGGCGGCGATGCGGGCAACGTCACGTTGATGGGGCAGTCGGCGGGGGCCATCAATGCCTTGGCGCTGCTGACCGCACCGCAGGCCACCGGGCTCTTCCACAAATTGGTACCGATCAGTGGCGGGATCTCCTTGGCGTCGAACCTGCCCGCCGGGTCCATCCCCACGCTCAACCCGGTCTCCCGCTACGCCACACAGGCCAGCCAGTTGCTGGCGCATCTGGCCGTGGCCGATGGCCTGGCACCTGGCCTGCCCGAAGCCCAGGCCCTGGTGGCCAGCTGGCCCCCCGCGCAGGTGGCCAGTTACCTGCGTGGCAAGGATGCGCGGGTCGTCTTGCAGACGGTGCTGGCAAAGGGGCTGACAGGTTCGGGCCCGATCCCGGACGGTGTGGTGCTTCCGGCCGATCCGATCACGGAGATTTCTGCGGGCCGCTATCAGAAAGTGCCTGTTTTGTCCGGCTACACGGCCGAGGAGGGCAAGCTGTTTGCCCCGTTCCTGGTGCTGCTGGGCGGCAAGCCCGGCATGAAGATCGGCGATGCCGAGCGCTTTGCGATGATGCAGCGCTTCGACCCTGATGCCACCACCACCCTCACTGCGGCGGACATTCTGGATGCGTCCTACCTGCCGGTGACAGCCCCGGGCACGGGCTATAACGCACGCACCCAGATGCTGGGCAATGTGTTCATTGGCGCCAGCCGCGACAACCTGCTGAACGCCCTGAGCAGCCAGCAGAGCAATGTGTGGAACTACCGGTTCAACTGGGCCCGGCAGCCCGCACCATGGAACGATGTGTACGGCGCGGCCCATGCGTTCGACCTGCCCTTTGTGTTTGGCAACTTCGGTCCCTCGGTGTTTGCGAAGGCGACCAACAGCACCGCCAACCAGCCGGGGCGCCTGGCCCTGTCGCGGGCCATGATGGACAGCCTGCGCGCCTTTGTGCACACCGGCGATCCCAACAACGCAACGCTGGGCCAGACCTGGCAGCCCTGGCCCCGCAAGTTCATCTTTGATGCAGACCAGAAGGCGGTGCGCCTGAGCGTGCAATGACCCTCGTGCTGCAGATGTCGAACAGACCCCGGCCGAATGCGGGTGTTCAGTGCGCGGCCGTGGCGGCGAGGTATGCGTTCAGCGCCTCGTCGTCCACGATGGCCACGCGCCCGAAGTCCAGCGACACAATGCCCATGCCCTCCAGCGACTGCAGCACCTTGTTCACGGTCTGCCGCGACAGGCCCACCAGCTGGCCCAGCTCTTCCTGCGTGAGGTTGAGCCGCCGGGTGCTGCGCCAGAACAGGCGGCTGAGGTACAGCGCCACGCGGTGCTCGGTGGACTGGGTGCGCCCGGCCTCGATGATGGTCATGGCCTGGCCCAGCCGCATGTTCAGATGCTGCACCAGGAACTGGTTGAACGCCAGGCTGGTCTCGCGCAGCGTGGCAAACAGCGGCAGGGGCAGGCACAGCAGGGTGGTGGGGCGCAGTGCCACCACGTGGTACCGGCGGGGCTCGGGCTTCATGGCCGAGCCCTCGCCAAACCATTCACCGTCAGGCACGCCGATGAAGGCGGACGACCGGCCCTTGCTGGTGGGGCTCTGCAGCATCACCAGACCCGACAGCACGGCATGCCAGCCCCGCACGGCGCTGCCGGCGGGCATCATCACCGCGCCCTTGTCGGCCTGCTCGGCAAACACCTCTTCGCGCAGCCGCTCCTGCATGGCGGCAGGCAGGCCCGCGAACCAGGGCTGGGCGGCAATGAATCGTTGGGCAGAAGGGGCAGCGCAAAGCATGGGCCCGATTGTCGCTGCAGCGGTGCCGGCGGTTCAGGGTATTCCCTTGCCCTTTGTCAGTGGGACGACAAGTGTTGGCAGCCATGCCCGCCGGGCGCACACTCCGCAGCGGTTCACGGGGTTCGGCGACTTTGCAGCCGTGCCGCCGCCGGTGCCGCGCCAGTGCGGTGGTGCGGCGTGCGCGGGTTCATCCCAGTGGCGTGCGGGGGCACGACGCGGGCGACACCCGGACGCCGGTACGCGCGCTACGATGACCGTTCCATTCACTACAACATCCAAGGAGTATTCATGCTGGGCTTGATGCAGAGTCAACCGTTGCTGATTTCGTCGCTGATCGAATTCGCAGAGCGCCACCACGGCGACGCCGAAATCGTGTCCCGACGGGTGGAGGGGGACATCCATCGCTACACGTACCGCGACCTCGCCGCACGTGCCCGCCGCCTGGCCAACGCGCTGGATGACCTGAAGCTCCAGTTCAGCGACCGGGTGGCCACGCTGGCATGGAACGGCTATCGCCACATGGAGATGTATTTCGGTGTGAGCGGATCGGGCCGCGTGCTGCACACCGTCAATCCACGCCTGCACCCCGACCAGATCGCCTGGATCATCAACCACGCCGAAGACCAGGTGCTGTGCTTTGACACCACCTTCCTGCCCCTGGTGCAAGCGGTGCACGCCAAGTGCCCCACTGTCAAGAAATGGGTTGCCCTGTGCGACGCCGACAAGCTGCCTGCCGACACCGGCATTCCCGGCCTGACCAGCTACGAAGCCTGGATTGGCGCGCAGTCTTCGGACTACGCATGGCCTGAGTTCGATGAGAACTCTGCATCGAGCATGTGCTACACCAGCGGCACCACAGGCAACCCCAAGGCCGCGCTGTACAGCCACCGCTCCACCACGCTGCACGCCTACGCTGCGGCGCTGCCTGATGTCATGTGCCTCTCGGCCCGCGACTCGGTGCTGCCCGTGGTGCCCATGTTCCACGTCAATGCCTGGGGCATTCCGTACTCGGCCGCGCTCACTGGCTGCAAGCTGGTGTTTCCAGGCCCAGCGATGGATGGCAAGTCGATCTACGAATTGATCGAAGCGGAGAAGGTCAGCTACGCGGCGGGCGTGCCCACCGTGTGGCAGATGATGCTGGGCCACATGAAGCCTGCGGGCCTCAAGTTCTCCACACTGCGCCGCACGGTGATCGGCGGATCGGCTTGCCCGCCCGCCATGATCCACGCCTTCAAGGAAGACTACGGTGTGGAGGTGCTGCACGCCTGGGGCATGACCGAGATGAGCCCGCTGGGCACGCTGTGCACGCTGAAGAACAAGCACCTCGTCATGTCCAAGGACGAGCAGATGAAGATCCTGCAAAAGCAGGGCCGTGCGATCTATGGCGTGGACATGAAGATCGTGGGTGGCGACGGCAACGAGCTGCCCTGGGACGGCAAGACCTATGGCGACCTGCTGGTCAAGGGCCCCTGGATCGTGGGCAGCTACTTCAAGGGCGAGGGCGGTGACCCGCTGGTGCGCGACGCGCAGGGCAGGGGCTGGTTCCCCACGGGCGACGTGGCCACCATCGACGCCGACGGCTTCATGCAGATCACCGACCGCAGCAAGGACGTGATCAAGTCCGGTGGCGAATGGATCAGCTCCATCGACATCGAGAACATTGCGATGGCCCATCCCGCCATTGCCATGGCAGCGTGTGTGGGTATGCCGCATCCCAAGTGGGACGAGCGCCCCATTGTGGCCGTGGTCAAGCGGCCTGGCGCAGAGGTGACGCGCGAAGCGCTGCTGGCCTTCTACGAAGGCAAGACGGCCAAGTGGCAGATCCCTGACGACGTGGTGTTTGTCGATGCCATTCCGCTCGGTGCCACCGGCAAGATGCTCAAGACCAAGCTGCGTGAGCAGCTCAAGGATTACAAGCTTCCCGGCCTGTGATCAGGGTGGGGCAATGCATGTGCGCGCATCGCTTGCGAGCGCCATTTTTTGCGCTGCCCCAGGCTGGTGCGCGCTCGGGGGAGCGCAGCGCCAGTCACGTGTGCGACGCTGGTAGGGGCAATCCCTGAGCATCGCTTTGTTGCAACGCGGTACGCTGCGTTGTGTCGATTTACAAGGAGACAAAAGCATGAAGTTCGCTATTAAGGCTGTAGCAGCCTCGGTAATCTTGGCAAGCGCTGGCGGGGCCTTCGCTCAAAAGGGCGAGACGGTCAAAATCGCCTGGCTCGACCCCCTGTCTGGCCTGATGGCGGCCGTGGGAACGAACCAGCTCAAGAGCTTCCAGTTCATCGCTGAAGAGTTCAACAAGAAGAACCCTGCCGGCGTCAAATTTGAAATCATCGGCATCGACAACAAACTCAGCCCGCAGGAAACCACCAGCGCCCTGCGCTCGGCCATGGACCAGGGTGCGCGCTACGTAGTTCAGGGCAACGGCTCTGGTCCCGCACTGGCCATCATGGACGCGCTCGAAAAGCACAACGCACGCAATCCCGGCAAGGAAGTCCTGTTCCTGAATTACGCTGCCGTGGACCCAGACCTCACCAACAGCAAGTGCAGCTACTGGCACTTCCGTCTGGATGCAGACACCTCCATGAAGATGGAAGCGCTGACGACTTACATGAAGGACCTGCCAGAGGTCAAGAAGGTTTACCTGATCAACCAGAACTACTCGCACGGCCACCAGGTCTCCAAGTTCGCCAAGGAGATGATGC
This sequence comes from Acidovorax sp. K2F, assembly GCF_025246485.1. Classification (NCBI taxonomy): domain Bacteria; kingdom Pseudomonadati; phylum Pseudomonadota; class Betaproteobacteria; order Burkholderiales; family Comamonadaceae; genus Acidovorax; species Acidovorax sp. K2F. Next base: position 85,004 of record NZ_JAOBSQ010000034.1, read on the forward strand.
AGCGCAAGCGCCCCGACGTGCAGTTTGTGGGTGACGACCTGCACCCCCTGGCCCAGGTGCGCGACTTCTCGCCCTACATCGCCAAGATCAAGGCGTCGGGCGCTGACAGCGTGATCACCGGCAACTGGGGTTCTGACCTGGCACTGCTGATCAAGGCCGCTAACGACGCGGGCCTGAACAACGTCAACTTCTACACCTATTACGGCTCTGTCACTGGCAGCCCCACCGCCATGGGCTCTGCCGCTGCAGGCCGCGTGTACATGGTGGCTTACGCCCACATGAACCTGCCTGGCCCGCTGAACCAGATCGTTGTGGACTACAAGAAGAAGTTCAACGACGACATGTACACCGGCGCCGTGTACCACGCCTTCACCATGCTGTCCGAAGGTTTCGTGAAAGCCAAGTCCACCGACCCCGTCAAGGTGGCCGCAGCGTTTGAAGGCATGAAGTTCAAGAGCTTCAACGGTGAAGTCGAAATGCGCAAGACCGACCACCAGTTGCAGCAGGGCCTGTTCATTTCCAAGTGGGAAAAGGCCGGCGGCAAGTACCCCATCGACTCAGAAAACACCGGCTACACCTTCGTGCCGCTGAAGTACTACGAGCCCTACGTGGCCAGCACGCCCACTTCGTGCCAGATGAAGCGCCCCTAAATCCGGCGCTGGCGTTTCGGCGCCAGAACTTCGAGGCCCGACGTACTCGGGCCTTTTTTTTCCCTCCGTGATGAAAAATTCCAATGAATCCTGAGTTTTTCGTGATCTCTTTGCTGAACGGCGTGAGCTACGGGCTCCTGCTGTTCATGCTGAGTTCCGGCCTCACGCTGATCTTCAGCATGATGGGCGTGCTCAACTTCGCACACACCAGCTTCTATATGCTGGGTGCCTATTTCGCGTTCACCATCTCCGGGGTGGTGGGCTTTTGGCCTGCGCTGGTGCTGGCACCGCTTGTGGTGTTTGTGCTGGGGGCTGCGTTCGAGCGCTACGCCCTGCGCCGGGTGCACAAGTTTGGCCATGTGCCCGAGCTGCTGGTCACGTTTGGGCTGTCGTACCTGATTCTGGAGGTCGTGCAGCTGGTCTGGGGTCGCTCCACGGTGCCTTACGGCCTGCCAGAGCAATTGCAGGGACCGCTGTTCTCGCTGTACGGCACGCAGTTTCCCAAGTCGCGTTCGTTTGTGATGCTGGTGGCGCTGCTGATGCTGCTGTCGGTGTGGCTGCTGCTCACACGCACCCGCATCGGGCTGGTGATCCAGGCGGCTCTCAAGTACCCAGAAATGGTGGAGGCGCTGGGCCACAACGTGCCGCGTGTCTTCATGCTGGTGTTTGGTGGTGGCGCCGCGCTGGCGGGCCTGGCGGGCGTGATCGGTGGCAACACCTATGTGACCGAGCCTGCGATGGCTGCGTCTGTCGGCTCCATCATCTTCGTGGTGGTGGTGGTGGGTGGCATGGGCTCGCTGGCTGGTGCTTTCATCGCTTCGCTGCTGATTGGCGTGGTGCAGACCTTTGCCGTGGCGCTGGACTACTCGCTGATCCACGTCTTCAAGGCCGTGGGTGTGGCGGTGACCGACCAGACCTTTGGCTATCCCTTGCTCAAGCTCACGATTTCCCAGGTGGCGCCCATCCTGCCGTACCTGTTCCTCGTGCTGATCCTGATCTTCCGCCCCAAGGGCCTTTTGGGCACGCGGGAGGACTGATGCCATGAATTCAACCACTCATCCTGTCTCCAGTGCCACGTCGCACTACCGGTTCAAGCCCTGGAACGTCGGGCGCTTTGTGATCTGGACGCTGTTTGCCGCAGCACTGATCGTGGCGCCCATGCTGTTTCGCAGCAGTCTGGCGCTGACCATGCTCTCGCAGATCGGCTACCTCATCATCATCTGCCTGTCCTACAACATGTTGTTGGGGCAGGGCGGCATGCTGAGCTTCGGCCATGCCGTGTACACCGGTCTGGGTTCGTTCATAGCCATCCACGCCATGAACATGGCAAGCAAAGGTAGCTTCAGCATTCCGCTGGTGCTGATCCCCATCGTGGGCGGGCTGGCGGGGGCGTTCTTTGCCATCTTGCTGGGCTTTGTCACGACCAAGAAGTCGGGCACCACATTCGCCATGATCACGCTGGGCATTGGCGAGCTGGTGGCTTCGATGGCGCTGATGTTCCCCGAGTTCTTCGGGGGCGAAGGCGGCATCACCACCGACCGCGTGTATGGCCAGTCGTTCTTCGGCATCACCTTCGGTCCTGCCATTCAGGTGTACTACCTGATCGCCGTGTACTGCTTCGTGTGCACTGCGGCGATGTTTGCCTTCACCGGCACACCGCTGGGCCGCATCCTGAACGCAGTGCGCGACAACCCCGAGCGTGTGGAGTTCATTGGCTACAACACGCAGCGGGTGCGCTACTTCGCCTTCATCATTGCGGGCTTTTTTGCCGGCATTGGTGGTGGTCTGGCCACCATCAACTTCGAGATCGTGACGGGTGCTGACAGCCTTAACGTGGTGCGCTCGGGTGGCTACCTGCTGTTCACCTTCCTGGGCGGCGCCACCTTCTTCTTCGGCCCCATCATTGGTGCCGTGCTGCTGGTGCTGGCTTCTGTGCTGCTGTCCGAGCTGTCCAAGGCCTGGCTGCTATATCTGGGCCTGGTATTCCTGTTCATGGTGATGTATGCGCCCGGTGGCGTGGCCAGCCTGATCATGATGAACCTGCGCTTGGCCAAGTTCGGCAAGCTGCGCCAGCTGTGGACCTCTTACCTCGCGCTGGGCGGTACTGCCCTGGTGGGTGTGATGGGCGCAGCCTGCATGATCGAGATGACGTACCACTTGCAGCTCAATGCCGCGCTGGGGCCAGAGTTGACCTTCCTCGGCGCCACGCTCAACGCCAAGGGCTTTACCAGCTGGTTTGGCGCGGTGTTCGTGATGGTGACGGGCTTTGCCCTGTTTGAACTCTGCCGCCGCCAATTTGTGCGCCAGTGGAGCAGGATCCAGGAAGAAATAGAACATGAAATCAAGCGCGGGGAGGCTTTGTAACCATGGCGGCTGACAACGCAACCTATGCGCTCGAACTGCGCGACCTGCGCAAGAGTTTTGGCAAGACCGAGATCATCCGTGGCGCCAACTTGGCGGTGGCGCCTGGCGAGCGCGTGGCCATCATCGGCCCCAACGGCGCGGGCAAGTCCACGCTGTTCAATCTGATCAGCGGGCGCTTTGCGCCCACCAGCGGCGATGTGATCCTGAATGGCCAGCGCATCAACGGCATGGCACCGTACGAGATCAACCGGCGCGGGCTCTCGCGCAGCTTCCAGATCACCAACATCTTCCCCAAGCTGTCGGTGTTCGAAAACCTGCGGTGCGGCGTGCTGTGGAGCATGGGCTACAAGTACACGTTCCTGCGCTTCCTGTCGAACCTGCACGATGCCAACGAGCGCGCCAAGCAGCTCATGGAGATGATCAAGCTCGACAAGAAGCGCGACACGCTGGCGATGAACCTGACCTACGCTGAGCAGCGCGCGCTGGAGATTGGCATCACCATCGCGGGCGGTGCCAATGTGATCCTGCTGGACGAACCGACGGCCGGCATGAGCAAGACCGAGACCTCACGCTTCATCCACCTCATCAAGGAAGTGACCGAAGGCCGCACGCTGTTGACGGTGGAGCACGACATGGGCGTGGTGTTCGGCCTGGCCGACAAGATCGCTGTGGTGGTGTATGGCGAGGTGATTGCCTTTGACACGCCCGACAAGGTGCGCGCCAACCAGCGCGTGCAAGAGGCCTATCTGGGCTCGGTCGTTGCGGACGAGCAAGGGGCGGGACACTGACATGCTGAAAATCGAAAATCTCCACGCCTATTACGGCAAGAGCCATGTGCTGCATGGCGTGACCTTTGATGTGCAACCCGGTGAAATCGTGGCCCTGCTGGGGCGCAACGGTTCGGGCCGCTCCACCACCGCCAAGGCCATCATGGGTCTGGTGGACTGGGAGGGCACACTCAACTGGAAGGGGCAGGACCTCAATGGCAGGAAGGCCTACGAGATCGCCCACCTGGGGGTGGGTTATGTGCCCGAAAGCCGCGATGTGTTCCCCAACCTCACCGTGCACCAGAACCTGATGCTCGGCCAAAAGGGCAGTGGCAAGAACAGCCGCTGGTCGTTCGAAGACATGTACGAGATGTTCCCCCGACTCAAGGAGCGCCAGCACACCGAGGCGGGCGTGATGTCGGGCGGCGAGCAGCAGATGTTGACCCTGTGCCGCACGCTCATGGGTGACCCGGACCTCATCATCATCGACGAGCCCACCGAGGGTCTGGCACCCAAGATCGTCGAGCTGGTGGGGCAGTACCTGCAGACCATCAAGTCGCGCGGCATCTCGGTGCTGCTGATCGAGCAGAAGCTGACCATTGCGATGAAGATCTCAGACCGCGCACTGGTGATGGGCCACGGCTCTATCGTGTTCCAGGGCACACCGGACAGCCTGCGGGCCGACAACTACATCCGCAAGGAATGGCTTGAGGTGTGAAGCCCCCCTGAGTCGCCTGGCGGCGCCTTCCCCCCATTGGGGGGACGCCCCCAGCGCGGCGGGGCGGCCCTTGCGCGGGGGCGCTGGCCTGCGGCGCGCCAGTTTCACCGACTGAGGTCATGGTGAAGCCTGAGAAGCTGCTCCCATGTCGATCTGCAGAGGTGCCCTGTCTTCGGTGGTGCCTCTTTTTTTTTTGCCTGTCGGAGTGTGCTCTTCAGGGAATGTCTGAAACCCCCTTGTCCCGCCCGGGACAAATTGACACGCCAAATGGGTTTGAAGTCTCTACAATAAAAACGCACGATCGTTCTTTTTCACTTTCCAAGGAACAACAGCACCATGACCGCTGAATACAAAGTCCACGGCTCCGTTGCCGTGATCACCATGGCCAACCCTCCCGTCAACGGACTCGGTCTGGCGACCCGCCAGGGCATCGTGGACGGCCTTGGCCGTGCCAATGCCGATGCAGCGGTCACGTCCATCGTGATTACCGGTGCCGGTGGTGCGTTCTCTGGCGGCGCCGACATCAAGGAGTTCGGCACCGACAAGTCGCTGCAAGAACCCAACCTGCTGTCGGTGATTGCCGCCATTGAAAACTCGGCCAAGCCCGTCGTGGCTGCCATGCACAGCGTGGCCATGGGCGGCGGGCTGGAACTGGCCCTGGGTTGCCACTACCGCATTGCGGCGCCTGGCTGCTCGATTGCACTGCCCGAAGTCAAGCTGGGCCTGATCCCTGGCGCAGGCGGTACGCAGCGCCTGCCCCGCGTGATTGGTGTGGAAGCCGCGCTCAACCTCATCGTGAGCGGCGAGCCCGTCAAGAGCGAAATGATCGGCGCCGTGCCCGGCCAGAAGCTGTTTGACAAGATGGCCGCGTCGGCCGAATCGCTGGCCGCAGAAGCCCTGGCGTTTGCCCAGAGCGTGGCCGATGCCCGTCCGCTGCCCCTGGTGCGCAACTTCCCCTGCAAGCACCCCGAAGGCGATGCGTACTTCCAGTTCGCACGCAACATGGTCAAGGGCATGGCCAAGAACTTCCCCGCACCCGCCAAGTGCGTGGACGCGGTCGAAGCGGCCACCAAGAAGAAGTTCGCCGAAGGCATGCTGGTCGAGCGCGAGATCTTCATCAACCTGATGTGGACGCCCGAGTCGCGTGCACTGCGCCATCTGTTCATGGCTGAGCGTGCAGCCTCCAAGATTCCTGATGTGGCCTCCGACACCCCCAAGCGCGACATCAAGCTGGTGGGCGTGATTGGCGCGGGCACCATGGGCGGCGGCATTTCCATGAACTTCCTGAACGCGGGCATCCCCGTCAAGATCCTGGAAATGAAGCAGGAAGCCCTGGACCGTGGCGTGGCCACGATCAAGAAGAACTACGAAGCCCAGGTCAAGAAGGGCAAGCTCAAGCAGGACAAGTACGAGCAGCGCATGGCCCTGCTGAGCACCACGCTGAGCTACGACGACTTCAAGGACTGCGACCTCATCATCGAAGCCGTGTTCGAGGAGATGGGCGTCAAGGAAGCCGTGTTCAAGCAACTCGACGCTGTGGCCAAGCCCGGCGCCATCCTGGCCTCCAACACCTCCACGCTCGACGTGGACAAGATCGCAGCGTTTACCAAGCGTCCGCAGGACGTGGTGGGCATGCACTTCTTCAGCCCTGCCAACGTGATGAAGCTGCTGGAAGTGGTGCGTGGCAAGGAGACCGCCAAGGACGTGCTGGCCACCGTGATGGCCATCGGCAAGAAGATCAAGAAGACCTCGGTGGTCTCGGGCGTGTGCGATGGTTTCATCGGCAACCGCATGATCGAGCAGTACAGCCGCCAGGCTGGCTTCCTGCTGGACGAAGGCTGCACGCCCCAGCAGGTGGACAAGGCCATCGAAAAGTTTGGCTTTGCCATGGGCCCGTTCCGCATGGGCGACCTGGCGGGCAACGACATTGGCTGGGCCATCCGCAAGCGCCGCTCCGTCGAACGTGCCGACATGAAGTACAGCCGCACGGCCGACAAGCTGTGTGAACTGGGCCGCTTCGGCCAGAAGACCGGCGCAGGCTGGTACGACTACCAGGCCGGCAAGCGCGACGCGATCCCGAGCGACCTGGTCAACAAGATGATCGAAGACCACCGCAAGGAGCTGGGCATCACGCCGCGCAAGATTTCGGACGAAGAAATCGTGCAGCGCCTGGTGTTCGCACTGGTCAACGAAGGCGCGCACATCCTGGAAGACGGCATTGCCAGCAAGTCCGGCGACATCGACATGGTGTACCTGACCGGCTACGGCTTCCCCATCCACCGTGGCGGCCCCATGCACTACGCCAGCGAAGTGGGTCTGTTCAACGTGGTGCAGGCCATGGACCGTTTTGCCAAGAACCCGCTGGATGACGCAGCGTTCTGGAAGCCCGCTCCGCTGCTGGCCAAGCTGGCCGCCGAAGGCAAGGCCTTCCAGTAAATAGCCGCGTGCACCCATCTACAGAATCAAAGGAATTCACATGACCTCCGCAGTGATTGTTTCCACCGCCCGCACGCCGCTCGCCAAGAGCTGGAAGGGTTCGTTCAACATGACGCATGGCGCCACCCTGGGCGGCCATGCCGTGCAGCACGCTGTGTTGCGCGCCGGCATCGACGGTGCAGACGTGGACGACGTCATCATGGGTTGCGCCACGCCCGAAGGCGCCACCGGCAGCAACATCGCGCGCCAGATCGCCTTGAAGGCCGGTCTGCCCATCACCGCCTCCGGCGTCACGGTCAACCGCTTCTGCTCTTCGGGTCTGCAGACCATTGCCATGGCCGCCCAGCGCATCATCGCTGGCGAAGCCGATGTGTTCGTGGCCGGTGGTGTTGAAAGCATCTCCTGCGTGCAGCAGGAGATGAACCTGCACATGATCCAGGACCTGGCTCTGGCCAAGCAAAAGCCCGAGATTTACTGGAGCATGCTGCAGACCGCCGAGCAGGTGGCCAAGCGCTACAACATCGGCCGCGAAGCCATGGACGAGTACGGTGCAGGCAGCCAGCAAAAGGCCTGTGCCGCTCAGGCCAACGGCTTGTTCGATGCAGAAATCGCCCCCATCACCGTGACGGCCGGTGTGGCTGACAAGACGCTGGGCCTGATCACCAAGCAAGTGACGGTGAGCAAGGACGAAGGCACACGCGAAGGCACGACGGTGGAGGCCATCAGTGGCCTGCGGTCGGCACTGCCCGGTGGCCTGATTTCGGCCGGCAATGCCAGCCAGTTCTCTGACGGAGCCGGTGCCTGCGTGATCACCAGCGAAGAGTACGCCAGCAAGAAGGGCCTCAAGCCCCTGGGCCGTTTCCTCGGCTTTGCAGTGGCCGGTTGCGAGCCTGACGAAATGGGCATCGGCCCCGTGTTTGCCGTGCCCAAGGTGCTGAAGAAGCTGGGCCTCACGGTGCAGGACATCGACCTGTGGGAGCTGAACGAAGCCTTCGCCGTGCAGGTGCTGTACTGCCGCGACAAGCTGGGCATCCCGGCGGACCGTCTGAACGTGAACGGCGGCGCCATCGCCCTGGGCCACCCCTACGGTGTGTCGGGCCAGCGCCTCACGGGCCACGCCCTCATCGAAGGCAAACGCCGTGGCGCCAAGAAAGTGTGCGTGACGATGTGCATCGGCGGCGGCATGGGCGCTGCGGGCATTTTCGAGGTGCTGTAAGCCATGTCCGGGCAGGCCTCGTCGCCACCGCGCACCGACATCCCCGATGTCGTGGTGTCGCCCGAGGTCTTCCTGGCCATGGGGCGTGAGGTACTGGCATCGCAGCCGTTCAGCATCCTGGTGGGGGCACGGCTACATGCCTTGTCCCCAGGGCACTGCGAGCTGCACCTGCCCATCACGCCCCAGTTGCTGCAACAGCACGGGTTTGTGCACGGGGGCGTGCTGAGCTATGTGGCCGACAACGCCCTGACCTACGCAGGAGGCACCGCGATGCGGGTGCCCGTGGTGACCTCCGAGTTCAAGATCAACTACCTGCGCCCTGCGGTGGGCGAACTGCTCATCGCCCGTGCGCAGGCGGTGCACCATGGCCGCGCGCAGGCGGTGTGCCGCTGCGATGTGTTGGTGGTGCAGGCAGGCACCGAAAAGCTGTGCGCCGTGGCGCAAGGCACCATTGCCGCACTGCCACCGCGCGAAGACGCGGCACCGTCGCCCGCTGGCGCCTGATGGTGGCAAGGGATGGGAGCATGTTCCTCCTCACTCCTGCGCCGTTTACTCCTTATTTGATAGCTGCTGGCGCATGATTTATCTGCGCCTGGGGCTGTTTTAACCCTGAAATGCCATGAGCCTACGTCCCACCGTCGATTTCCTGCTCTATCAGTGGCTGAACGCCGAGAAGCTGCAAACCCGCGAGCGCTTTGCAGACCACTCCCGCGAAACCTTCGATGCCGTGCTCGACACCTCCGAGCGCATCGCGCGCGAGAAGTACGCTCCCTTCAACCGCGTGGTGGACACCGAAGAACCCCGCACCGAGACCGAGCCCGACGGCACGCTGCGCGTGGTGCTGCCGCAAGCCACCTACGAAGCACGGCGCGCCTACGCCGAGTCGGGCCTGCTGAGCGCCGCGCAGGACTACGACATTGGCGGCATGCAGCTGCCCTACACGGTGGAGGCTGCGGCCAACAGCTTTTTCGCGGCCGCCTCGATCAGCATTGGGTCCAACCTGCTGACCTCGGGCAACGCCAACCTGCTCATGGTGCATGGCACCGACCTGCAAAAGCAGGTGTTTGCGCTCAATGAATTCAACGGCCGCTGGTCGGGCACCATGTGCCTGTCGGAGCCACAGGCGGGCTCGTCCCTGTCCGACGTGGCCACACGCGCCGTGCCGGATGGCGAGGGCTTTGAGAGCGACCCGCTCGGCCCCCGCTACCGCCTCAAGGGCAACAAGATGTGGATCAGCTCGGGCGACCATGAGCTGACCGAAAACATCGTGCACCTGGTGCTGGCCAAGATTCCGGGGCCGGACGGCAAGCTGGTGCCCGGCACCAAGGGCATCTCGTTGTTCATCGTGCCCAAGAAGCTGGTGGACACCGACGGCCAGCTGACCGGCGTGCGCAACGACGTGGCGCTGGCGGGCCTGAACCACAAGCTGGGCTGGCGCGGCACCACCAACACGCTGCTGAACTTTGGCGAGGGCAAGTACCCCGTGGATGGCCAGGCAGGCGCCGTTGGCTATCTGGTCGGCCAGCCCGGCAAGGGCCTGCACTGCATGTTCCACATGATGAACGAGGCGCGCATTGGCATCGGCATGGCCGCCACCATGCTGGGCCTGGCCGGCTACTACGCCAGCCTGGACTACGCCAAGAACCGCCCCCAGGGCCGCCCCGTGCAGGGCCCCAAGGACGGCGCGGCGGCCGTGGTCAAGGACGCCGCCCAGCCCCAGGTGCGCATCGTGGAGCACGCGGACGTCAAACGCATGCTGCTGGCGCAAAAGTCGTATGGCGAGGGCGCCTTGGCGCTCAACCTGTTCTGCGCGCGGCTGGTGGACGAGCAACACACGGGCGATGCCGCTGCGGCCGACGAAGCCCGCCTGCTGCTGGAGGTGCTGACCCCCATCGCCAAGAGCTGGCCCAGCGAATGGTGCCTGGAGGCCAACAGCCTGGCCATCCAGATCCACGGCGGCTACGGCTACACGCGCGACTTCCCCGTGGAGCAGTACTGGCGCGACAACCGCCTGAACATGATCCACGAAGGCACCCACGGCATCCAGGCCATGGACCTGCTGGGCCGCAAGGTGCTGATGGAAGGCGGTCGTGGCCTGCAACTGCTGGCCGGGCGCATCAACGCCACCATCGAGCGCGCCATCCAGGTGCCCGCGCTGGCCGCCCATGCCAACGCGCTGGGCAAGGCGCTGCAGGACGTGGGCGCGGCCACCAAGGCCGCCTGGGCCACGGGTCAACCCGCTGATGCGCTGTCCAATGCCGTGCCCTACATGCAGGCCTTTGGCCACACGGTGCTGGCCTGGGTGTGGCTGGACGTGGCGCTGGCCACCCTGGCGGCCGATGCAGCCCTGGCGCAGCCCGCCAGCGTGGGCCGCATGGGCGCCATGCGCTTTTTCTTCCATTACGAGCTGCCCAAGATCGGCGCCTGGCTTCAAGTGGTCAGCACGCGCGACGCGACCTGCGCCAGCTTTCCTGAAGAGGCGTTCTGATGGCGGCTCTGAGCACGTTGCAGCGCTTGCAAAAGCTCATCTGGGTGCTGATCTACGGCGGCCTGCTCACGCTGGTGCTGGGCATTGCCACCGCCCGCACCGACGCGGCCACGGGCTGGGTGCTGATGGTGGGTGGGGGCGTAGTGGCGGCAGTGGGCGTGGTGCTGATCGCCGTGCGTGCGCGGCTCAAGGCCGACCCCCAGGGCTGACGCTGCGGCACCGCGGCAGCCACCTGGCGGGCCCCGTGCGGAGCGGACGCGGCGGCGACACAATGCAGCCTTCTGGCGCCGCACAATGGCTGCCTGTATTCCACCCCCTGGCTGGCGCATCCCAGCGCCGGGCTGTGGTCCGAGAACATCCATCGACTGGCAAAAATCCAAGGAGACATTCACATGACACGCACCATCCAACAACTGTTTGACCTGACGGGCAAGACTGCCCTGGTGACCGGCGGCTCGCGCGGCCTGGGCCTGCAACTGGCCCACGCGCTGGGCGAGGCGGGCGCCAAGATCGTGCTCAGCTCGCGCAAGGCGTCTGACCTGGAAGAAGCCACGGCCGACCTGCAGGCCACAGGCATCGACGCGCGCTGGATCGCCGCCGACTGCGCCAAGGAAGAGGACATCCGCCGCCTGGCCGACGAGACCTTGCAGCGCCTGGGCCATGTGGACATCCTGGTCAACAACGCGGGCGCGGCCTGGGGCTCTCCGGCTGAAGACCACCCCGTGGAGGCCTGGGACAAGGTGATGAACCTCAACGTGCGTGGGTACTTCATCCTGAGCCAGCACATCGCCAAGCACAGCATGATCGGCCGCCGCAGCGGCAGCATCATCAATGTGGCGTCCATCGCCGGCCTGGGCGGCAACCCCAAGGGCATGAACACCATTGCTTACAACACCTCCAAGGGCGCGGTGATCAACTTCACACGGGCGCTGGCGGCCGAATGGGGGGCCTACAACATCCGCGTCAACGCGATCTGCCCGGGCTTCTTCCCGAGCAAGATGACGGTGGGCACGCTCAAGGCAATGGGCGAAGAAGCGCTGGCGGCCCACGCCCCCCTGGGCCGCCTGGGCGATGATGAAGACCTGAAGGGCCTGTGCGCGCTGTATGCGTCGGATGCGGGCAAGCACATCACCGGCCAATGGCTGGCGGTGGACGGCGGCGTGAGCATTGTGACTGGCGGGTGAACATCCCCCTGAGCGGCTGCGCCGCTTCCCCCTTCTCTCGAATCGCTGAGCGATTCGGGAAGGGGGACGACGCAATCGCTGCGGGGCGGCCCTTGCTCTGCGTCCATCGCCCGTGCCGCGCCAGTTGCGACCTACATTTCCAAAGGAAAAAGCCTTGATTAGTTTTGGTGTCGAAATCCCCTTTGTCAGCCACCTGGGCTTCACGCTGCACCGCATGGAGGACGGCGAGTCCGAGCTGCGTTACGAAGCCAAGCCTGAGCACCTGAACTCGTTTGCCGTGACCCACGGCGGCGCGTCGATGACGCTGCTGGACGTGACCATGGCGACGGCCGCGCGCAGCGTGACGCCGGACATGGGCGTGGTCACCATCGAGATGAAGACCAGCTTCATGCAGCCCGCGCGCGGGCCGCTGGTGGCCAAGGGGCGATTGATTCACCGCACGGCCACCATGGCGTTCACCGAGGGCACGGTGTACGACGCCCAAGGCAAGGTGTGCTGCCACGCCACCGGCACGTTCAAGTACGTCAAGCGCCTGCCTGTGGACGGGCGCAATGTGAATGACCTCAAGGTCATCTCCACCGACTGAGCCAGTGGTTGAGGTCGCCAGCAGGTTTTAAAGCCTTTTTGCCTGCAAGCGCAATGGATATATGCGCTGGCAGCTATCAAAAACATAGTGTTTAATTTTCTGAAGGAGCTTTCCATGCCACGCAACCAACAAATCGTTCTCGACAACCGTCCCCAGGGCGAAGCGGTGGCCAGCAACTTCAAGCTGGTCGCGACCGACACGCCCGCGCTGCAGGACGGCCAGGTGCTGGTGCGCCACCACTACCTGAGCCTGGACCCCTACATGCGCGGCCGCATGAACGAGAGCAAGAGCTACGCCGCGTCGCAGGCGCTGGGCGAAGTCATGATCGGTGGCACCGTGGGTGAAGTGGCCGAGAGCAAGCATCCCAAGTACGCCGTGGGCGACAAGGTGGTGGGCATGGGCGGCTGGCAGGAATACAGCGTGGTCAATGCCGACCAGCCGGGTGCGCTGCGCAAGGTGGACACCACCCATGTGCCGCTGTCGCACTACCTGGGTGCCGTGGGCATGCCGGGTGTCACGGCCTGGTACGGCCTGGTCAAGATCATTGCGCCCAAGGAAGGCGACACCGTGGTGGTGAGCGCCGCCACGGGCGCCGTGGGCAGCGCTTTTGCGGCCCTCGCCAAGGCCCGTGGCTGCCGCGCGGTGGGCATTGCGGGCGGTGCCGACAAGTGCAAGTACGCAGTGGAAGAACTGGGCTTTGACGCCTGCATCGATTACAAGGAATACAGCGACGTGAAGGCGATGTCCAAGGCGCTGAAAGAAGCCTGCCCCAATGGCATTGACGGCTACTTCGAGAACGTGGGCGGCTGGATCATGGACGCCGTGATGCTGCGCATGAACGCCTTCAGCCGCATCGCCCTGTGCGGCATGATCGCCGGCTACGACGGCGCACCGCTGCCCATGGCCAACCCCGCACTCATGCTCATCAACCGCATGAAGGTCGAGGGCTTCATCGTGAGCGAACACATGGAAGTCTGGCCCGACGCGCTCAAGGAGCTGGGCACGCTGGTGGGCACCGGCAAGCTGCGCCCGCGCGAAACCATTGCCCAAGGCATTGCCGCCGCGCCCGAGGCCTTCCTGGGCCTGCTCAAGGGCAAGAACTTTGGCAAGCAACTGGTCAAGCTGATCTGATGATGCTGAAGTGGACCTGGGCCCGCTTCGACGACCTGGGCGTGCATGCGCTGCATGACGCCCTGGCCTTGCGCTGCAAGGTCTTCATCCTGGAGCAGGGCCCCTACCAGGACCCGGACGAAGCGGACAAGCAGTCCTACCACCTGCTGGGCTACGACGAGGCGGGTACGCTGCAAGCCTGTCTGCGCGTGGTGGACCCGGGTGTGAACTACCCCGAGCCCTCCATCGGCCGCGTGGTCACCGCCAAGGAAGCGCGTGGCAACGGCACAGGCCGGGCGCTGATGCAGGAGGGCATTGCCCGCTGCAGCCAGGCGTGGCCGGGGCGTGACATCCGCATCAGCGCGCAGGCCCATCTGCGGGGCTTTTACGGCAGCCTGGGCTTCGAGGCCGTGTCCGACGAATACCTGGAAGACGATATCCCGCACGTTGAAATGCTGCGAAAGGCGGGCTGACGCCGCCGCAGCCCCCTCGACCATTCACCCCGCCCACCCGTGAAGGAGCCGACATGACCCTGCCCACCGCCACCCTGGCGCGTACCCATGACGTCTTCAACCAGAGCACGCCATGGGCGGATGTGAACCTGTTCACCACCAACCTGCCGCTGCAGGATGCGTTGCGCCTGCATGCGCCCGGACTGGGTGTGGCGGGCCTCACGGCGCTGGGTGCCGAGATGGGCTCGGCCGAGATGCTGACCCACGCGCGCCTGGCCAACACCCACAAGCCCCAGCTGCGCACACATGACCGCTTTGGCCACCGCACGGATGTGGTGGAGTTCCACCCCAGCTACCACGCTTTGATGGGCGCCGCGCTGCGCCACGGCCTGCATGCCACGCCCTGGTCGCGCCAGGACACGGGCCACGCGCATGTGGAGCGCGCGGCGGGCTTCATGCTGTTCACCGAGGCCGAGCCCTCGGTGCTGTGCCCCGTGTCGATGAGCTACGCCGTGACCCCGGCACTGCGAGGCAATTCAGCGGTATGGGCGGACTGGAGCAAGGGTTTGGCGAGCACGCAGTACGACCCGCGCCTGGCGCTGTTCTCGCAGAAATCCGCGCTCACCATGGGCATGGGTATGACCGAGAAGCAGGGCGGATCGGACGTGCGTGCCAACACCACACAGGCTGTCCACGACGGCGACGATGCCTGGGGTGCGCGCTATCGCATCACGGGCCACAAATGGTTTTTCTCGGCGCCCATGTGCGATGCGTTCCTGATCCTGGCGCAGGCGCCCGGCGGGCTCACCTGCTTCTTCCTGCCGCGTGTGTTGCCTGATGGTGGCGAAGGGGCGGTCAACACCATTCGCATCCAGCGCCTGAAAGACAAGCTGGGCAACCACGCCAATGCCAGCTCCGAGGTCGAGTTTATCGGCGCGATGGCCTGGCGCGTGGGCGAAGAGGGCCGGGGTGTGGCGCAGATCCTGGAGATGGGCACCATGACGCGGCTGGACTGCGCGCTGGGCACCAGCGGGCTTATGCGGCAGGCGCTCAGCATTGCGCTGCACCACACGCGCCAGCGCTCGGCCTTTGGCAAGAAGCTGATTGAACAGCCACTGATGCGCAATGTGCTGGCCGATTTGGCGCTGGAGAGCGAAGCCGCCACCGCGCTGTCAATCCGCCTGGCCAGCGCCTTCGACAAGAAGGCCACTAGCGAGCACGAAGCCGTGATGGCCCGCCTGCTCACACCCGTGGCCAAGTTCTGGGTGTGCAAGCGCGGCAGCGTGTTTGCGCAGGAGGCCATGGAATGCCTGGGCGGCAACGGCTATGTGGAAGAGGGCGGCGAAGGCGTGATGGCTCGCATCTACCGCGAAATGCCGCTCAACTCCATCTGGGAAGGCGCGGGCAACATCATGGCGCTGGATTTGATGCGCGCCGTGCGCCGCGCCGACACCGCTGCCGCGCTGGACGCCGAACTGGCACCCGCACGCGGCGCTCACCCGGCGCTGGACCGTCTGGCCGGCGCACTGCCCCTGCGTGTAGACGCCATGACCACCGAGGCCGAGGCCCGGCGACTCGCCCAGGATGTGGCGTTGGCAGTGCAGGCGGCCCTGTTGTTGCGCAGTGCGCCCGGCGCAGTGTTCCGAGCGTTTTGCGACTCGCGCCTCTCTGGTGACTGGGGCTACAGCTTTGGCACGCTGGGCGCGGGTGTAAACCTTGACGCCATCTTGGACCGCGCACTTCCGGCCTGAGCCATTCCACAGAATTTTGCGGAGAAACCCATGTCCCACCTCATCCTGCACCACTACCCCTCGTCCCCGTTTTCCGAAAAGATCCGTGCGGTGCTCGGCTTCAAGCAGCTGGCCTGGAAGTCCGTCATCATCCCCAGCGTCATGCCCAAGCCCGACGTGGTGGCGCTGACCGGCGGGTATCGCAAGACGCCGTTCTTGCAGATCGGCGCCGATATCTATTGCGACTCGGCCCTGATCTGCGATGTGCTGGAGCATGAGCATCCCGAGCCCGTGCTGTATCCGCCGCATCTGAAAGGCGTGTCGCGCGTGTTTGCGCAGTGGGCCGACACCACGCTGTTCTGGGCTGCCATGGCCTACAACCTGCAGCCCAAGGGCGCCGCCGTGTTGTTTGCCAACCTGCCGCCGGCGGCCGCGCAAGTGTTTGGCGAAGACCGCCGCGAGATGAGCGCGGGCATGCAGCGCCTGCGACCGGCCGATGCCACGGCCGCCTACCGCTCTTACCTGCGGCGTATTGCGCACATGGCCGAGGAACACGACTTTCTGTTCGGCGCCGAGCCTTGCCTGGCCGACTTTGCGGCCTACCACCCGCTGTGGTTCACGCGCCAGTGTGTGCCCGTGATGGCCGACATCTTTGCCGCCACACCCGCCGTGCTGGAGTGGATGGACCGCATCGCCGCACTGGGCCATGGTCGCATGGAGAAGTTCAGCGCCGCCGACGCCATCACCGTGGCCGCGGGCATGGAGCCGCTGCCGCTGACCGACGACGTGTTCCAGGACGAGCACGGCATCCCGCTGGGTACCCAGGTCACGATTGCCGCCGAGAGCTTTGGCACAGAGCCCACGGAAGGTGAGCTGATTGCCGCCACCCGCACCCGCTACACGCTGCGCCGTACCGACCCGCGGGCGGGCACGGTGCACGTTCACTTCCCCCGCATCGGCTACGTGCTGCGGCCGGTGACGTCGGCGTCCTGAAAAACACCCGCCTTTTTGATCGCATTGCGCCCGATGCGCTCTGCGTGTTCGGGCGGCGTTGGCCGAAGCCGTGTGTCGGCATCAGCGCCCTCCCGTGTTTCACGACTGCACCCCATCATCCATCGACAACCCCTAGGAGACACAAAACATGATCGACAACTTTGCCGGCAAAACCGCCGTCCTCACCGGCGCAGGCTCGGGCTTTGGCCTGGAATGCGCGCGCATTGGCGCCCGCCTGGGCATGAACCTGGTGCTGGTCGATGTGCAGCAGGACGCGCTCGACGCTGCAGCGGCCGAGATGCAGGCCGCAGGCGCCCAGGTGCTGGCGCGCAAGGTGGACGTGTCGAACGCCGCCCAGATGGAGCAACTCGCCGCCGACGTGCAGCAGCGCTTTGGCGCACCGCACCTGGTGTTCAACAACGCAGGCGTGGGCGCGGGCGGCCTGGTGTGGGAAAACTCGGTCAAGGACTGGGAGTGGGTGCTGGGCGTGAACCTGTGGGGTGTGGTGCACGGCGTGCGCCTGTTCACCCCCATGATGCTGGCGGCGGCCAAGGCCGACCCCACTTGGCGCGGCCACATCATCAACACCGCCAGCATGGCGGGCCTGCTGGCGGCGCCCAACATGGGCATCTACAACGTGAGCAAGCACGCAGTGGTCAGCCTGTCGGAAACGCTGTATCAGGATTTGTCGCTGGTCACTGACCAGATCGGCGCCAGCGTGTTGTGCCCGTTCTTTGTGCCCACCGGCATCAACCAGAGCCACCGCAACCGCCCCGGCGACCTGCCTGCCGAAAAGCCCACCAAGAGCCAGCTCATCGGCCAGGCGATGAGCGACAAGGCCGTGGGCAGTGGCAAGGTGACGGCGGCCGAGGTCGCGCAAAAGGTCTTCGACGCTGCTGCCCAGGGCCAGTTCTACATCTACAGCCACCCCAAGGCCCTGGCCTCGGTGCAGACGCGCATGGAAGACGTGATGATGGGCCGCAACCCCACCGACCCGTTTGCCGCCAAGCCCGAGCTGGGTGCACAGTTGCGGGCAGCGCTGAGGGCTGATTGAGCCAGAGGCGCTTGATTTACATGCCCTGAATGCTATTCAAAAGGTAGCAAATGGCCGCAGAGCTGCACGCCAACGACACGGCGCACCGCCCCACAGGCGGCTATGCGCTGTTCCCCACGGCCATCGGCCACTGCGGCATTGCATGGCGGGGGGCGCTGCTGGTGGGGGTGCAGTTGCCGGAAGACGCGGGCGAGGTGGCAACGCGTGCCCGCATGCAGCGCCGGTTTCTGCAGCTCGCCGACGCTGCGATGCCACCCAATGTGGCAGCTTGGGCAGCACGCGTGGTGGCCCTGCTTGAAGGTGCGCAGGACGACCTGCGTGATGTGCCCTTGGCGCTCGACGCCGTGCCTCCCTTCCACGCCCGCGTGTACGAACTGGCCCGCCGCATTCCACCCGGCAAAACCATGACCTATGGCGAGATGGCTGCCGCATTGGGCGAGCCGGGTGCTGCGCGTGCCGTGGGTCAGGCGTTGGGCCACAACCCGTTTGCGCCTGTGGTGCCGTGCCACCGTATCCTGGCGGCGAACGGCAAGACCGGCGGTTTTTCGGCCGGTGGCGGCGCCACCACCAAGATGCGCATGCTGGACATCGAGGGCGCGTTTGCGCACGAGACCCTGGCGCTGTTTGCACCCAGGGGCTGAAGGGGTTCAGCCGCGCTTTTTGAGCAGGGGCGACCCCGCGCTGGCCATGGCCAGCTCGTGCGTGGTGTTCAGCAGGGCAGGGCCCAGGGCCTGCATGCGCTCGGGCGTCAGGCGCACCAGCGGGCCCGCAATGGTCACCACCCCGATCACCGGGCCGTTGCCTTGCCGGATGGGTGCGGCCATGGCCGTCATGGCCGGAGCAAACACCTCGACGATGGTGCTGAAGCCCTGCTGCCGTGCGGTGCGCAGGTAGGCCAGCAGGGCCTTCACGGTGGTGGGGGCGTTGGGGCCGTAGTCCTCGGGCTTGCCAAAGCCCTGGCGCGCCACCAGGGCCAGGGCCTCTTCATCGCTCATCGTGGACAGCCAGGCATGGCCAGCCGAGCTGCACGACAGGTTGACCGACAGGCCCATGTCCGGGTCGTAGCGCAGGCCGCGCACGGCCCCTTGCGCCTTGGCCACAAAGGTCAGCGCGTCGCCATCCACCACCGCCAGACGCACCAGCTCGCCTGATTCGGCGGCCAGCCGGTCCAGCAGGGGCTGGGCAATGTCCACCACGCCCGTGGCGCTCAGATAGCCCAGGCCCAGCGACACCAGCTTGATGGTGAGCATGTAGTTGCCCTGGCTCTGGTCCTGCCGCACGTAGCCGCAACGGATCAACTCGGCCAACAGGCGGTGCGTGGCGCTCAGTGGCATGTCCAGTTCGGAGGCCAAGCTCGACAGGGCCTTTCCTTCCGGGTGCGGTGCAAGATGCTCCAGGACTTTGAAACTGCGTTCAAGGATGCTGCTCATGGCGGGGGCTCTTCGTGATCGTGAACCGGTTTTTCCAGGATACCCAGGCGCTGGTTCTCCGGGCGCAATGTATCAAATATTGTTAAAGGGTTTCTACTGTGGAAACAGTTTCCACTTTATTCATACGATGCAGTTCCCGATGCACTCCGGGCCTGGTGTGCACATTGCTGGTCTCTTTTTGTTGGAGAAGTCCCTGTGAAAAAAACTGCTTGCCTTCTGGCGGCCGCTGGCCTGTCCTTCTTGATGGCGCTGCCCGCCGCCGCGCAGCAGGAGCGCGTGATCCGCTTCGGACACCTGAACAATGCCGACCATCCCGTGAGCTTTGGCGTCAAGCGTTTTGGCGAGCTGCTGGCGGCCAAGAGCGGCGGCAAGATGAAGGTGATGGAGTTCCCCGCCTCGCAGCTGGGCAACGAGATGCAGCAGCAGTCGGCGTTGCAGGGCGGTGTGCAGCAGATGTCGGCCCCGGCGACCACCTCGCTGGTCGGCATCGTCAAGGAATTCGGGTTGGTGGACTTTCCCTTTTCTGTGGCCAATTTTGCGCAGGCCGATGCGCTGCTCGACGGCCCGCTGGGCCAGGCGCTGATCGCCCGATTGCCCGAGAAGGGCCTGGTGGCCCTGGGCTACTGGGACCTCGGTTTTCGCAACGTGACCAACAGCAGGCGCCCTATCACCAAGGCTGATGATTTCGACGGCCTGAAGCTGCGCGTGATTCCCAACCCAGTGTTCCTGGAGACCTTCAAGGCCTTCAAGGCCAACCCCGTGCCCATGCCGTTTGCCGAGCTGTACGGCGCGCTGGAAGCCAAGGCCGTGGACGGCCAGGAGAACCCCTATGCCGTGATCCTGTCGAACAAGATGTTCGAGGTGCAGAAGTACGTGAGCGCCACCAACCACGTGTACGCCGCCAACATCGTGCTGGTGAGCAAGAAGTTCTGGGACCAGCTCACCCCCGCTGAGCAGAAGATGATGCACGACGCTGCCAACGAGTCGCGTGCCTACCAGCGCCAGGTGAGCCGCGCTGCAGCGCAGCGTTCGGTGGGTGACCTGCAGGCCAAAGGCATGGCCTACAACGAGATCACGCCCGCCGAGCTGGCCCGCATGCAGCAGATCGCCAAGCCCGTGATCGAGAAGTTCGCGGCCACCTATGACCCGGCGATCGTCAAGCTCTACAACGACGAACTCGCCCGCATCCGCAAGTAAGAGCGCCTGGCAAAACTCTTCTGGCGTCGTTGCTGCGTCTTGTCGTGCTATTCGCACTGCCTGCGACGCAGCGCCTAGCCAGAACCGCTTCGCTGAGCTTTGTCAGCCGCTCCCAACCCTGAACACCCCATGAAAATTCTCATCCTCCACGGCCCCAACCTCAACCTGTTCGGGCGCCGCGAACCCCATATCTACGGCACCACCACGCTGGCCCAGATCAACGAGCGTTTGCTCAAGCTCGCTGCAGAGCTGGGCGTGGAGGTCGACATCGTGCAGTCCAACCATGAGGGCGCGCTCATCGACTTCCTGCACGCGAACATCGATGCAGCGCAGGGCGCACTCGTGAATCCTGCGGGGCTGACACAGCACGGCGTGCCGCTGCACGATGCCATCAAGGCCATGCCTTTCCCGGTGATCGAAGTGCACATGTCCAACATCGCCGCGCGCGAGGCCTGGCGAGCGCATTCCATCATCTCGCCCGCCGTCAAGGCAACGGTGCAGGGCTTCGGTCCCCACTCCTACCTGGCCGGGCTACGGGCGCTGGTGGACAGCCTGCGCGAGGCTGCCCAGGCTGCCTGAGCGGTGCGGGCGCACGGTGGTGGGCGTTCAACGTGTCCTCTGAAAATTCGTAGTTCAGTGATGGACCAGCGCTGACTTTTGCCGTGCTGGTACCGAGCGGCGGTTGCCCGACGGTTTTTAGTCAAATCGGCCGCTGGCGATTGCATGGATTGCTTCATTCAACTGCGCCCCGTGGGCCCCCGATGCTGTCCAGACCTTGCCCCGTACGTACGGTCGTTGCTTGCGGCCCATATGCGCCGCCAGATGGCGACACCGCGCGGCGTGGGGCGAGCACCTCTCAGCACTGGCGCCGCGCCGGTGTGTCTGCCATAGACCGCAAAAGCATGGCGCCAGCTTCTGCAGGGTGGACAGGACAGTGACCCAGTCTGGACGCAGCACCTCTTCATCACCGTCTGGCAGCGCATAGAGACCTGTCAGACGCAGCGCCAGCAGGCCTCAAGATGGCGGTTGCGAGTGTTACATTTGTCCGTAGCATCCGCTGCAGTGAGCGCCATTTGCTGGACTGTTTTCCGAATGTCACTGTCTTCGCTGAGGAACCGTCGCATGTCTCCAGATCGCCAACGGCTCATCCGCATGCTCTTCGACGAGTACATCGAGATGTATGCCGGGCGCGATGCCCGGCTGGTGGATCGCTTCAGCGAGAACTTCAGCGGCTTTGCGGGCAGCAGCGACAAGCTCATCAAAACCCGCAGCGAATGGGTGGACATCACGCAGACCGACTTTGCGCAGGTGCCCGGGCGCATCGGCATCGAGGTGCTGGACCTGTTCCCGCAGGAACTGGGCGCCGATGTGCTGGCCATGACCGCGTTTTTTCACATTCATTTGCCCCATCCCGACCCGCTGTTTGCCAGCGAAACCGCTCGTCTTGTGGTCGTTTTTCGGCAAGAGGGTGACGACTGGAAGATTGCGCACAGCAGCATCTCCATCCCGTATGGACTGGCCCGAGACGGCGAGGTGTACCCCGTCAGCCGCCTGCAGCAGCGCAACCAGGAGCTGCAGACGTTGGTGGATGAGCGCACCCAGGCACTGGCCCAGGCCAACAACCAGCTGCAGCTGCTCAGCAACACCGACGGCCTGACCGGTATCGCCAACCGCCGCCATTTTGACCAGACCTTGGCCCATGAATGGGCTCGCGCACAACGGGCCCACGGACCGCTGTCGCTGATCATGCTGGACGTGGATGTGTTCAAGCACTTCAATGACCACTACGGCCATCTGGCGGGCGATGCCTGCCTGAAATCCCTGGCCCTGACGCTGGCACAGACCGGGGGACGGCGCGATGGCGACCTGGTGGCGCGCTTTGGCGGCGAGGAGTTTGTGGTGCTGCTGCCCGGCGCCGATGCCCGGGTCGCCCTGGAGATGGCCCAGCACATCCAGCAAGCCATCGAGGCGCTGGCCTTGCCGCACGAGGGTGCGCCGTGGGGCATCGTGACGGTGAGCTTCGGCGTGGCCACCATGGCGCCACAGCGCGAGCAGTTGGCCGAAGAGCTGGTACGCCGCGCGGACCGCGCGATGTACCGTGCCAAGCAAGGCGGCCGCAACCGCATCGAGCAGGCGCCGGAGCAATAAAACGGGGTGGGTCGGGTTTTACCTGGCCGCCAGCCGAGCGAATTCTTGCGCCACGCCCCGCACCGTGAGCGGCGCACAGCCTTCGGCATGGTTGCTGATGGTCACGAAGGCGTTCTGTCCACGGCCTGTGATGCCTGAGATCACTGCGGCCAGTGCCGCCCGGGTGTCCAGGTCCGGGTGGTGCAGGCGGTCGTAGGGTTCGTACATCCGCTCGGCGTCTTCATAGCCGTAGGGGCCGTGCACAGGGTTCAGGTTCCAGCGGCACACCAGCGGGCCAGGCCACAGCGCACGCAGCATGGGCAGTTGGTCGTGGAGCGGCGGCATCTTGGCATGCAGCCCCAGGCAATAGGTGGCGCCCGCTTCACGCAGCACGGCCGCAAAGTCGGGCGTCAGCCACTCGGGGTCGCGCACCTCCAGGGCAATCACCCCATCGGGCGCCAGTGGTGCCAGCGGGGGCAAGGCCAGCAGCATGGCACGCAGGCGATCCAGCAAGGCGGGCATGCGATCGAGCTGCGCCAGCGGCAGGGGGCTGAGCTGGAATACCAGCGCGCCCAGCTTGTGGCCCAGGCCCTGGAGCGCCGGCTCCACACATTCGCTGCGGGCCAGCTCGGGGCTGAGGAACGCCGGGTTGGGCTGGCGGCCGCGTCCGTCTTCGCTGCGTACCAGTGCATCCGTCACCACGCTGGGCGCCTTGACCACAAACCGGAAGTCGTCGGGCACCTGCGACGCATAGCGCTCGTACTGGCTCACCGTGAGCGGCCGGTAGAAGCTGCGGTCGATGCTCACCGTGCGCATCAGCGGGTGCTGGGCGTACACGGCCAGCCCCTGTTTGGACAGCTGCGTTTCGGAATGCTCGCCCTCCCACATCAGGCCTGTCCAGCCGGGGTAGGTCCATGACGAAGTGCCCAGGCGCAACTGGCGGGGCAGGGCGGCGGCGAGGGCCGTCAGCGCATCGTCGGGAACGATCGGAGCGACTGTGCTGGACCGGGTACGCCGTGCCGTCGACTCAGCGCCTTGCTTGGGTGATGGTGCCGATGGCCCGTTGGCCGGCATGTCTGCCGACGGGGGCTTGGGCAGCGTGTCGCCAAAAAGATCGTCTTGCATGCGCTGCGGTGGGGCGGTTTGGTGCGGTACGGCGGGGCAGGTTGCGTTACACGCCGCCAAACAGCCCGCTCTCGTCCAGCAGGTCAAACGTGATCTGGGGGTGGGTGTCCATGCTTTTCTTGATGGCAGCCGGGATGGCCTGCCGTGTCTTGCGGCACAGGCCCGGCTGTTCGTGCACCAGGATCGCAATGCCCCGCAGGCTGCGCACCTCGTTCGGGCTTTGGGTGATGGACAGGCGGATGCCCAGTTGCTGCTCCATGCGCTCCTGCATCCTGCGCAGGTCGGCAAGACTGCCCAGGTTCTCCAGGCGCTCCAGCATCTTCTTTTCTTCGCTGCGCGTGAGCCTCAGGATGCGCAGATCCCCCCCCGGTGCTTGCATCAACGCCTCCCGGTCGCACACGCAGGTGCCAGGGGGGCATTCGGTACGGATGGGGAAAGGCGGGAGGGACATGAAGCGGCGTGCGAACAGTCCTTCATTCTATGAAGGGCTGACCGTGCCGAGCGTGTGGCCACCCGCAAGTCCATGCGGCCCAACAACAAAAAGGGCTCCCTAAAGGAGCCCTTTTTGCCTGCCCGCCCCTGCGGTTCAGTTAACACTTCCCATGGCAGCAGCACCCGCACCGCGCGAAGTGCCACAACCCTGGGAAGTCCCGCAACTGCTTCAAACCAATCTCAGCAGTTGGTCTGCCAAATTACATGGCGCTGAATTCGCCCGAAGGGATCTGGCCGGTGCGCACGGCTTCGGCAGCCTGTGCGCGCACGGCAGCGCGGTCAGCGGTGGACTTGTAGGTCACCACACGCGAGCCTGCGGGTTCCATGTTGTGGGTCTTGGCTTCCACTACAGCTTCGGCTTGCACTTCAGCGCGGGTGCGGTTGGTGTCGAACTTCAGGGCAAATTGCGAGCCATCGGCTTCATCGGCATGGGCAACAAAAGCGGCGAAAGCGGCAACAGCGGCGACGGAGAGGAAACGGGCGGTCTTGTTCATGATGAAAATCCTTAAAAAAACTTAAAAAGCGTCTCAAAAAAGCCGGGTCAAAAACCATTCCTGAACCGGGTTCGGTGAGTCGCCTTTCGGGTTCGGCTCATCGATGGGTTGAACTGTACGCCGATGGTGTTCAGGGAAAAACCACTCAGTCGCAAACTAACTGTTCCAGTATTGGGAACAATCCGCCGAGCGGTCTGAGAGCTGCCAAACCGCCTGTGGCAAACTCGCGCGCTTCGCATTTTTGTTTGACCGAGTCTCAGAGAGTCCGCCCCACCCATGCAGCAGATCGTTCGGCAGTTGGCCGCAGAAATCAAAGTCAGTGAACAACAGGTGCGCGCAGCGGTGGAGCTGCTGGATGGCGGTGCCACGGTGCCCTTCATTGCGCGCTATCGCAAGGAAGTGACGGGCGGGCTGGACGACATTCAGCTGCGCGAGCTGGAGGCGCGCCTGTCCTATCTGCGCGAGCTGGAAGACCGCCGCGTGGCCGTGCTCAAGGCGATTGACGAGCAGGGCAAGCTCACTGATGCACTGCGTGCCGCCATTGCGGCCGCCCCGACCAAGCAGGAGCTGGAAGACATCTACCTGCCGTTCAAGCAAAAGCGCCGCACCAAGGGCCAGATCGCCCGCGAGTTCGGCATCGAACCGCTGGCCGACAAGCTGTTTGCCGACCCCACACTGGACCCGGCCGTCGAAGCTGCGGCGTTCACCAAGCCACCCGAAGTGCTGGATGACGGCAAGCCCGGTGCCGATTTCTCTACCGTGCCCGCTGTGCTGGATGGTGTGCGCGACATCCTCAGCGAGCGCTGGGCCGAAGACCCGGCGCTGGTGCAGAACCTGCGCGAGTGGCTGTGGGCCGAAGGCCTGCTGCGCAGCAAGAAGGTGGACAGCAAGAACGAGAACGACCCCGAGGTCTCCAAGTTCCGCGACTACTTCGACTACGACGAACCCATCGGCCGCGTGCCCTCGCACCGCGCGCTGGCTGTGTTTCGCGGGCGCGGACTCGAAATTCTGGAAGCCAAGCTGGTATTGCCGGTGGAGCCCGAACCCGGCAAGCCCAGCATCGCCGAAGGCAAGATCGCCCTGCACCTGGGCTGGAGCCACCAGGGCCGCAAGGCCGATGACCTGATCCGCAAGTGCGTGGCCTGGACCTGGCGCGTGAAGCTCAGCCTCTCGACCGAGCGCGACCTGTTCGCCCGCCTGCGCGACGAGGCCGAGAAGGTGGCGATCAAGGTGTTTGCCGACAACTTGCGCGACCTGCTGCTGGCCGCACCGGCCGGCCCGCGCGTGGTGATGGGGCTGGACCCGGGCATCCGTACCGGCGTGAAGGTGGCCGTGGTGGATGCCACGGGCAAGCTGGTGGAGACGGCCACCGTGTACCCGCACGAGCCCAAGCGCGACTGGGATGGCTCGCTGTTCACCCTGGCCAAGCTGGTGGAAAAACACGGCGTGAACCTGATCGCCATTGGCAACGGCACAGCCAGCCGCGAGACCGACAAGCTGGCCGCTGACCTCATCAAGATGGCCGCCAAGGCCGACCGCGCCATCGAGAAGGTGGTGGTGAGCGAGGCGGGGGCTTCGGTGTATTCCGCCAGCGAATATGCGTCGCAAGAGATGCCCGATGTGGACGTGAGCCTGCGCGGCGCGGCCTCCATCGCCCGCCGCCTGCAGGACCCGCTGGCCGAGCTGGTCAAGATCGACCCCAAGAGCATTGGCGTCGGCCAGTACCAGCACGACGTGAACCAGAGCGAGCTGGCGCGCACACTGGGCACCGTGGTGGAAGACTGTGTGAACTCGGTGGGCGTGGACCTGAACACGGCCAGCGTGCCGCTGCTGTCGCGCGTCTCGGGCCTGTCGGGCAGCGTGGCCAAGGCCGTGGTGCGCTGGCGCGAGGCGAACGGCGCCTTCAAGAGCCGCAAGCAGCTCATGGATGTGGCCGGGCTCGGTGCCAAGACCTTTGAGCAGAGCGCGGGCTTCTTGCGCATTCGCGGTGGTGACAACCCGCTGGACATGACGGGCGTGCACCCCGAGACCTACCCGGTGGTCGAGCAGATCATGGAAAAGACTGGCAAGCCGGTGGCCGAGATCATGGGCCGTACCGACATGCTCAAGACCCTGAAGCCCGAGCTGTTTGCCAACGAGAAGTTTGGCGTGATCACTGTCAAGGACATCCTGGCCGAGCTGGAGAAGCCCGGCCGCGACCCGCGCCCCGACTTCAAGGTGGCGCGCTTCAACGACGGCGTGGAAGACATCAAGGACCTCAAGGAAGGCATGATCCTGGAGGGCACGGTGAGCAACGTGGCCCAGTTTGGCGCTTTCATCGACCTGGGCGTGCACCAGGACGGCTTGGTGCATGTGAGCCAGCTGGCGCACAAGTTCGTGAACGATGCGCGCGAGGTGGTCAAGACCGGCGACATCGTCAAGGTCAAGGTCATGGAGGTGGACGTGGAGCGCAAGCGCATCGGCCTGTCGATGAAGCTGGATGCCGCGCCACCGCGCCAGGGCGGCGACCGGGGCGCACCCCGTGACAACCGCTTTGAGGGCGCAGGCCGTGGCTACGCGCAACCCCAGCGCCGTGGGCCCGAGCCTGTGCAGCAGTCGGCCATGGCCTCCGCATTTGCGAAGTTGCAACAGGCCAAAGGCCGCTGACGCAGCCGGCTGTGCCGCCGGTGGTTTTTTGGCCGTGCAGGGGCCCATAATCGCCAGCACCTGAACCAACCACCGGCGCCGTACCCCATGGAGTTGAACGCACTGCTGGCCCAACCTGTGGCACTGCCCAGCCTTCCGCGCGCCGTGGCGCTGCTGATGAGCGAGCTGGCCCAGAACGAACCCAGCTTGCGGCGCCTGAACCAGCTGTTTGGCACCGATCCTGCCCTCGCGGCTCGTTTGCTGGAACTGGCCAATTCCCCCACCTTCCAGCTGCCCGGGCAGATCGCGGGCATCCCCGAGGCGCTGGCGCTGCTGGGCACCGCGCAGCTGCGCACGTTGGTCACTTCGGCGCCGCTGGGCACCACGTCGCGCTCTGTGCCCGGGGTGAACATGCAGCAGTTCTGGCGCTACAGCCTCAACACGGCCAAGCTCGCGCGGTCGCTCGCTGGCATCGTCCACCACAACCAGATCGCGGCCTATACCGCCGGTTTGCTGCATGCCTTGGGCGAGCTGGTGATCCATCTGGCGGACCCCGAGAAGGCCCAGTCGGTCAACACCCTGGTAGCCCCGTTTGACCTGCGCCGCGACAAGATCGAGCAACGCATCTTTGGCTACAGCTACGGCCAGGTCACTGCGGGCTGCGCGCGCCGCTGGCAACTGCCCGAGGTGGTGATTGACGCCCTGCAGCACCAGCACGCACCGTTTGACAACAAGGTCTACGAACCCCTGGCGGGCGTCATCCACCTGGCCGCCTGGCGCGCCCGCGCCCGCGAGGCCGAGCTGAACGAAAAAGAGCTGGCCGTGTCCTTCCCCGGCGAAGTGGGGCTGGCCCTGGGGCTCGATATCGACATGGTGCTGCAGCAAGACCCCATTGACTGGACCGCCCGACCGGATGCGGCGGCGGATTTCATCGTCTAGTTGCCCTGCACCAGCGTAGCGGGGGTGGCATGGAGAGGCAGCCACCGGCCGATGTCCATGGGGGGCCGTCTCACCGCAGCTGTTTGCGACAATCAGCGCCATGAAAGCACTGCGCATCCATGCTGGCCCCCGCGCCCGCCAACACCTGGAACAACAGGGCCTGCGGCCCGCTGACGTGGGCGTAATCCCGGCAGCGGCTGGCGGTCCCAAGGGACTGATCCTGGGGCCGATGGACCGGTTCATTTTTGGGGAGTGGCTGCCGCGCTCCGATCAGCCCGTGCACCTGGTGGGCGCCTCGATTGGCGCCTGGCGCATGGCCACGGCCTGCCTGCAGCAATCGGTGGCGGCTTTTGAGCGGCTGGAGCACGACTACATCCACCAGGACTACGAGCTGCCACCCGGCAAAAAGCGCCCCACGGCCGCCCATGTGAGCGAGCGGTTCGGTCAGAACCTGGAGGCCTTCTACGGTGGGCGGGTGCAGGAAGTGCTCAGCCACCCCCGCTACCGCCTGCATATCGTCACGTCCCGGGGCCGCCATGTGCTGGGGCGGGAGCATGCGCTGGGCACGCCGCTGGGGTATCTGGGGGCGTTTGTGACCAACACCGTGCACCGCAAGGCGATGGGGGCCTGGCTGGAGCGGGTGGTGTTTTCCTCGTCGGGTGCGGCCTTGCCTTTTGCCACGACCGACTACCGCACCCGGCAGGTGGGGCTGAACGCAGACAATTTCATGCAGGCGCTACAGGCCAGCTGCTCGATCCCGTTTGTCTTGCAGGCCGTGCACAACATCCCGGGCGCCCCGCGGGGCGCTTACTGGGACGGCGGCATCACCGACTACCACCTGCATCTTGCCTATGGCTTGCCGAATGTCGGTGCTTCTGAATTGATAGCTGCTCAGGCAATAAGCACTAGCGCTCCCAGCGGAAAAGGCTCAAAAACTGCGGCTGAGGCGCTGCGCGCGGGTGCTGGCGGCCTCGTGCTCTACCCCCACTTCCAGCACCGCGTGGTGCCGGGCTGGCTGGACAAGGGGCTGAAGTGGCGCCACAAGGCCACGTCCGCGCTCGACAACATGGTGGTGCTGTCGCCCGACCCGGACTGGGTGCGCCGCTTGCCCAACGCCAAGCTGCCCGACCGCAATGATTTCACCCACTACGGCACGGACAGCCGTGCCCGGGCCCAGGCGTGGCTCGCGGCCACGCGTGCCAGCCAGCAGCTGGTGGACGAGTGGCGCGAATGGCTGGAGCGGCCGGACATGGGTGCGGTGCAGCCGTTGTAGTGCGGCGGGGCCGCAGCGCCATCGTCGCCCGCTGGGACCGCTGCGCTGGCCGCAGGATTCTCAGGTCGAGGCAGACTGGCGCGCTGCCTCTTGCAACGCCCGCGCAGCATGGCGTGCAGCGTGGTCGCGGGCCCAAGGCAGCACATCGGCCGCAGGCATGGGCTTGGCAATGCCGTACCCCTGCGCGCGTTCGCAGCCCAGCTCCAGCAGCTTGGCGCAGTGTTCGGCGGTTTCGACGCCTTCGGCCACCACATGGCGGTGGAATGCAGCCGCCAGCGCCACGATGGCTTTGACGAGGGTGAGGTCGTCGCCGTCCTCCAGGATGCCGCGCACGAAGGACTGGTCGATCTTGATCGTCTCGGCGGGCAGGCGCTTGAGGTAGGACAGGGACGAAAAGCCGGTGCCGAAGTCGTCCAGCGCAAAACGCACGCCCAGGGCCTGGCAGCTTTGCATCATGCGGCGCATGTACTGCATGTCTTCGAGCGCGGCGGATTCCAGGATCTCCAGCTCCAGCCGCGAGGGAGACACCTCGGGGCAGGTGTGCAGGATGTCCTTGAGCCGCTGCACAAAGTTGGGCCGGTGAAAGTGGGGCGCTGCGATGTTGACGCTGACCTCCCATCCCATGCCCGCATCGCTCCACACCCGCATCTGCGCCAGGGCCTGGCGCAGCACCCATTCGCCCAGTTCGACCTGCAGGTCCGTGTCCTCCACCAGCGGCAGCACATGCTGCGGGCCCAGCAGCCCCTCTTGCGGGTGTTGCCAGCGCAGCAGGGCTTCGAGCCCGATGATCTCGCCCGTGCGCAGGTTGACCTTGGGCTGGTAGTGCAGCACCAGTTCGCCCGCGTGCAGTGCGCGGGCCACACGGGTCTGGCGGGTGTGCTGGGTCTGCACGGCGTGGTCGTGTTGCACGTCGAACACGTGCAGCTGGTTGCGCCCGAAGCTCTTGGCCTGGCACATGGCCTGGTCGGCATGGCGCAGCAGGGTGTCGGGGTTGGCGTCGTCCTGCGGAAACACGGCCACGCCAATGCTGACGGTGATGTTCACCAGGCGGTCGTCAATCGCATAGGGCGCGGCCAGTTGCTGCATCAGCACGGCCAGGCGCGCCTCGATGGCGGGCACATCGGGCTGTTCGCCCAGCAGCAGCACAAACTCGTCGCCGCCCATGCGGGCCACGGCTTCGTGGGCCGTGATGAACGCGCCCAGGCGCCGCGCCACTTCCTTGAGCAGACGGTCGCCCACGCGCTGGCCAAAGGTGTCGTTCACGGCCTGGAAGTGGTCCAGGTCCAGCATGCACACCGCCAGCAGCAGCTGCTTGTTGCGGGCCACAAACAGGGCGTGTGTGAGCTTTTCGGCCAGCGCTGTGCGGTTGTACAGGCCGGTGAGCGCATCGTGGCGCGCATGCCAGGAGATCTGGTGGCGCAGGTTGCGTGTTTCGGTCACGTCGCGGAACACCAGCACGCAGCCTGTGGCGTGGCCGCTGCCTTCGCGGATGGCGGCTGCCGTGTACTCGATGGCATAGCGCTCGCCCGAGCGGTGGATCAGCACTTCGTAGGTGGCCTGCTGCAGCCCGCCAGGCTGCGTGTCGCGTTCGGCGGCCGCGCTGGCGGTGCGGCTGGCGGGCTCTTCGTACAGACGAAACACGTCGTCCAGCTGCCGGCCCAGCGCCTGGTCGGCCGTGAACCCGGTCATGAGCTGTGCGGCCTCATTGATGGTCTCGATGCGCCCGCCCAGGTCGGTGGTGATGACCCCGTCGCCGATGGAGGCGAGGGTGACCTCGGCACGTTCCTTTTCAGCGCGCAGGGCTTCCTGGGCGCGCTTGCGCTCGGTCACGTCCACCAGCGTGCCGATGGTGCCAGCCAGTTCGCCGTTGGTGCTGGTGAAGGGCGCTTCGAAATAGGCCATGTCCAGTGGGGGCTGGTGGGGCGGGCGGATGCGGATCTCGTTGTCGTGCGCGCTGGCGATCCGGGCCGACCGTTCCGGGGCCAGTTCGGCCGGCAGGCTGGCCCCTGCAGCGCCGTCAGCACCTGGCTGTGACTGGAACAGGCGCTGCCATGCGCGGTTGGCGTCCAGGTAGGTGCCGTCGGCATGGCGCACAAACACGGGCAGGGGCAGGGCATCGATCAACTGGCGGGTGAAGTGCAGTTGCTCGCTTTGCTGGCGCTGTGTTTCATGCAAGGACAGCACCAAGGACTGCACCTTGCCCGCCATGTCGTTGAAGGTCTCGGCCATGGCACGGGACTCCAGCGTGCCGGTGACCTCCATGCGCGTGCTCAGATAGCCCTGGCGAAACGCATCGGTGGCCTGGGCCAGGCGCTGCAGCATGCGGGCATTGGCCCGCAGCAGCAGAGTCAGCAGAAAGAAGATGGTGAAGATGTTGAGTGCCGAGATGCGTGCCTGTACCAGCACCGTGGCCCACACCTGGTCCGCCAGGGGCTGCGGGTGGGCCGTCACCGTCAGTCGGCCCGATGTGCCGTCTGCCAGCGCGAGGCCGGACTGCTGCACAGGGGCGGAGAGGTCCAGCCAATCGGCAAACCATTTCGGAGCATTGGCGGGGTAGGGAAGGGCGTTGACCTCAATGGCTGGCTGGTCGGCCGCCTGCCACTTGATGGACGCCACTGCCGGCGCGGCCTGCGCCAGCCCCTCGGTCAGGATACGGGTCACGGTGTCGGCATCGGGCGCGGGCTCGGCGGCCAGGCGCAGCTGCAATGGGTCGCTGGCGCGTCGCAGTTCCGTGGAGCCTTGCTGCAGGGCTTCGTCAGTTTCTGCAGCCAGCAGGTAGTGGTAGCGCACCCCCGTGACCAGCAGGATGATCGCCACGATGGACACATACAGCCGGGGGTAGGTGCCCCGCAGAAGCCAGGTGGTGAGATTTCCGGTGCGCATTGACGGTGGTCCTCCCCACAACCCCTGTGGTAATGAATGGTTAATTAATTGTTGACAGCGGCGAGTCTATCTTGTGAGAAGTTGTGAGCGCGGTTTTGCCCAGCACCACCGGCGGGGTGTTGCTGATGTGTGACGTTTTGTAAAACTGCGGAGCTGCCGGCGCGCGCAAGGTGCTCCTGACAAGGGCACCGGCACGCGCTGGTTTCCCGCGCCATGGGCTGCCGCGCTCGCGTGCGCGGCAGTTGCCCCAAGGGCGACGCGGCTGGGTTCAGAGCGACTGCGCCAGCATGTCGCGGTATTCCTCGGGCGTGGCGATGCGCGGGTTGGTCTTGTGGCAGTGGTCGGCCATCGCGCCCTTGATGATGTCGTCGAACATCGCCTCGTTCACGCCCATCGCGGCCAGGCCGGTGGGCAGGCCCAGGCGGGCGTTCATGTCGCGGATGGCTTCGGGAATATCGCCTGCGCTGGCCAGGCCCATGGCGTGGGCCATGCGTTCCAGGCGCTTTTCCTTCTGCACCGATTCCGCCTGCGCATTGAAGCGCACCACGGCGGGCAGGAACATGGCGTTGAGCGTGCCGTGGTGCAGGCGCGGGTTCACGCCGCCCAGGCTGTGGCTGAGCGAGTGCACGGCGCCCAGGCCCTTCTGGAAGGCCATGGCGCCCTGCATGCTGGCGCTCATCATGTGCAGGCGCGCATCGCGGTCGCTGCCGTTTTTGGTGGCCTGCTCGATGTTCGCCCAGCCGCGCGTGAGGCCGTCCAGCGCAATGCCGTCGGCCGGCGGGTTGAACGCGGCGGACATGAAGGTCTCCATGCAGTGCGCAATCGCGTCCATGCCCGTCGCAGCTGTGAGCATGGGGGGCAGGCCCAGCGTGAGCTCGGGGTCGCAGATGGCGGTCTTGGGCACCAGGTTCCACGAGTGAAAGCCGAGCTTGCGGTGGTCGTCCACGATGATGATGGCGCCGCGCGCCACCTCGCTGCCCGTGCCGCTGGTGGTGGGCACGGCGATCAGCGGCGCGGCGCGGTCGGTGATGCGCGGCGAGCCGCCTTCGATGGTGGCGTAGTGCGTCAGCGGCCCCTCGTGCGTGGCCGCAATCGCGATGCCCTTGGCGCAGTCGATGGCGGAGCCCCCGCCCACGGCGATCAGCCCGTCGCAGCCCTGGGCCTTGTACATGTCCACGGCGGCGCGCACGGCGGCCTCCGTGGGGTTGGAGGGGGTCTGATCAAACACGGCCACCGTCATGCCGGGCAGCGCGTCCAGCGCCTTTTGCAGCACGCCGGCGGCCTTCACGCCGGGGTCCGTCACGATCAGAGGGCGGGTGATGCCCACGCGCTCGCATTCCTGCTTCAGCAGTTGGACGGCGCCGAATTCAAACTGGATCTGGGTGACGTAGTAGATGAAAGCCATGGTGCAACAAGATGTGTGAATGGGAGTGCCAGCGATTACGATAGCTCGCCAGCCTTTGAAAAGGTGCTGGGCCCACTTTATAAGGAGGAGACAGCCTTGAAAACGAAGCAAACCCTGATGGCGGCCCTGGTGACCGTCGCATCTGTGACAAGCGCCCAGGCCCAGTGCCTCACGGACGCGCAGGCCGCCGACCTGGTGGCCAACTATGTGGCCAAGACCCCGGCGGCCAACCCCGAGAACCTTTCGGACGCCGACGGCGCCTGCACACGCGGCAAGGTCAACGCCTTGCTGGCCCAGCGCATGGGCAAGGTGATTGGCTACAAGGCGGGCCTGACCAACCCCGCCGTGCAAAAGCGCTTCAACACCGACAAGCCCGTGTGGGGCAAGCTCTACGAGGGCATGGTTCTGCCCAGTGGCGCCGCGGTGGATGCAGCCTTCGGTGCCCGCCCCCTGTACGAGGCCGACATGCTGGTGCGCGTGAAAAGCGCCGCCATCAACCAGGCCAAGACCCCCATGGACGTGCTGGACGCCGTGGACCAGATCATCCCGTTCATCGAGCTGCCCGACCTGATGGTGCAGGCGCCGCCCAAGCTCAACGGCGCTGGCGTGACCGCCATCAACGTGGGCGCGCGCCTGGGGGTGGCGGGTGCCCCGATTGCGGTGCCGGCGTACCGGGGCGAGCGTTTTGCCATGCTCCAGGCCCTGGCCGACATGAACGTGTCGCTGACCGATGGCGCGGGTGCGCGACTGGGTGGCGGCAAAGGCAGCGACATCCTGGACCA
Organism: Acidovorax sp. K2F; assembly: GCF_025246485.1. Taxonomy (NCBI): domain Bacteria; kingdom Pseudomonadati; phylum Pseudomonadota; class Betaproteobacteria; order Burkholderiales; family Comamonadaceae; genus Acidovorax; species Acidovorax sp. K2F. Next base: position 119,524 of record NZ_JAOBSQ010000034.1, read on the forward strand.
CCCGCTCAACGCGGTGGTGTGGCTGGCCGGTGCGCTCGCGCAGGAAGGCCTGGCCATGCAGCCGGGCGACCTGATCAGCCTGGGCTCGTTCTCTGCATTGCTGCCGCCCAAGGCTGGCTTGTCGGTGACGGCCACCTACGACGGCTTGCCCGGCGCAGCACCCGTGCGACTGAGCTTCAAGTAACCCACCCCTGATCGGCCCGCCGCCTTGCGGGCCGTTGTCTTTTCTGCCGAGACCCCAACCGTTGATCGACCTGCACATCCATCACACCCGCCTGACCCCCCAGATGCGCAGCGTGCTCGAACGCATGGCCCGCGCCGGGCACCCGCCGCTGCACACACGCACGCCGCAGGAGGCACGCATCGCCTACCAGGCGGGCGCCGACGTGCTGGAGGTGCCCAAGGCCGCGCTGGCGCGGGTGGAAGACCTGCAGATCCCCGCCCGCGACGGTGCCATGCTGCCCGCACGGCTGTACGCGCCCAGCACCGACAAGGGCTTGCCCGTGCTGCTGTACACCCACGGCGGCGGCTTCACCATTGGCAACATCGCCACGCACGACATCCTGTGCCGCGAGCTGGCGCGTCTGGCCGGTTGCATGGTGGTGTCGCTGGACTACCGGCTGGCGCCGGAGCACCGCTTTCCCACGGCCAGCAACGATGCGTGGGATGCGCTGCAGTGGCTGGCTGCCAACGCCGAGCGCCTGGGTGCCGACCCGCAGCGCTTGGCCGTGGGGGGCGACAGCGCGGGGGGCACGCTGGCCGCTGTCAACGCCATTCTGGCGCGCGATGCGGGCCTGCCGCTGGCGCTGCAGCTGTTGATCTACCCCGGCTGCGCCGCGCACCAGGACACGCCTTCACACGCCACCTTTGCACGCGGCTTGGTGCTGGAGGAACCCGCCATCAGCTGGTTCTTTGGCCATTACGTGACCACCCGCGAGGAGCGCGAAGACTGGCGTTTTGCGCCGCTGCTGGCGCCGGACGTGGAGGGCGTGGCACCCGCGTGGATCGGCCTGGCCGAATGCGACCCGCTGGTGGACGAAGGCGTTGACTATGCCGACAAGCTGCGCCTGGCGGGCGTGCCCGTGGACCTGGACATCTACCGGGGCGTGACCCACGAATTCATCAAGATGGGCCGCGCCATCCCCGAAGCGCGCAAGGCCCATGCCGACGCAGCCCGCGCGCTGCGGCTGGCTTTTCACCTGGAGTAAACGAACCCATGCAACGCAGTGATTTCCGTTGTTTCCACCGCCTGCGCGTGCGCTGGGCCGAGGTGGACATGCAAAAGATCGTGTTCAACGCGCACTACCTCATGTACGTGGATACCGCCATGTCCGAGTACTGGCGCGCGCTGGCGCTGCCGTACGAGGCGAGCATGCTGGCACTGGGCGGCGAGATGTATGTCAAGAAGGCCACGGTGGAGTACCACGCCTCGGCGCGGCTCGACGACACGCTGGACGTGGGCCTGAAGTGCGCGCGCATCGGCAACTCGTCGTGCCTGTTCACGGCGGGTATCTTTTGTGGCGACCGGCTGCTGATTTCTGCCGAGCTGGTCTATGTGTTTGCCGACCCAGCCACGCAGACCTCGCGCCCTGTGCCACCCACACTGCGCGCGATTTTTGAAGGTTTTGAAGCGGGCGCCGAGATGGCCGAGGTGCGCACCGGCGACTGGAACACTCTGGGCCGTGATGCCGGCCGCGTACGCACCGATGTGTTTGTGCATGAGCAGGGCATTCCGGCCGAGGTCGAGGCCGATAGGCACGACATCTCGGCGCGCCACGCTGTGCTGTACAACCGGCTGGGCATGCCCGTCGCTGCGGGCCGCCTGCTGCAGCACGCACCCGGCGTGGGCCGCATCGGCCGAATGGCGGTGGACCGGTCGGTGCGCGGTGCGCAGTGGGGCCGCCAATTGCTGGATGCGCTGGTGGACGCGGCGCGTGCCCGGGGCGATGCCGAAGTGCAATTGCACGCCCAGCGAAGCGCCGAGGGCTTTTACCGCCGCGCGGGGTTCACGGTGGTGGGCGAGCCGTACGAAGAGGCGGACATTGCGCACATCGCCATGGCCCGCAAGCTCTGATGGTTTGCTATCAAAAGGAGAGCTACTCGGGCATGTTGGACTATCGCCTGTGCCCGATTTGGCTCAAATATCGTCCAGCAACGGGTAGGGCAGGGGCAGCAGCGACAGCGCCACGCCGCCTTCTGCGCCCACTTGCAGCGAGCCCTCTTGGGCAGCGCTGATCTGCAGCGACACGATGGTGTCAAACCCGCCGCCCGGCGCAGCGGCCACCTGCACCACGGTGCCGCAGGGTTGTTCGAGGTCGCTGGTGCTGAACACCTCGGCGCCCACCGCCACCTCGGCTGCTGCGTGGGCAATGTAGGCGCGGCGCTTGAGCGTGCCACGGAACTGGCTGCGCGCCACCACTTCCTGGCCGGGGTAGCAGCCCTTCTTGAAGTTCACGCCGCCCACAGACTCGTAGTTGAGCATCTGGGGTACAAAGGCTTCGACCACTGGCGTGGTCAGCGTGGCGACACCGCTGATGACTTCGCTCCAGAGCCACAGCGTGGCATCCAGCGCAGGGCCTGCGGGCGCTGGCTCTGTGGCGGGGGCTACCCAGAGGGCGCGCGGAGTGCCGTCGGCGGGGTACAGGTGCACCACGGTGGCGGCACCCGCATCGGCCTTGGTCCAGGCGGGCTGGGCGCTGCCAGCTACGGAGTTGATAGCGTCTCCGGCAACGCCATAAAGGGAGATGTCACCGGTGGCATCCGTCAGCTTGGCCTTGGCACGCAGCACAAACATCGACAGGCGCTTGAGCGTGGCAGGCAGCAGGTCGCGGCTGCAGACCAGCAGCACCTCGGTGGCGCTACGCTTGAAGCCGATGAAGCTGGCCTGCATGCGGCCCTTGGCCGACAAGAAGGCCGCGAGGCGGGCCTGGTCCATGCCGAGCAGGGCGAAATCCTGGGTGAGCTGGCCGTGCAGAAACTTGGCGGCGTCTTCGCCTTCCACGCGAATCACGCCGAGGTGGGACAGGGGGGCAATGCCATTCAAGTGATAGGTCATCGCTGAATTATGATGCCCTGATTCATACATATTGGTAGCAGGGTTGTGCGACGTTTACTGGCTTTGATCGTGTTGGTGGGGATCGCACTGGGCGGCGCTGCGTATTGGTGGCTGCACCAGCCGCTCGACGTGGGCCCCGAGCCGCTGGAGCTGGCCATCGAGCCCGGCACCACGCCGCGCGGCGTGGCCCGCGATGTGGTGGCGGCCGGGGTGAAGACGGACGCGCGCCTGCTCTACGCCTGGTTCCGCGTCTCGGGGCAAGACCGCGCCATCAAGGCGGGCAACTACGAAATCCCGCCCGGCACCACCCCCATCAGCCTGCTGCAGAAGCTGGCCCGGGGCGAAGAGGCCTTGCGCGCACTCACCTTGGTTGAAGGCTGGAACTGGCGCCAGGTGCGCCAAGCGCTGGCCAAGGAAGAGCAGATCAAACACGATGCTGCCGCCTTGACCGACGAGGCGCTGATGGCCCAGCTGGGCCGCCCCGGCGTGGCGCCCGAGGGGCGGTTCTTCCCGGACACCTACACCTACGCCAAAGGCTCCAGCGACATCGCCTTGCTGCGCCGGGCGATGCACGCCATGGACCGCCATCTGGAGGCGGCCTGGGCCCAGCGCGCGGCCGACACCCCGCTCAAGTCGGCGGAAGAGGCGCTGACGCTGGCCAGCATTGTCGAAAAGGAAACTGGCAAGGCCAGCGACCGGGGCCAGATTGCGGGCGTGTTCGTCAACCGCCTGCGGGTGGGCATGCTGCTGCAGACCGACCCCACGGTGATCTACGGCCTGGGCGAAAAGTTTGACGGCAACCTGCGCAAGCGCGACCTGCAGACCGACACCCCCTGGAACACCTACACCCGCCCCGGCTTGCCGCCCACTCCCATCGCCATGCCCGGCAAGGCCTCGCTGCTGGCCGCCGTGCAGCCGCAGGCCACGCGCGCGCTCTACTTTGTGGCCAAGGGCGACGGTACCAGCCATTTCAGTGCCTCGCTGGAGGAGCACAACCGCGCCGTCAACCGCTACCAGCGCGGGCAGCAATAAACAGTTTCCTGAACCAAGGCGCCCATGTCACGACCCGGTCTGTTCATCACGTTTGAAGGCATCGACGGTGCGGGCAAGTCCTCGCACATCGAAGGCCTGGCCGCGGCCTTCCGCACCCAGGGCCGTACTGTCACCGTGAGCCGCGAGCCCGGCGGCACGCCGCTGGCCGAAAAGCTGCGCGAGATGGTCCTGAACGACCCGATGGATGCGCTCACCGAGTCCTTGCTGATCTTTGCGGCCCGCCGCGACCACCTGCGCAACGTGATCGAGCCCGCGCTGGCCCGTGGCGACGTGGTGCTGTGCGACCGGTTCACCGACGCCACCTTTGCCTACCAGGGCGCGGGGCGGGGCTTCGATCTGGGTGTGCTATCAACTTTGGAGCGCCTGGCGCAGACGGGACTGGCGCCTGAGACCAGTTTGATGCGTGAACCCGACCTGACGGTGTGGTTTGACCTGGCACCCGAGGTGGCGGCCGAGCGGCTGGCCGGTGCGCGTGTGCCTGACCGCTTCGAGGCCCAACCGGTGGAGTTCTTCCGCCGCGTCGCCCAGGGCTATGCAGACCGCGCAGCCGCTGCACCGCAACGGTTTGCGCGCCTGGATGCGGCGCAGGACCGCCACCGCGTGTGGCAGCAGCTCACCAGCGTGTTTGTGCGCAAGGGCTGGCTGGCCATCATGGTGGCTACGCAGGGAGGGCCGCAATGAGCGAGACCGCCGTGGCCCTGGCGCCCTGGATCGCTGCGCAGCGCACCAGCCTGCTGGCCCAGCGCGGCCACGCGTGGCTGTTGCAAGGGCCGTCGGGCCTGGGGCAATACACCCTGGGGCTGGAAATGGTGCGCGCATGGCTGTGCGATGCGCCGACAGAGCAGGGCGCCTGCGGCCACTGCGGCAGCTGCCACGCCATCGACGTGCGCACCCATGCCGACCTGTGCGTGCTGATGCCCGAGGTGCAGATGATGGCGCTGGGCTGGCCCCTGTCGGAAAAGGCCCAGGCCGACATTGACGACAAAAAGCGCAAGCCCAGCCGCGAGATCCGCGTGGAGGCCATGCGCGATGCGGTGGAGTTTTCGCAGCGCACCTCGGCGCGTGGCAAAGGCAAGGCCGTGCTGGTTTACCCCGCCGAGCAGATGAACCATGTCACGGCCAACGCGCTGCTCAAGACGCTGGAAGAACCGCCGGGCGACGTGCGTTTTGTGCTGGCCAGCGAGGCTGCGCACCAACTGCTGCCCACCATCCGCAGCCGCTGCCTGGGCCACACCATGGTCTGGCCTGTGGAGGCCGACAGCTTGGCCTGGTTGCAGGCCCAGGGCGTGGCCCGGGATGCGGCATTGTCGTTTCTGCGTGCAGCAGGCGGGCGGCCCGAGGACGCCCTGGCGCTGGCCCAGTCGGGCCGCAGCCCGCAGGCCTGGTCCGCCTTGCCCCAGGCCGTGGCGCGGGGTGATGTGACGGCGCTGGGCGACTGGGCCCCGGCCCAGGTGATCGACGCGCTGCAAAAGCTCTGCCACGACCTGCTGGCCGCCAGCGTGGGCGCCGCGCCGCGCTACTTTGCGCAGGCCGACCTGCCCAAGACGCCGCCACTGGGTGCGCTCACACGCTGGTCTCGCGCAATGTCCAAGGCGGCGCGCACGGCAGACCACCCGTTCAATGGCGGGCTCATGCTGGAGGCGCTTGTCGCCCAGGCGCGAAACACCCTACACTCCAGACACTAAGCCGCACACCCACCCATGAGCAGTCCATCCACCGCGCCCCGTCCCAGCGTCATGCAGCTGGCCATCAAGGAAAAGGCCGCTCTCTACGCCGCCTACATTCCTTTTTTTGCAGAAGGGGGCATCTTCGTGCCCACCCAGCGCGACTACAAGCTGGGCGACGATGTGTATGTGCTGCTGACCCTGCCCGACGACACCCAGCGCTACCCCGTGGCAGGCCGCGTGGCCTGGGTGACACCGGCCCGTGCTGCAGGCAACCGCACCCAGGGCGTGGGCATCCAGTTCCCCAAGGACGAAAAATCCCGCCAGCTCAAGGCCAAGATCGAGGAATTGCTGGGAACTGCGCTGGGCTCCGACCGTCCTACCCAGACGATCTGACCGCGCCTCCGCCGCCCCCGTGCCGACCCGCGCTGGCTGGTCGGCTTTTTTGTTTTTCATCACATGTTCACTGATTCGCACTGCCACCTCAACTTCCCGGAACTGGTCAGCCAGCTGCCTGCCATCCGCCAGGCCATGGCCGAGGCGCAGGTCACCCGGGCCCTGTGCATTTGCACCACCATGGAAGAGTTCGAGGGCGTGCACGCCTTGGCCCTGGCCCATGACAACTTCTGGAGCACGGTGGGCGTGCACCCCGACAACGAGGGCGTGACGGAGCCCAGCGTGCAGGATCTGCTGGACCGCGCGGCGCTGCCCCGCGTGGTGGCGATTGGCGAGACGGGCCTGGACTACTACGGCATGGAAGATCGCAAGGGCGGGCGCAGCATTGCCGACCTGGAGTGGCAGCGCGACCGCTTCCGCACCCACATCCGCGCGGCGCGCGCCTGTGGCAAGCCCCTCATCATCCACACGCGCAGTGCCTCTGACGACACGCTGGCCATCCTGCAGGAAGAGGGCGAGGATGGCGCAGGCAATCTGGCCGGTGGCGTTTTCCACTGCTTTACCGAATCGATGCAGGTTGCGCGGGCCGCGCTGGATCGGGGCTACTACATCTCGTTCTCGGGCATCGTCACCTTCAAGAGCGCGCAGGAGCTGCGCGACGTGGTGGCCTTTGTGCCGCTGGAGCGCATGCTCATCGAGACCGACAGCCCCTACCTGGCCCCGGTGCCCTACCGCGGCAAGACCAACAATCCGTCGTATGTGCCCCATGTGGCCCGGCAGGTGGCCGAGACCAAGGGCCTCACGCTGGAGGTGGTGGCGGAGGCCACCAGCCGCAATTTCGACCGCTTGTTCCCTGAGGTGATGGCATGAGCCTGCAACGACGTTCTGCTTTGGCCGCCGTGGCGCTGGGCCTGGTGTCTGTCCGGGCCTGGGCCGGTGCCTATGAAGACTTTTTTGTGGCCGTCCTGCGCGATGACGGTGATGCAATCACTGCGCTGCTGCGCCGGGGGTTTGATCCGAACACCCGTGATCCCAAGGGGCAGGTGGCGCTCACGATTGCCCTGCAAAACGGCGCGAACAAGGCCGTTGCTGCGTTGCTGGCATCCCGTCGGCTGAATGTGGAGGCCCGCAATGCCAAGGACGAAAGCCCGTTGATGATGGCTGCCATCAAGGGCAACGTGGAGGCCGTCAAGGCGCTCATCGCGCGCGATGCCGATGTCAACAAGACGGGGTGGACACCATTGCACTACGCCGCATCGGCAGGTTCGCCGCAGCATGCCGTGATCATTTCATTGCTGCTCGAAAACCACGCCTACATCGATGCAGCATCGCCCAACGGCACCACGCCGCTGATGATGGCGGCGCATTACGGCTCTACCGAGGCCGTGCAATTGCTGCTGGACGAAGGGGCCGACCCTACGCTCAAGAACCAGCTGGGCTTGACCGCCGCCGATTTCGCCTTGCGTGTGAGCCGTACCGAGTCTGCGGAGAGAATCGCTGCGGCCATTCGGAAGCGCCAGCCCAACCGGGGCAAGTGGTAGCCAAGGCAAACGCCTGCAGCCCATAGCGGGCTGCTGCAGAGCGGGCCCTGGGCAATATTTAGAGATCAGAGAAGGCCAGCACCAGTCGTGCCGCGCCTGCTTACTCAGCGATGGTCCCCGAGCCCGACGCGGCACGTGTCTGCAGCCGCGCATACAGCCCACCTTGCGCCATTAACTCGCTGTGGGTGCCTTGCTCGGCGATGCGCCCGCGCTCCATCACCACCACGCGGTCGGCATGCTCGATGGTGGAGAGCCGGTGCGCAATGACGAGGGTCGTGCGGCCCTGCATCAGGCGCTGCAGGGCTTCCTGCACCAGGCGTTCCGATTCGGTGTCCAGGGCAGACGTCGCCTCGTCCAGGATGAGGATGGGGGCGTCCTTGTACAGGGCCCGCGCAATGGCCAGCCGCTGACGCTGCCCACCCGACAACTGCGTGGCGTTGTGTCCCACCACCGTGTGGATACCCTGCGGGAGACCTGCTACGTGTTCTGCCAGGTTGGCGGCAGCCAGGCATTCCCGCACCCGGGTTTCGTTCACGGCCTGGCCCAGCGCCACATTGGTGGCAATGGTGTCATTGAACATCACCACGTCTTGGCTCACCATGGCAAATTGCGATCGGAGGGAGGGCAGGTCCCAGTCCGGCAAGGCATGCCCGTCGACCGCGATGGTGCCCGCCGAAGGCATGACAAAACGCGGCAGCAGGTTGACCAGCGTGGTCTTGCCGGCGCCAGAGGGCCCCACCAGTGCCACGATCTCGCCCGGGGCCACCTGCAGGTTGACCCCGTCCAGGGCGGGGGCGTGGTCGGCGCCAAACGATACAGTGACATTGCTCAGCGTGAGTGCGCCTAGCACGCGGTCCTTGCGGTAGATGCCACCAGTTTCTGCACCCGTGTCGCCCAGCAGCCCCAGGCCGCGTTCCAAAGCTGCTACACCCCGGGTCACGGGGCTGGCCACATCAGCCAGGCGCCGGATGGGCGCGATCAGCATCAGCATGGCCGTAATAAATGACACAAACCCGCCCACGGTCACGTCCTTTGTATCGACCGCACCCCGGCTCTGCCAGAGCGCAATGCAGATCACCACCGACAGCGCAGCGGCGGCCAGCAACTGGGTCAGCGGTGTCATGGCTGCCGAGGCGATGGTGGACTTGATGGCCAGGCGTCGCAGGCTGCGGCTCAGGTCGGCAAAACGCTGCGCCTGCCCGCCTTGCGCGCCATGCAGGCGCACCATACGATGCGCCAGCACGTTTTCTTCGACCACATAGGCCAGCTCATCCGTGGCCTGCTGGCTGCTCTTGGTCAAGTGATACAGCCGCCGCGACAGGGTCTTCATGATCCAGGCGACCCCCGGAACAACGACGGCAACAATCAGTGTGAGCTGCCAGTTGAGGTACAGCAAATAGACCAGCAGCGCGACCAGCGTGAAGCCATCGCGCGACAGGCCGAGCAGGGCCTGCACCAGCAACGTGGCACCGGTCTGCACTTCATAGACCACGGTGTTGGAGAGGGCGCTGGCCGACTGGCGCGCAAACAATCCCATTTCTGCGGCCAGAACACGATCAAACAGCGCCTGACGCAGTGTCAGCATGCCTTCATTGGCGATGCGCGCCAGTGCATATTGACCCACAAACTGGGCTACACCGCGGACGAAGAAAACCCCCAGAATTGCCAGGGGCACCATCCACAGCTGCAAGGTGCCTTGGGTAAAGCCCTTGTCCAGCAGCGGCTGCAGAAGGGCAGGGATCAGGGGTTCGGTGATTGCGCCCACCAAGGTTGCAACAATGGCCAGACTCCAGGCCATTCGCTGGTCGCCAAAGTACACCGACAGCCGCTTCAGGCGCGCCATCAAGGTTGTGGGGGGAGTAGGGGCTGAGGCAGGCTTGGTGCCCGTGTCGGTGGCTTGCATGTCGCCCGGATTCTACGTTTGTGCCGTGCGCAGCCTTTCCGGCAGGGTGTGTCGCGCACAGTTTGTCACAGGGGGCTCGCCGCTGTGTGTAACATTCGGGTTTGCCCTTTCGGCACTTGTTCGGCCACTGCTGGATGCCAATGACCACAGATCGAATCTCCCAACACCCATCTTCTGCAGCTCCGCTGCTTCCCCTGCGCCGCCAGTTGCTGGCCGCACTCATCGCCTCACCATCCATTCCAGCGCTTGCTCAATTCCGTGTGGAAGTCACCGGCGTTGGGCTGACCCAATTGCCCATCGCCATTGCTCCGTTTCGGGGCGAGGCGCAATCGCCCCAAAAAATTGCGGCCATCGTCCAGGCCGACCTGGAGCGAAGCGGGCAGTTCCGCGCCATTGACGCCTCCGGCGCAACGCTGGACGAAACCGCGCGGCCAGACGTCGCACTGTGGCGCCAGAAAAGTGCGGATTCACTGGCCACTGGCAGCGTCACGCGTTTGGCTGATGGGCGTTTTGATGTGCGGTTTCGTTTGTGGGATGTGGTCAAGGGCCAAGACCTGGGCGGACAGAGTTTTGTGGTCACGCAGGGCGACCTGCGCCTGGTGTCGCACCGCATTGCCGACTTCATCTACGAAAAGCTCACGGGTGAGCGCGGTATCTTCTCGACGCGCATTGCCTATGTGACCAAAACCGGCCCCCGTTACAGCCTTTGGGTCGCGGATGCCGACGGCGAGAACGCCCAGTCCGCACTGTCCAGCCCCGAGCCCATCATCTCGCCTGCATGGTCGCCCAACGGGGGGCAGCTGGCCTATGTGTCGTTCGAGTCGCGCAAGCCGGTGGTCTATGTGCACGATGTGGCCACAGGTCGCAGGCGCCTGATCGCGAACTTCCGTGGCTCCAACAGTGCGCCAGCCTGGGCGCCGGATGGCCGTACGCTGGCAGTCACGTTGAGCCGCGATGGCGGCTCGCAGCTGTACACCATTGATGCCAACGGCGGCGAGCCGCGCCGTCTGATGCAAAGCGCAGGCATCGATACCGAGCCTGTGTTCTCGGGCGATGGCCGCAGCATTTTCTTTGTGAGCGATCGGGGCGGTGCCCCGCAAATCTACAAGGTGGGTGCGTCCGGTGGCAATGCGGAGCGCGTGACCTTCACTGGCACCTACAACATCTCGCCCAGCGTGAGTCCCGACGGTCGCTGGCTGGCCTACATCTCCCGCGTGGGTGGCGCATTCAAGCTGCATGTGATGGATCTGTCCACGGGCACCGTCAATGCGGTGACAGATACGACGGCGGACGAAAATCCCAGCTTTGCGCCCAACAGCCGGCTCATTGTTTACGCGACCCAACAGCAGGGCCGTGAAGCCCTCATGACCACCACCTTGGACGGCAAGATCAAGGCGCGTCTCGCCGGTCAGGCGGGCGACATCCGCGAGCCGGACTGGGGCCCGTTCCAAAAGCAATGAACTTATCTGCACTTTCAGTTATCAAGCCTTCAGGAGAAATTTGGATGATGAAACGTATTACCCTTGCCCTCACCGTTGCCGCTCTTATGGCTGGCTGCAGCTCTGGCGTTAAGCTGGATGATGTGCCGGTCGAAGACAAAAATGCCACCTCCACCATGGGTGGAGCCAACAACGGTGCCAACTCCGGCAATACATCGCAAAGCGGCGTGGCGGGCGTGGACCTCGGCCAGTCCGGCCGTGACGGTGCAGGCCCCGTGGGGGTCGCGCGCGTCGTGTACTTTGATTACGACAGCTACGTGATCAAACCCGAGTTCCAGTCGCTGATTGAAGCGCATTCCCGCTTCATCAAAGCGGCCCCCAACCGCAAGGTCATGATCGAAGGCCACACGGATGACCGTGGTGGCCGCGAGTACAACCTGGCACTGGGCCAGAAGCGTGCAGAAGCAGTGCGCCGTTCGCTGGGCTTGCTGGGCGTGCCTGACAGCCAGGTCGAGGCCGTGAGTTTTGGCAAGGAAAAGCCTGCAGCCCAAGGCGCTACCGAAGATGCACGCGCCCAGAACCGCCGTGCTGAACTGTCGTACCGTTAATGACATCCGCTGCACCGGTTTTCTCGTTGCGGGCGCTGGTCACGGCGGCACTGCTCGCTGTGTCGATGTCTTCTGCCCATGCCGCCATCTTTGAAGATGGCGAAGCGCGACGGGCTATCCTGGAGATGCGACAGCGCGTTGATGGGCTGCAGTTGTCTCAGCAGCGTTCTGCCGAAGAGGTGCGCAAGCTGGGCGAAGAAAACGCTCAGTTGCGCCGCAGTCTGCTGGATTTGCAGACGCAGATCGAGACCTTGCGTGCCGAGCAGGCCAAACTCAACGGCCAGAACGAGCAGCTGTTGCGCGATGTCAGTGAACTGCAGCGTCGGCAGAAAGACATCGCGCAGGGTGTGGATGAGCGATTGCGGCAGTTTGAGCCCATCAAGGTCAATGTGGATGGCCGCGATTTCCAGGCAGATCCTGCCGAAAAGCGGGATTTTGAGGCGGCTCTGGCTGTCTTTCGCTCCGGCAAATTCCCCGATGCAAGTGTCGCTTTCGCGGGCTTTGTGCGGCAGTATCCGCGCAGCGGCTACGTGCCCTCTGCGCGTTTCTGGTTGGGAAATGCCCAGTACGCTACGCGTGAGTACAAGGAAGCCATCGGCAATTTCAAACAAATGCTGACCGACGCCCCCACGCACGCTCGTGCGCCCGAGGCAGCTCTGTCCATCGCCAATTGCCAGATTGAGCTCAAAGACACACGCACCGCGCGCAAGACACTGGAAGACCTCATCCGGGCTTATCCGCAGTCTGAGGCCGCTGTGGCCGCTAAAGAACGCCTGTCCCGGCTCAAGTGATGGCGGGTGATGTGGCTTTTGCCTCGCAGGCTGCGCCAGATGGTGGTGCGGAGCACGCTTCGGAGCGCCGCTTTGGTGGGCTTCAGCGGCTCTACGGAGTGCAGGGCGCAGCCAGAATTCGCTCCGCGCACGTGGCCGTGGTTGGTATTGGTGGAGTCGGGTCGTGGGCCGCAGAGGCCCTGGCGCGCAGCGGCGTCGCGCAAATTACCCTGATCGACTTGGACCATGTGGCTGAATCCAACATCAACCGACAGATCCATGCGCTCACCGATACGGTGGGACAGGCCAAGGTTTTGGCCATGCGTGATCGCATCGCACAAATCCACCCGGACTGCATCGTTCATTGCGTGGAGGAGTTTGTGGAGCCTGGAAACTGGCCTGCCTTGCTGCAAACGCCCGTAGACGCTCTCATTGATGCCTGTGACCAGATCAAAGCCAAAACTGCACTGTCCATATGGGCGCAGGCCCATGGGGTGCTGCACATCACCGTGGGTGCAGCAGGGGGCAAGCGGCATGCGCACAAGGTGGATGTGGATGATCTCGCACTGACCACCCATGACCCGCTGTTGGCCCAAATGCGCTATCAGCTGCGCAAACACCACGGAGCACCGCGGGAGGGCAAGAAGATCGGGGTCACCTGCGTTTTCAGCCGTGAGGCCGTAGCTCCGCCAGATGCTTCCTGCAATATCGATGGCGATGGTTCTTTGAACTGCCACGGCTACGGCTCGGTGGTCGCTGTGACCGCGACCTTCGGCCAATGTGCCGCAGGGTGGGTGCTCGATAAACTTGCAACCAATTCCAAATCGGCTGGAAAAAAGACGCTATAATTCAAGGCTTTGCAGCAATCGACACGATAGCTGCAATCGGTCGGGACGTTAGCTCAGTTGGTAGAGCAGCGGACTTTTAATCCGTTGGTCACAAGTTCGAATCTTGTACGTCCTACCACCCGATTCAAAGCGCATCATTGAATGTGTTTTCAGCCAAAAGCCTCCCTTGGGAGGCTTTTGTTTTTGGCGGCCATTTAAAGCGCCAGTCAAAGGCCATCGATGCCCCTGACTGGTAAATGTGGCCGAGGCTGGAGGGGATCACCGGGTGGGTGCGTCCGTCTTCGGCGGTGGTGAAAAAAGGTCCCAGCTGGCCATGAACAGTGCAGCTATCACTGGACCGATCACAAACCCCGTGAGTCCGAACAAGGCCATGCCGCCCAGTGTAGAGATCAGCACGATGTAGTCGGGCATCTTGGTGTCTTTGCCCACCAGGATGGGGCGCAATATGTTGTCCACGAGTCCGATCACGCAGATGCCGAATGCAGTCAGCACCACGCCTTGCCACACAGCGCCTGTTGCCAGAAAGTAGATGGCCACAGGCACCCAGATCAGCCCGGCGCCCACAGCTGGTAAGAGGGACAGGAAGGCCATGAGCACCCCCCACAGCACTGGTCCCTGGATGCCCAGGATCCAGAAAATCATGCCGCCCAGCGCGCCCTGAGAAGCCGCCACCACAATGTTGCCTTTGACCGTGGCACGGATCACGGTCGTGAATTTACCGACCAACTGGCGCTTGTGCGCTTCTTCCAGGGGGGTGGCCTGCCCGATACGCTGTGCCAGACTGGCTCCGTCTCGCAGCAGGAAGAACAACAGGTACAACATGATGCCGAAGCTGACAATGAACTCCAGGGTGTTTTGACCGATGCTGAGCGCCTGTGTCGCAACGAATTGACTGGCCTGTACCGCGAAGGACGAGAGCTTTTGCTGCAGCTCGCCTACGCTGGTCAGTTGGAGGCGGTCAAGCAGGCCGACAGCCCAAGCTGGCAGTGCAGCAATGACCTGCTGCAGGTACAGCCCAAAATTGATTTGACCTGAGCGCACCCGTTCGTAAATTGCGGTGGCCTCCTGAATGAGCGACACCGTGATGGCCGTCATCGGCAGGATCACCACCACAAGGCACAAACCGAGTGTGCATAAGGCCGCGAGCGTGGGCCGCTTGGGCATTTTTCGCAGCAGTTTGCGGTGCAGTGGGGCAAAAAGAATGGCGAGGATGACGCCCCAGAAAACGGCTCCGTGAAACTGCCACAGGATCGCTCCGAACGCGACGGTGACGAGGGTGAGCAGCAGCAAAAAGGCTTTGTCCTGGAGGTGTTGATGCGGCATGGAGTAGGGTTTGCAATGAGATACCCGGAATGTACGCGAGGCGTCGATCAGCGCGGCTTCTTGCGCTGTGCGGCGATGGTTTGGAT